>CAYNRF010000007.1:25301-37070 GCA_964399525.1 uncultured Phycisphaeraceae bacterium | reverse complement strand
CCGTACATCGCAATTCCGCAAATGAAACAGGGACGCCTTGACTTTGACACCGCTCGCAGAATCTCAGATAAAGATTTCACCGAGTGGACTCGAAAGGCTATGCCTCAACCAGATGATGTAGTTCTGTCCCGCCGCTGCAATCCGGGCACGACGGCAGCTGTCGCAAGGGGGGACCGGTTCGCTCTCGGTCAAAATCTGGTCTTGCTCCGAGCGGACGGCACTCGTGTTTATCCACCTTTCCTTCGGTGGCTTGTCCGAGGCCCTGATTGGTGGAACGAGATCAGCAGGTTTCTAAATGTCGGGGCCGTGTTCGACAGCCTGCGCTGTGCGGATGTTCCTAAGTTCGAGTTGCCCATCCCGCCTCTCGGAGAGCAGCGCGTCATTGCCTCGCTCCTCGGCTCGCTCGACGACAAGATCGACTTGAACCGGCGGATGAACCGCACGCTGGAGCAGATGGCGGCGGCCATCTTCAAGGCGTGGTTCGTGGACTTCGAGCCCGTCCGAGCCAAGGCGAGCGGGGCCGCCTCCTTCCACGGTATGCCCCAGCCCTTCTTCGACGCCCTCCCCGCCACCTTCGCCGACTCCGAGCTTGGGCCGATTCCGGAGGGGTGGGAGGTCCGAAGCCTCGACGAGATCGCTGATTACCTAAATGGCCTCGCGTTGCAGAAGTACCCCCCGGACGATGGCCCATCTCTTCCTCGGCTCAAGATTGCCGAACTGCGCAAGGGCAGTACCGAGGGTGCCGAGTTGAGCAGTGCCAAAGTACCCGAGAAGTACATCATCCACGATGGCGATGTCATCTTCTCATGGTCGGGAAGCCTGCTCGTCAAGATCTGGACGGGGGGCGATGCAGCCCTCAACCAGCACCTCTTCAAGGTCACATCAGAGCAGTATCCAAAATGGTTCTACTACCTCTGGACCTCTCATCACCTCGAAGACTTTCAGCGAACGGCATCGAGCAAAGCAACGACCATGGGACACATCAAGCGTCACCACTTGTCAGATGCGAAGGTCGTTGTGCCGCCTACCGACTCACCAGAACTGATCGGCATGATGACCAGAACCGTCCAGCCGTTGCTCGATCTGATGATCGCAAACGATACTGAGTCTCGAAGCCTTGCGGAGGCTCGGGATGCTTTGTTGCCAAAGCTGCTGTCGGGCGAGGTGCGGCTCCCCCAATCGAGCAGCGGCATCCGCACCGGGGGCAGCGAGCCTTCAGCCACTCAGATCCTTGCGATGGCCCGCGTCGCCGACGAACTGGAATCCGCCTCGATACCCCAGTGGCCCGAGCCACAGCGGCTCGCAGGCGGACAGTTGCTGATGCCGATCCTCGACAATGGTCCGGCCATCGAACGGTTCAGCCAGCAAGCCTACAAGTCCGGCTTTGTCATCGACTTCGACTGGCCCAGTTGGCAGAAACAGGCCGCCGAGTACATCAACGACCCGGCCCGCCTCGCCAAGGCCGATCTCGACACGCTCCAGCGGGTCATCACGACGTGCGTCCGCCTGGAGAGGTTCGTTGAAGGCACACTCGCCGACCTCCACGCCGGAGGTTTCTTGCTTGCCATCTGCCGTCGTTTGGGGCAGATCCTCAAGGAGTCGGAAGAATAATGCTGCAATACACCACCCACAAGAAACTCTCACTGCGGCAGCATCCCATGCTCAACGAGAAGTGGCTGCATGATCGAATCTGCGAAGACCCTTCGATCCTCGGTCTGGGGGAAGTGCGCGTGCTGGATAGAGAGCGGACGCTCCCCGGCGGCGGGCGGCTCGACCTGCTGCTGCTCGATGACGAGAATGACCGGCGATACGAAGTCGAGATCCAGCTCGGAGCGACCGACCCCAGCCACATCGTGCGGTCTATCGAATACTGGGATCTCGAACGCAATCGCTACCCCGCTTACGAGCATGTGGCCGTTATCATCGCGGAGAACATCACAACCCGGTTCCTGAATGTGATGTCGCTGATGTCCGGCAGCATCCCCATGGTGGCGATCCAGCTCGATGCCTTGGAAGTGGAAGAGCACCTCGTCCTGAACTTCGTTCATGTGCTCGATCTGACAGAGTTGCGAGCCGACGACGTAGCCGAAGAGGACGCAGGCGGCGGTGTCGAGGATCGCGCGTTCTGGGACGCGAAAGTCGGGCAGCCGCTGATGCGGCTCTGCGACGAACTGCTCGACTTTATCCGCAAACACGCAACCTCATCGGCCGAGTGCAACTATCTTCGGCGATACATCGGTATCCGGTCGAACGGCGTCGTCCGCAATGTCCTCTACCTGACGCCAAAGCCGACAAAGGGATTGGTCAACGTCAGCTTTCGAGTTAGCAACGCTGTCGAGTGGAAGGCGAAGTTCGAGGAGGCGGGTATTCCGGTTCAGAGCAAGCACAATAATCGCTTCCAGCTTAAGCTGAAACCCGAAGACCTCGCCGCACATCCGGCGCTGATCGACGCGGCTGTCGCGGCGGCGGTCGCAGAGGGCGGGATCTGATGGAGTACCGGGATCTTGTCAAAGATTTTGCGACGCGAACGCAGCACAATCTCCGTATAATTACCGACTGCCAGCGATCTGGAAATGAGGCTTACGAAGTAACGCAGCTCATCAATTCGATGCTTGGCTTACTAGTCTTCCCTCAGCAACGCTACTACGAACGCTTACCAAGCTTGACGATGTCTCGGCTTCGCGAACTTGGCTGGCCAGAGCCGATCCTCAAGGGAGACATCGGAGAACTAGAGGATCTGCGGGAACTTTTCCGTTATCTGCGCAACGGAATCGCACATTTCAATCTCGACTTTACTGCGACCGATGGCGTTCTTGATGGGGTGGTTATCTGGAATCATCCCGGCGGAAATCCTCGCAAACCTAGAGACTGGCAGGTCACCCTCCGGCTCCAGGAACTCGCGGAGATCACGGATCGCTTTATTGACTTAATTCTGGAGACTGAGGAGTCATGAGTTCTCAGTTCATTGAGTCCATCGTGGAAAGTGCCGCCCTCGAATGGTTCGGGGAACTTGGTTACTCCCTCGCCCATGGGCCGGACATTGCCCCTGAGGGCAATGGCTCGGAGCGAGCAACCTACGGTGATGTCTTCCTCAGCAATCGGCTCAGAAACTCACTCCTCACGCTCAATCCCACGATCCCCGCCGACTGCATCGACACGGTCATCCGCCGCCTTCAACGCCCCGAGCATCCGACTCTCATCGAGAACAACCGAGGGTTCCACAAACTCCTTCGCGACGGCGTCGATGTCGAGTATCGCCTCCCCGACGGCTCCAGCCGCGGCGACAAGGTCTGGCTGTTCGACTTCCACCACCCCGACCGCAACGACTGGCTGGTGGTCAACCAGTTCACCGTCACCGAGCAGATCGGCGCCAACAAGCACGACCGCCGTCCGGACCTGGTCGTCTTCGTCAACGGCATCCCCCTGGCGGTCATCGAACTCAAGAACGCCGCCGACGAGGACGCGGGCGTGGCCGACGCCTTCAAGCAGATCCAGACCTACAAGGCCGAGATCCCCTCGCTCTTCGTGCCCAACGCCCTGCTGCTGGTTAGCGACGGCCTCGAAGCCCGCATTGGTTCCCTGACCGCCGGGAAGGACCGCTTCACGCCCTGGCGGACCGCCGATGGCGAGCAGGTCGCTCCCAAGACCATGCCCCAACTGGATGTGGCGATCAAGGGCATCTTCGACCGGCGCTGGTTTCTGGACTATGTCCGCAACTACACCGTCTTCGAGGACGCCGACGGCCAGATCATCAAGAAGGTGGCCGCCTATCACCAGTTCCACGCCGTCCGCAAGGCCATCGGGGCGACCATCACCGCCAGCCGACCCGGCGGCGACCGTCGAGCGGGCGTCATCTGGCACACCCAGGGCTCGGGCAAGAGCCTGACGATGCTCTTCTACGCCGGACGCCTGATCGAGCAGAAGGCCCTTGAGAACCCGACCGTCGTGGTCCTCACCGACCGCAACGACCTCGACGGCCAGTTGTTCGCCACCTTCGCTGGCGGCAAGGCCCTCCTCCGCCAGACGCCGCAGCAGGCCGCCGACCGGACGAGCCTCCGCGAGCTGCTCCGCCGGGCATCCGGTGGGGTGGTGTTCACGACGATCCAGAAGTTCCTACCGGACGAGGGTTCCAACGAGCACCCGCTGCTCTCCGACCGGCGCAACATCATCGTCATCGCTGACGAGGCCCACCGTAGCCAGTACGGCTTCCGGGCCAAGATCGACAAGCAGACCGGCCAAGTCGGGTACGGCTTCGCGAAGTACTGCCGCGACGCCCTGCCGAACGCCTCGTTCATCGCCTTCACGGGCACACCAGTCGAGAGCACCGATGTCAGCACCCGGGGCGTCTTCGGCAACGAGATCGACATTTACGACATCGAGCAGGCCATCGAGGACAACGCCACCGTCCCGATCTATTACGAGGGCCGCCTGGTCAAACTCGGGCTGGACGAGACCGCCGCCGCCACCCTCGACGAGGATCTCGAAGAGCTGACCGAGGGCGAGGAACTGACCTCGAAAGAGAAACTGAAGACCAAGTGGGCCGCGTTGGAGGCCATCGTCGGCTCGCAGGACCGCGTCGATCAGGTCGCCGCCGACATCGTCGCCCACTTCGAGGACCGCCTCTCCGCGATGGACGGCAAGGCCATGGTCGTCGCGATGTCCCGCCGGATCTGCATGTCCCTGCACGATGCGATCGCCAAGATCCGCCCCGAGTGGTACCACGACGACGATGATAAGGGGGCCATCAAGGTCGTCATGACCGGCAACGCCAGCGAAGGCCCCGAGATCGCCAAGCACGCCCGCAACAAAGCCAGACGGGACGAACTGGCCAAGCGATTCAAGAATCCATTGGATCCCCTGCGACTGGTCATCGTCCGGGATATGTGGCTGACCGGCTTCGACTGCCCCTGCATGCACACGCTGTATGTGGACAAGCCGATGCGCGGCCACGGCCTCATGCAGGCCATCGCCCGGGTCAACCGGGTGTTCCGCAACAAGCCCGGCGGCTTGGTCGTGGACTACATCGGCATCGCCGACCAGCTCAAGAAGGCCCTGGCCACCTACACCGAGAGCGGCGGCCAAGGCCGGACGACGGTGGACCAGGATGAGGCCGTCCAGGTCATGCTGGAGAAGTACGAGGTCGTCGCGGCCATGTACCACGGCTTTGACTACAGCCGCTTCTTCTCCGCCAAGGCGTCCGACCGCATGGCGGTGCTGCCCGAGGCCATCGAGCACATCCTGCAGCAGCCCGACGGGAAGACGCGGTACCTCAAGGCCGTGATGGAGCTTGCAGCGGCCTTCGCCCTTTCCGTCCCCGACGAGCGGGCCCTGGCCATCCGTGACGAGGTCGCCTTCTTCCAGGCGGTTCGAGCGGGAATCGTGAAGGTCACCGGGGCATCGGGGCGGTCCGCTGAGGATCTGGATACCGCCGTCCGCCAGATCGTGTCTAAGGCCGTCGCGTCCGAAGGCGTCATCGACATCTTCGCCCATGCGGGCCTCAAGAACCCGGATATCTCGATCCTCTCCGATCAGTTCCTCGCGGATATCCAAGGGCTGCCCCAGCGCAACCTCGCCCTGGAGTTGCTCCGCAAGCTGATCAACGACGAGATCAAGGTCCGCGGCCGCAAGAACGTCGTCCAGTCCCGGTCGTTCCGCGAGATGCTCGAAGGCTCCATCAAGAAGTATCAGAACCGGACCATCGAGACCGCCGAGGTCTTGCAGGAACTGATCGATCTGGCCAAGCAGATGCAAGCGGCCAAGGAACGCGGGGAGCAACTCGGCCTGAACGAGTCCGAGGAAGCCTTCTACGACGCACTCGCGGCCAACTACTCCGCCGTCAGTGAACTCGGCGACGAGACTCTCAAGCAGATCGCCCGGGAACTCGCCGACCGGATCCGCCAGAGCGCCACCATCGACTGGACGATCAAGGAAACCGTCCGGGCCGAGATGCGGGCGATGGTCAAACGGCTCCTCCGCAAGTACAAGTACCCGCCGGACCAGCAGGAAGCCGCGACGGACCTTGTACTGCTCCAGGCGGAAACACTCGCGGCCGCCATCACCGCCTGACCCAGTACCGAATGCTTGTCATGAATCAAGGTCTCGACATTCTCAAGAAGCTTCGCGGCGACGGCCAGCCGATCCTCTTCGTCCATGTCGCCGTCACGATCGCATCCGCACCCGACGAAATCCGCCAGCTCCTCTCGTGGGTCACCCGGGCATCAAAGCTCCCCGCCAACATCCCACCTCCCCCACCGCTCGCCAACTGGCTGCCCCTCTATCGATCCCACCGGGTTCTCCAGGCAAGCGTCATCCCAGCCATGGGGTTCCCGCCCGATCTGACCAACGCCGACCTCGACGAGCTCAGAGCCGTTCAACGCATGCCCCAGGAACAACTCCGCCAAGAGGCGGCTCAACTCACCCAAGAAGAACAGGAAGACTTCATGCGCCTGTTCGTCGGCGTTCCGTTCCCACCCGACGACGCCACGATCCGAGCGATCCTCGCCGATCAGGAAGCCAAGGCCGAGAAGGTCACCGATGCAGCTGGTCCTTTCGACGCCTTCTGGACCTCTCCCGCCAGCCAGTTCTACTTCCGCGTCTGGCTCCCCTGCTGGCTGCTCTACCGCGAGCTCCCGCCCCGCCTGCTCCGCCGAGCTCGCCTGGGCGACCTCGACGCCCTCGACAAGCTCCTCCGCCTGGACAAGTCCGTCGTCCACGATCCCCGCATTGCCGAGCGGGTCCATCAACTGACCCACACCGGCGCCAAGCGCGACCGCGATCGGATCCTCGAAGCCTTCAAGGGCAAACCCAAGGGCCGCCAAGACGCCAAGTCCCTTCGGTACGGTCTGGCCGGGATGATCTCGCAGCTGGCCGCCGTGTTCCAGACGCGCGTCACCGCCCCCGAGATCGCCCAGCTCTTCGACGCCATCGAGCGGGTCCGCTCCGGCAACCAGACCGACACCAGGATCGCCACCGGCGAGACCTTCGCCAAGGCCATCCAGCGCAACCGCAACTGGCCGTCGCTTCCTCCCCGCTGACCACCCCGACCCGGACACACAATCGCCCGCCAGATGTCCGGGTAGTTTCCACCTGACCCGAGACACTCGGGGTCGTGGCAGATCGCTCCCGCCATCCCGTCCCCTCCGCCCCGACCCGCCCCGCCACCCAGGGCCGCGACTGGGAGCTCGCGTTCGCGATCGCCCCCGACGCCACGCCCGCCAATGGAGCCCCGGAGGACGCCGCCCGCCGCCTCCTGGCGCTCCTCCTGGCACGCCGGATCTCCGCCGCCCCCGCCCGCGTTCCCGCTGACGCCCCCCAGCATGGAACCGGCCAAGGGGGAGGGGTGGGAGCCGCTACGAACGAGCCCGCCCCCCCCGGGCCGGGCGGGGTGGTAGGGGCGTGCGCCCCTGCCCCGGCGCCCCCCCGCCGCCCCCCCCCCCCCCCCGCCCCCCGGGCGGGGGGTGGGGCGGGGCGCCCGCCCCCTCGGCTCCGGCGGCGGGCGGGCCGCGTCTTGAACCCCCCTCGACTAACAGGGGGGTTCTCAGACCAGACGATCGAGAGTGTGGAGGGATCGACTACCTCAAGCTGACCGTCTGGGCTGAGCCCGAGGAAGTCCGCCAGGTCCTCGCCGGAGGCGTGCTCGACCGCTACGGCTGGTCCGTGGACCCGTTCGACCAGACCCACGACTGGACCGAAAAGGCCATCGGCGGACGTGCCGCCCGCATCACCGATTCCGGATGCCTGTCTGTCATCGAATACCTCGAAGAGGTGACTCGCAAGGACCTCTTCTGCTCGGTCGAGATCAAGGGTGCGGGCTGCGCCCATCTGGGCAACGCCGGACTCCTCCAGCTGCTCACCGACCTCCGGGCACGCTTCCGCGTCCGTGCCTCCCGGCTCGATGTCATGGCCCACACCGAACAGTTCGACCCCGCGACGGCTCACCGTGCGATCATGGCAAACAACTTCAACTCCCGAACCGATCTGGGATCAAAGTTCGCCTTCACCACCTCGCCGGAGGGCGACACGCTCTATCTCGGTGTCGCGTCGAAGAGATCCGGCGGGATGAAACGGTCGGGCGAGCGACTGATCCGCATCTACAACCGACGGGGCCCGACCCGTGTCGAGCTCGAACTCGTCGGGCCGTACGCCCACGGCGGAGAGCGGATGCTGTTCCGCACCCCGCTCGCAGAGTGGCCAACGACGATCCGCGGCATGATCCGGGATTTCTGCGACTTCGTCGATCGGGACTCGGACCCACGCGTCACCCGCTGTGAACTGCTCCCGTGGTGGGCCGCGTTCGTCGAGGGATCCGAGAAGATCAGCGTCCGACCGCAAGACGACCCATGGAATGGCACGATCGTGGGCCGCGCCGACGGGATCCTGCAGCGGTTCTCCGGCATCCTCAACGCGTGTGTTGAAGCCTACGGGAAGGAGTGGGTCATCCAGCGGATCGAGCGCCACGGCCGCCTCCGCCGCGACAGGATCAACGACCACGACGATCTCGTCCGTGAGCTGCTCCGCTACAAGGGCACCGGATGGGCCGGGATCCCGGGCTACGACGACGAAACCCCGTTCTGAGAGATTCTGCTGGCGCACCCGGGCCCGCTCCGGTACAATTTCCACCGCAACGGGAGGCTCGAATGACCATCGCGATCGGATACATCCGCCGTTCCACGGACCGCCAGGAGGAATCGCTCGATCAGCAGCGGGCCCAGATCGAAGCCTTCGCCGCCTCCCGCGGCTGGACCCTCGACGCTATCTACCAGGACGACGCCATCAGCGGCAGCGAGATGAGCCGCCCGGGCCTCGACCAACTCCGAGCCGCCGCCGCCAACCCCGCCGTCCACGCCATCATCGCCTGGGACCGCAACCGCCTCGCCCGCCCCAAAGACGCCCTCGACGGCGTCCTCCTCGAACGCGAGTTCCAGAAGGCCGGCAAGCGCGTCCTCTACGCCTCGACCGGGCAAGAGGCCGACCGCTCGTTCGCCTCGGGCCTGCTCTCCTATGTCGAGCACTACCAGAACGGCGACTACCTCCGCAAGCTCAGCCGCGACACCATGCGCGGCACGGTCGATCGCGCCCGCCGCGGTCTCTGGCCCGGTGGACCCGCCCCGTTCGGGTTCGATCGCCTGATCCTCGACGGCGACACGCCCAAGCGGATCGTTCGTGACCGCGAGGACGGAGGCCAGACAGTCCTCGATGCCACCACCGGCGCCGTCCTCGATGAACTGCCGAAGGGCAAGCCGCACAAGAAGCAGGACCACGAGGTCTCATCGCTGATCCCGTCCGATCCCGGCCGCGTCCGTGCCGTCCAGAAGATGTTCCGCGACTACGCCGACGGCGTCCCCACCCGACGCCTCCGAGAGGATCTGAACCGGGCGGGCTTCCGCACCTCGCGGGGCAGCACGTTCACCGTCCAGACCATCCTCCCGATGCTGGAGAATCCCGCCTACGTCGGCCGCTGCGTCTACAACCGCCGCACCCTCAGCAAGTGGCACAAGTACTCGCAGGGTGCAAGCGTCGAGCGTCAGGATGAGACCGTCGAGAAGCGGGGCGAAGAGGACTGGATCGTCTGCGAGAACGCCTGGCCCGCCCTGATCGACCAGGCCACCTTCGACGCCGTCCACCGCGTCCGCACCGCTTCCAGGGATGAACACGCCGCCCACTACCGGGGCAACGCCATGAAATCCGAGTACCTGCTGACCGGCCGCATCTTCTGCGGCGTCTGCGGCGGCAAGCTGACCGGCCACACTACCACCAGCGGCAAGGGCATCAAGACCCGTTACTACACCTGCTCACGCCACCAGCAGGGCCACAAGGACCAGTGCCCCACGCGGTACACCGTCCCCGCCGACCTCGTCGAGCGGCACATCCTCACGGTCATCCAGCAGGATCTCCTGCGCCTCCGCGACGACACCAAGCTGCATGAGTATGTCGAGGAGGAGCTCCGCCGCCTCCACGGCTCCCAGTACGACAGCCGCGAGCAGCTCCAGCGGCGTCTGGTAGACCTCGACCAGAAACTCGCCCGGCTCCGGGACCACCTCGCGGCCATGAAGCCGGAGACGGCCGCCTCGCTCGGCTTCTACGACCAGGCCGACGACCTGTCCGCCGAGCGGGCTTCGGTCGAGATCGAACTCGGAAAGGTGACAGAAAAGGGAACACTTCCGCCTCTGGGCCAGCTCCGGAGCAAGATCGCGGCCGAGTTTGACGCCGTCGAGACGCTGATCGCCTCGGGCACACTCGAAGAGCGGCGAAGTCTTATCTCCTGCTACGTCAAAGAGATAAAGGCCGATCCAAACCGGAGTACGGTTCGCATCGGCCTTTATCCGACTCTACTGAGTCAAAGAATAGCGGGAGTAGGATTTGAACCTACGACCTTCGGGTTATGAGCCCGACGAGCTACCAGGCTGCTCCATCCCGCAGTCAGGAAGTGATGCTAGGCCGCTCCCCGCGGCGGTTCAAGCCAGACGGGCCCTCGGTGTGGAATCGCCAGGACCGGGCCGCCCGGCCCTCCGGTAGACTGCCCCGACCGGAGCACCCATGGACCGCCCCCTCCCGCCTTCGATGCCGGCCCCCGAGCCGCTCTCCCGCACCCTCGGGCGGGCGGCCCTGTGGCTGATCATCATCAACGGCATGATCGGGGCCGGCATCTTCGGCACCCCCGCCGGGGCCCAGCGGCTGGCCGGTGACTTCAGCCCGTGGGTGTTTGCGCTCTGCGCTCTGCTGATCGCGCCGATCATGCTCTGTTTCGCGAGCCTCTCGAGCGCCTTCACCGGCACGGGCGGCCCGATCCTGTATGCCCGGGCCGCCTTCGGCCCGTTCGTGGGGTTCCAGGTCGGATGGGCCTTCTACATCGCCCGCCTGACGGCCTTCGCCGCCAACCTCAACCTGCTCGTCTCCACCATCGGTTTCTTCTGGCCCGACGCCATGGGCCCCTCCCTGCGCATCGGCCTGCTTCTGCTGCTCTGCGCCGGGATGGTGTGGGTGAACATCGTGGGGGCCAGGGCCGCCATGGGATCGCTGGGCGTGCTGACCGTGCTCAAGCTGCTGCCGCTGATTGGCCTGGCCGGCATCGGCCTGATCAACCTCGACGCCGCCGCCTTCACCTCCGTCACCGCCCCGCCCGAACTGAAGGATCTGGGGGCGGCCGTGCTCCTGGTGATCTACGCCTATGTCGGCTTTGAGTCCGGCCTGGTGCCCGCGGGAGAGGCCCGCAACCCGCAGCGCGACCTGCCCCGCGCCCTGCTGCTGGCACTGGGCGTGGCCGCGTGCCTCTATGTCCTGATCCAGCTCGCCGCCCGGCATGTGCTGCCCGATCTCGCCGAGTCCGATCGGCCGCTGGTCGACGCCGGCCGCGTGCTGCTCGGTCCGACCGGCGCCGTCGTCGTGATCCTGGCCATCATCGTCTCGGTCGGCGGCAACCTGCTCGGCTCCATGTTCTCCACGCCGCGCATCACGTACCGGCTGGCCCTCGACGCCCAGCTCCCGCCGGCCTTCGCCCGAGTCCACCCCAGACACAACACGCCGTGGATTTCCGTGGCCATCTACGGCCTTGCCTCCTTCGGCCTGGCCGTGACCGGCAGCTTTGTCTGGCTGGCGGTCCTCAGCGTCTTGACGCGCCTGCTGATCTACATGACCTGCATCGCCGCGATGCCGCGCGTCTGCGGCCGGACCGCGGTCCCGCCCGCCCAGTTCCGCCTGCCCGGCGGCCTGTGCGTTCCGATCGTGGCGATGCTCGTCTGCCTCGGCCTGCTGACCCGCGTCAGCTGGGAG
>CAYNRF010000007.1:0-25291 GCA_964399525.1 uncultured Phycisphaeraceae bacterium | reverse complement strand
GTCGATGGCCGCCACCGCCGGCCTGCTCGCCGCCGGCACCGTGCTGTACATGCTGGCGATCCGGCGCCGGCCCCGGCCGGCGGCTTGACCGGCTCCCGCGGCGCTCAGCCAGCCGCGTGCTCGCTGTAGTCGAAGCTCACGCAGTACCCCGTCCGCCACACCGGGAACGCGACCACCACCCGATAGCCCACGAACCCGTCCGGGTCCGCGCCCGCCGAGGCGAAGGCCAGCCGCGTCAACTCCCCGTGCCGCGCGTGCAGCGGCGAGGCCGCGCCCTCGAGGCCACGCCCGAGCACCTGCAGCCGCGGCCCGCTGGGCAAGCGCGTCTGCCATGACGGCCGGGCCCGCACGTCCAGGTCCGGGCTCCACAGGTGCACGCCCACCGAGGGCAGCGCCGACCGTGCCTCGCCCACCGGCAGGTACACATCCAGCAGCATCGCCCGCGCCGGGAAGTGCACCAGCGCCCACAGGTTGGCCACCGCCGGATCGAGCAGCCGCGGGTGCGGGTTGTCCGCGGTCGACGCGAACATCAGATCGATCGGTTCCCCCGCCGCGTCCCCGCCCGCGTCCACACGCTGCACGAGGAAGCCCTCACCGCGGCTGTCACGCACCAGCGCGCCCTGAGCGGTCGAGAACGAACCGACCAGACCACCCAGCCCGGGGTCTCCGGGCCCGCGGCCGATGCCCGGCGCGGGCGACCGGGCCCGCGCCGACTCGGCCATGCCCGCGCCGAAGTTCTGGATCACCAGCGGCACCGCGTCCGGTGTCGCCCGGTGCCCCAGCAGCCCGTAGACCCGCGGCACGCGCATGCGCTCCCGCGCGGCGTCCGGCTGGAACAGGTACACCGCCGTCCACAGGTCCGACCAGCGCCCCGTCAGGCGCGCCGCGGCCTCGAACAACTGCCGCCGGTCCACCTCATCGTCGCCCGCGTCCGCGCTGCCAACCTCGCCCCCGACCCCGGTCGCGTCCAGCCGTCGGATCAGCCGCGACTGGCTCCCGCCCAGATCGTCGATCAACGCCGCGTAGGCCTCGATCGCCTCCCCCACCGCGTCCGCCTGTTCGGCGGGGACCCGCCCCGAGCCCGCCCCCAGCAGCGTCCGCATCCCGGGAATCCCGGGCACACGCGACAGGAGCGCCGGGCCCTCGAACCCGCCCCGCACGGCGTGCACGAGCCGCTGGCACGTCGTCCGGTCCACCCCCAGCGTGCGGCTCAGTCCGCTCGCGGACCGGTCCTTGGGAGGGTAACAGCCCAACCAAGCATTCCATGCGGCGTGCAGCCCCGCCGCCACCCGGACCGCCCGGGCCCGCTCCTCCGCGTTGAACGGTTCGATCGACGCCATATCCCGACCATACCCGCCGACCGCCCGCGGGAGCACTTCGAGCGGTTCTTTGGTCATGGGTCTTGCGGGCATCTGAGGGGCATGATACTGTTCTGAACAGTTCGGAACAAGCGGACCCACCGCAGGACCCATTTTTCAGAAGGAGACCCCCATGCACGCCCCGACCTCCGCCGCCCTCGGCGCCCTCGCCCTGACCGCCGCGGCCGCCGCCGCCCAGACCGTTGCCTTCACCGACTTCACCGGCGGCACTGACGGCTGGCTCGGCAACGCCGGCGCCGTGGTTCAGAACAGCAACAACAACGACTTCTTCCGCATCCCGGGCGTGACGGACTCGTTCTGGTTCGAGTTCTGGAACGACACCAACCCCGACTGGACCGGCGACTACGGCGCCAAGGGCGACTTGCTCGAGTTCAGCGTCGACGTCCAGACCAACTTCATCCGCGTCGGCAGCCAGCCCGTCGACAGCCGCGCCGTCATCGTGGAGCTCCGCAACTACAGCATGGGCGACGATTTCTACCCCTACGCCTCCGTGCTGTTCGAGATGGGCCGCGTCTCCGGCTTCGCCCAGGACTGGACCACCTACAGCGTGATCTTCGACCCCAACTCCGAGGTCCTGCCCGACGGCTGGCAGCCGTACGGCGCCGAGGACGATCAGGGCAACTGGACGCTGCCCCCCGGCGCCACCTTCGCCGATCTGATCTCCAACGTCGACGAGATCGTCATCCACAGCGCCGAGCTGGGCTCTTTCTACCCCTTCACCCGCTTCGATCTGATGATCGACAACGTCACCCTGCGCAACGTGCCCGCTCCCGGGTCGCTGACGCTGCTCGGCCTCGCCGCCGCCGCCGGACGTCGCCGCCGCTGACAGGGCCCGCGACTCCCGCACGCTCCGGGCGGCCGGCGCAGGTGCGCCACCCGCCCGTTTCTTTATTTTGGAACCGTGGCCGGACCTCGTGCGTTAGACTGCGGAGAGACCCCCGACGGACGGCGAGCCGCGCCGCCGCGGTCCGGTCCGCGCCCGCCCGGAGATCCCCATGGCCAAGGCCGTCGCCGACCCCGAAGAGATCCGCCGCTTCGCCCAGCTTCTCAAACGCTTCAGCGTCGGTCTGGGCCAGCAGATGGGCCAGATCAACGGCCAGATGACCAGCCTCGGCCAGACCTGGCGCGATCAGGAGCACGCCAAGTTCACCAACGAGTTCGAACAGACCATGCGCCAGATCGCCCGCTTCAACGAGGCCGTTGAGGAGCAGGTCCCCTTCCTGCTCCGCAAGGCGGATCGACTGGAGGAGTACCTCCGTCAGCGGTGATGCCGGCCGCTCTCCACCGGACTGTGCCGGTCATTCGCGCACCGAGATCCCCGCCGGCGGGCGCGGCGATCCTGCCTTCTCGGGCACCACCCGCCAGACGACCCCCGAGCCCGGAATCGGCACCGGCTTGTCCTTGATGACCATCGAGCCGAAATCGGCGATGTACAGCGCCGCGCCGTCGGGCGAGAAACGCACGTCGAGCGGCCGCCTGGGGCCCGCCGAGATCGATTCCTCGTGACCGCCCGCGGCCTCGGCGTGCCCGTCCGCGTGGTGTTCCTTCCGTCCAAAGAAGGTCTCAGACGCTCCGGAGCTCGGATCGATCCGCACGACGCGGTGCCCGCCATGGTCCTCCGGCGCTTCGCCGGTCATCGGCGCCATGTGACCGAAGAACGCGACGAACATGCGGCCGCTCCCGAACTCGTCCGAGCGGGCAAAATCCAGTTTGGCGATCGCCGAATGCCTGGGAAAGTTCATCCAGGGCTGCTCGACCGGCGGGTGATCGGCCATCACGAAGCGCGGCTGGGGCTTGCCGTCCGGCTTGAAACGCGGGTCGGTCACCGGCTCTCCCATCGCGTAGTCGGGCCAGCCGTACCACCCTCCCTCCTTGATGATGGAGATGTCCTCCTGGTCATTGGCAATGGGCCTGCTTCCCCGGACATCGAACCCGTTCTCCGTGGCGTACAGGGTCGGCTCGGGTCCCGGGCTCCACATCAGCCCGAACGGATTACGCAGGCCCCACGCGTACACCTCCAGGTCCGAGCCGTCCGGGTTCATCCGCAGAACGGTGCCGCTCGCCTTTGTCCGTCCGGGCACCACGGAGCCCTGAGGGTCAGCCTGGCCAAACGGGTGGAATGCGCTGGTCCGGACCTGCTCGCCCTGGGTGTTGAGCGGGTTGGGCGTCTCGAAGGCCCGACCGACGAGCGGCAACTCGTGCGCCGGGACGTCGTGGAGGTCCGGATGGTCGCTCAACCAGCCCATCCTGAAGTTGTCCTCGCCCACCACGCCGGAGTTGGTCAGCGTCCCCTGACCAAAGTAGATCTTCCCATCCGGGCCGACGGTCATCTGGTTGTTGTGATGGTCGCCGCTGCTGGGCAGGCCGGTGACCAGATCGCTCACCTCGCCCCCCGGGCTGACCGCCGAGATCTTGCCCCGATGCGAAACCAGCAGCCGGCCCTCGTGCCACAGCAGATCGGTCACCGGTCCCTCGAGCGGCGAGCCCTCCGCGATGACAGTCACCTCGCCACCGGACGAGACGCGCAGGATGCGCGGGGTCGACGTCTCGTCGCCGTAGGAATACCCCGCCTCGGCGATGAACATTCCCCCCGAGCCGTCGAACTCGACGCTGGTCGGGTAGGTCAGCCCGCTGACGACCACCTCCACCCGGAACCCCTCCGGGACGTCCACCGCCGAGGCGTCCGGAGCCGGAACCTCCGGGCCCAGAAGCATCTCGGCCGCCGTCCGGCCGCCGGCATCGGTCCCGTTCTGGACGCCGTGCTCCCGGATGTCCGCGATCAGCACCTTCATCTCGGCGATCTCGCGCCGCTGGGCCGCGATGATCTCGTCGGCCAGCCGCCGCACCCGCGGATCTTCGATCCCGGCCCGTTCGCTGGTCAGGATGGCGATGGAGTGGTGCGGGATCATCGCCTCCATGTAATCCACGTCGTCGACGGTCACCTGGCTGCGGACGAGCCAGAGGGCGGCCCCGAACAGCGCCGCGCTGCCCGCGTAGATCGCGATGTTCATCCGCCTGTTCTCATGCATGCTCAGCATGTAGCTGAGCATGATGACCGCCATGCTGGCCCCCATCAGCAGGGCCATGAACACCCGAGTCTCGCTGAAACCCGCGTGCCCGATGATCTGGTCGGAGTTGAGATAGGTCAGCAGATACATGACGACGATCGATGTGCCGATCATGGCCCCGAATCGCGCATAGGGCTTCACGGTATCTCCTCCCTCGGCCGACTGGTTCCGGACCGGCGAACGGCAAGCCGCCCGTCTCAGCCCATTCAACGTTGCTGCAACCTAGTTCCCCGCGGTGAAACCCGGATGAAAACCGCATGATCGGGGGATCACGCCCGCAGCAAATCACGAACCTTCTGGTACACTGTCCCGGACCGCTGACCGCTTCTTCCCGACCCCCACTCTCACGGTCCGGCCGGGACACTCGGAACCGACCCCATGTCCGAACAGGCCCGCGTTCACAACACCGAAGCCCTCCGCCGCTTCCGCCCCGCGCTGATCCGCTTCGCCGAGGATGCCAACGCCGCGCTGGTCAGCGAGGGTGCGGGCGCGACCAAGGTGCTTGAGATGCTCCGGCGCGAGCGCCTGCCCCACTGGAAGCGCGAGATCCGCATGCGCTCCGAGCTGGCCGTGCGGGCCAACACCAAGCTGATCCAGCAGACGGCCGGTGAGGACGCCCGGCCCTCCGTCGATGCCCGCAAGGCGTACGAGGCCGCCAGACGGGCCGTCAAGGACGCCGAGGACAAGCACGCCGCCACCCAGCGGCACATCCGCACGCTCGAAAAGGAGATCGAGCAGTACCGCACCGCCGTGCAGGCCATGGCCACCATCGTCCGCGCCCGCATCCCCGCCGCCGTCGCCACGCTGGACAAGGCCATCGCGTCGCTCGACGCCTATACCGCCGTGGAGCGCAAGCCCGAAGACGCCCAGGCCCGCACCCTTGGCGAAACCGCAGAAACACCCCAGGAGTCCCGCGAATGAGCCTCGGCGGCGGCAGCGGCATGCTCACCGACGCCGTCCGCGCCCTCTGGCGGCAGTGGCGTGAATGCCGCCAGTCCTGGGACGACCGGTCCGCGCAGCGGTTCGAGGACGAATACATCGCCCCCATCGACCCGGGGGCCCGCCAGGCCCTCGAGGCCATGGAGCGGCTGAGGGCCGCTGCCGACGAGGCCCGGCGGGCGTGCGAATGATCCCGCCGACCATGACGGATGTCCCCGCCGCCAGCCCGCACGCTCCGGTCTCGCCCGGCCATCAGGCCCAGGCCGATGCCCTCGCGTCGCTGCGATCGGCCCTCGATGCCGCCGCCGCCGGCCTGCGTGAACTCACCGAGCAGCGCAACGCGGCGCTGGCCAGGGCCGAACTCGACCGCGAGCGAGCCGTCAACGACGCCCGACGCACGCTGGAAGCCACCCTCGCTCAGATCGGCCAGCAGGCGGAAGAAGCCCGGCAGAAGATCGAAGCCCGCCACGCGGCCAAGCTCGAACTGGTCAAGCGCGAACGCAACGAGGCCGTCGCCCGCGCCAAGGCCGAGCTCGACCGCAAGGTCTCCAAGGCCAAGGCCGACCGCGAGGAAGCCCGCTGGCTGGCCGACACGGTCTACGAGTCCGGCGCCCCCAAGGCCCGCCGCATCTACGAGGAGACCCGCGGCGAGGTCGCCCCGATCGTCGGCGAGCTCGAGGCGCTCGAAGCCGAACTGATCCGCGCCCTGGGACCGACCCACGCCGCCGCCGTCGCCGACGCGCCGGTCCCGCCCGAAACCCACGCCGAGGAACCAACCCTTGAGGCGCTCTTCCGGGCGCGAGACGATGCCCGCGAGGCGGTAACCGCTGTTCAGAAGGGCGGCGCCCTCAAGCTCCTCCGCGGCAGGGCGACCACCCTCCAGCTCGGCACCGACGCCCGCGACCGCATCACCGCCGCCCGCCGCCTGGGCGAGGACGTGCTGGCCCACGCCGCCCGCACCCGCGACGACACCATCGCCCAGCTGGCCGACAGGCGTGACCGCGAGTCCGACCACGCCTCGCGCGGCACCAAGGCCATCATCACCGCCGCCGAACGCGCCGCCGGCCAGGCCGTCCGCGCGGCCGAGCAGGCCGCCGCCGCCCAGATCGCCGACCTCGAACAGCGCCGCACCGCCGATCTGTCGGAAGTCGCCCGCTGGGAGGTCGACCAGACCGCCAAGGCCCGGGCCGCGGCGGAGCAGCACACGACTTCGGCCGAATCGCGCGCCTCCGACGCCATCGCCGCCGCCACCCGCGAGCACGACGAAACCCGCCGCGTGGCCCTCGATGAACTCGTCCGCGCCGTCGAAGAGGCGGTCCGCACCATCGCCCACACCAGCAACCGCGCCGACGAGGCGGCTCCCGCGTGGGACGCCGCCGTCTGGCTCACCCGCCCGCATCCCACCCGCGTCCCCGGCGTGCTGCCCATCGCCCGACTCGCCCTGGATCTGTCCCCCCGCCTGGCGCGCCTCGACCCCGACGCCCGCGCCCGCCTCACCCTCCCAGATCGCATCGACACCCCGCTCGTCATGACCCTCCCCGGCCCCGAGTCGCTCGTGATCGACCACGACGCCGAAGGACGCGACGCCACGCTGGCCGCCCTCCGCGCCGTCATGCTCCGCGTCCTCGGCTCGTTCCCGGCCGGCAAAGTCCGCTTCACCATGGCCGACCCCATCGGCCTGGGCCAGTCCTTCGCCGGTTTCATGCGCCTGGCCGACCGCGAGCCCTCGCCGGTCGGCCTGCGCATCTGGTCCGAACCCACCCAGATCGAACGCCAGCTCGCCGACCTGACCGAGCACATGCAGACGGTCATCCAGAAGTACCTCCGCGCCGACTACGCCACCATCGAGGACTACAACCACGCCGCCGGCGAGATCGCCGAGCCCTACCGATTCGTGATCATCGCCGACCTGCCCCAGGCCCTCACCGAGACCGGCGCCCAGCGGCTCGCGAGCATCCTCGAGTCCGGCCCCCGCTGCGGCGTCTACGCCCTGCTCGCCGGCGACCTGTCCGCCAAACTCCCCCCCGCCATCACCAAAGACGTCCTCGCCGAGCACAGCGTCCGCCTGACGGTGCGCACCGGCAGACCGCGGGTCAACGATCCCCGCTTCGACGAGACCCTCCTCACTCTGGCCACCCCGCCCGACGACGCCTTCGCCGCCAAGCTCCTCGACCGCACCGCCCAGGCCGCCGCCGACGCCGGACGCGTCGAGGTCCCCTTCGCCCGCCTCGCCCCCGGCGACAACGAACTCTGGACCCGCTCCGCGTCCGCTGAACTGTCCATCCCGCTCGGTCGCAGCGGCGCCCAGAAGATCCAGCACCTCCGCCTCGGCAGCGGCACCCGCCAGCACGCCCTGATCGCCGGCCGCACCGGCTCGGGCAAGTCCACGCTCCTGCACGTGATGATCTCCGCCGCGGCCCTCTGGCACAGCCCCGACGAGCTCAACCTCTACCTCATCGACTTCAAGAAGGGCGTCGAGTTCAAGGCCTACACCAGCGGCAACGTCCCCCACGTCCGCGCCGTGGCCATCGAGTCCGACCGCGAGTTCGGCCTCTCCGTCCTCCAGCGCCTCGACGATGAGCTGACCACCCGCGGCGAGCTCTTCCGCCGCCTCGGCGCCCAGGACCTCGCCGTCGCCCGACGCATGGCTCCGGACACGCCCCTGCCCCGCATCCTGCTGCTCATCGACGAGTTCCAGGAGTTCTTCGTCTCCGACGACGAAGTCGCGTCCGACGCCTCGCTCCTGCTCGACCGCCTTGTCCGCCAGGGCCGCGCCTTCGGCGTGCACGTCATCCTCGGCTCGCAGACCCTCAGCGGCGCGTACTCTCTCGCCCGCTCCACCCTCGGGCAGATGGGCGTCCGCATCGCCCTCCAGTGCTCCGAGGCCGACTCGTATCTGATCCTGGGCGAGGACAACAACGCCGCTCGCCTGCTCTCCCGCCCCGGCGAAGCCATCTACAACGACGCCGGCGGCCTCGTCGAGGGCAACAGCCCCTTCCAGACCGCCTGGCTGCCCGACACCGACCGCGACCAGCAACTCACCCGCCTGCCCGCGGCGCCGCGTCCGCTCCCCCCGCCCGTGGTCTTCGAGGGCAACGCCCCCGCGAAGCTCGACGCGTCGGCCCAGGCATTCGCGCAGGCCACCCCGGATCGGGCCGTCCCCCGCGTGCTGCTGGGCGATCCGGTCGCCATCGCCCCGCCCGTCGCCGCCGCCCTGCGCAAACGCTCCGGCGCGAACCTGCTGATCGTCGGTCCCCAGCCCGAGCCCGCCCTGGGCATGCTCGCCAGCGCCGTCATCACCGCCGCATCCACCCCCGACGCGAACGCCTTCGTCATCGACCCCACCCCCGAGGACGACGCGCTGGCCGGCCGCCTCGCCGCCGCCATCGAGGCCTCCGGCATCGCCGCCACCACGGCCACCCACCGCGACGCCGCCCGCATCGTCGCCGAGCTCGACGCCCTCGTCCGCGACCGCCAGAGCCTGCCCGCCCAGCCCCCGGTCTTCCTGATCCTCGCCGGGCTGCACCGCCTCCGCGACCTGCGCAAGTCCGACGATTTCTCGTCCTTCTCGCTCGACGACGACGCCGCCCCCGCTCCGGACAAACAGCTCGCCCACATCCTCCGCGAGGGCCCCAACGTCGGCGTGTGGACCCTGGCCTGGTGCGACACCCTGACCAACCTGGAGCGCGCCGTCGAACGCTCGTCCGTCCGCGAGTTCGGCCTGCGTGCCCTGATGCAGATGGGCGCTTCCGACTCGGCAGCGCTGATCGACTCCTCCGCCGCGTCCAACCTCGGCCCCAACCGCGCCCTGCTCGCCGATGACGAGGCCGGCACCGTCGTCAAGTTCCGCCCCATCGACCTGCCCGACCCCAACACCGCCCGCCGGGCGGGCGCGATCCTCCGCGGCTGACCCAACGAAAATGGGGCGGCCCCGCAGGACCGCCCCGTCGTCATCCGCCGGTCGGACGGACCGTTACTCGCCCTGCCCCTTCGAGTACCCCGCCTCGCCGTCGAACTCGCACAGCTGCTCGGTCTTGATAAAGTCCAGCCCCTGCCGCGCCACCGCCGTCAGCAGCGACACGATCTGCCCGTGCGTCACCGTCTCGCCGGCGTTCTTGTGCTGGAAGCGGCAGCGCCAGTGGTCGGTGCAGAAGGTCTCGGGGAAGCCCTCGGGCCACACCTTGACGCCGCGGTTGGTGATCATCTTCAGGCGCAGGTCGTGGTTCGCCGCCGCGAGGCTCAGCTCGGTGGCCAGCTGCGAAGCCTGACGCCCGGGCTTGTCCCAGTCGAGGAACACGTCCACGCCCACCAGCCGCTTGACGGGCTTCTTGCCCGCCTTCGCCGCCGGCTTGGCCTCGATCATCGCGGCCGCGCCCTGCCGGGTGTAGCTCACCGGCACCAGGCGCTCGGGCTGCTGGCCGATCCGCTCGATCACCGCGTCCGCGAAGGCCTTGGTGCCGACCTTCTTCGTGCTCACCGACTCGTCGAAGATGTCGTAGGTGTGGATGCCGTCCTCGATGGTCTTCAGCCAGGCGTTGTGGAACTTCTCGGCCGCCTCGGTCCGCCCGAGGTGCACCAGCATCTGCACCGCCGCGAGCATCAGCCCGGACGGGTTGGCCAGGTCCTGCCCGGCCCGGCGCGGGGCGCTGCCGTGGATGGCCTCGAACATGGCGCAGTGCTCGCCGATGTTCGCGCTGCCCGCCAGGCCCACGCTGCCGGCGATCTGGGCGCCCACGTCGCTGAGGATGTCGCCGTAGAGGTTGGGCATGACGATCACGTCGAACACGCCCGGGGTGTCGGCCAGCTTCGCCGCGCCGATGTCCACGATCCAGTGCTCCTTCTCGATCTCGGGATACTCCGCCCCGATCTCGTCGAACACCTTGTGGAACAGGCCGTCGGTGGCCTTCATGATGTTGTCCTTCGTGAAGCAGGTCACCTTCTTGCGCCCGTACGACCGGGCGTACTCGAAGGCGTACCGCACGATCTTCTCGCAGCCCGGGCGGCTGATCAGCTTGAGGCACTGGGTCACCTCGGCCGTCTGCCGGTGCTCGATGCCGCCGTAGGTGTCCTCCTCGTTCTCGCGGATGATCACCACATCCATCCCCGGGTGCTTGCACCGCACGTAGGGGTGGTAGGCCACGCAGGGGCGCACGTTGGCGTACAGCCCGAGCGTCTTGCGGGTCGTCACGTTGAGCGACTTGAACCCGCCGCCCTGCGGCGTGGTGATCGGCGCCTTCAGGAACACCTTGGTCCGGCGCAGGCTCTCCCACGACTCGGGCGCGATCCCCGCCGAGTTGCCCGCCGCATAAACTCGCTCGCCGATGTCGATGAACTCGTACTCCAGCCCGGCCCCGCACGCGTCCAGCACCCGCAGGGTGGCGTCCATGATCTCCGGACCGATCCCGTCGCCCCGGGCGACGGTGACCGCCAGGCGGACCGGGGCCCCGGCCTGCGTGTTCGGACGGGTGGAAGGCGCGACTGCGGCGGCTGGGGTCATCGGGTTCTCCTGGTCTGGCGTGCCGAGCGTCCCGAAACAGGCGCAAGACGATTTGCGAATCCTGATACCGGAACTTTGATTCGCGTAATGTAGTGCGGCCCCAGCCCGCCGTCCACCATGCCCACCAAAAAATCACAACCCGATCCCCCCTCCGGCCCCCAGCCCGTGCCCGCCCCCCCCGCGGGCTGGACCTTCCTGAGCAACCACGCGCACGTGCTTCTCCTGCTCGCCGAGGACCCCGAACTGCGCCTCCGCGACATCGCCGACCGTGTCGGCATCACCGAGCGGGCGGTGCAGAAGATCACGACCGAGCTCGAGTCCGGCGGCGTGCTCACCCGCACCCGCGACGGCCGACGCAACCGCTACACCATCCACGCCGAGCGGCCCCTGCGCCACCCGGTCGAGGCCCACCGCACCGTGGGCGACCTCATCCGCATGGTCCGTGGGGGGGCGGGGGGGAGAGGCTGAACCTCGGCGAATGCCGGCGGGTATCCTCACCCCATGCTGACCCGCAGCCTGCTTCCCGCGCTCTCCGGACTTCTCGCCGCGTGCGCCCCGGCCCAATCGCTCCAATCCGCGGCCTCCGCCAACCCTGCCCCGATCGTCATCGACGCCGAGTTCGCCGACTGGCCCGGCGAGGCGGCGGTGGAAGCCGTCGCCGACGACCGCCACCTGTTCATCCGCTTTGCGCCCGGCCGCGCCGACCACGCCATCCAGGCGGCGCCGTACTCGACCCGCATCCTGCTGGACACCGACGACAACCCGTCCACCGGCCTGCCGCTCGACGGGCTCGGGATCGACACCGCCGTCCTGCTCAGCCCGCCCAACGCCACCGGCCCGGGCATCGGCGCGCAGGTGCTCACGTACGACGTCGGGGGATTCGCCACCCCCGGCGGGCATGCCGATCTCGGCTTCCTGTTCCAGCCGACCTACGCCGCCGCCGTGTACGAGGCGCGTCTCGACCGCCGGTCGCTGACGCGGGCCGGTGGCGGACGGGTCCGCGTCCGCGTCGATCAGGTCGGCGCGGAGAACCGAGTTTTCTGGTCCGCCGGGTCGGTCGTCGCCCTTCCAACGGCGACCGCCCCCAGCCGTGGAGCGGTCGGACTGCCCGACAAGCCGGCGAACGCCGCCCGCGTCCTGTCGCTCAACGTGCTCAACGCCGCCCCGCTGACCAGCCCCGACCCGTTCCGCCGGATCATCCGCGCACTGGATCCGGATGTGATCCTTTTTCAGGAGTGGTTCAACACCGCCCAGCCGGCCATCCAGGCCTGGGTGGACGCCCATCTCGGCACGGGATGGACCGTCTTTGCTCCCTCGACCAACGGCATCGCCCTCGCCACCCGCCATCCGATTCTCGAGACTGTGGACCGGCCCCGCGCCGATCCGGGGCCCGGCGCCAACGCCCGCTTCGCGGCCGCCGTCATCCGCACACCGGCCGGCCCGGTGATCGCCGGCTCGCTGCACCTCAAGTGCTGCGGCGGGGCGAATACCTCCGAGGATGCCCGGCGCATCGCCGAGGCCGCCTCGATCCGCGCCACGCTGGCGGACCTGCGCGCCCGTCATCCGGACGCGATGATGGCCATCGGCGGTGACTACAACCTCGTCGGCACCCGCACCCCGCTGGACACGCTCGCCGCCGGCCTTGGCATCGACGGTTCGGACCTGATCCCGGCCCGCACCGTGACCCTCGGCGACGCCACGACGGTGACGTGGGTGGACGACCGGAGCATGTTCTCGCCCGGACGGCTCGACTGGATCCTGGCCGACGCCGCGGCGGCCCGCGTGGCCAACGCGTTCGCGCTCGACACCCGGCGGCTCGCGCCCGCCGCGCTGGACCGCGCCGGGCTGCGGCCCGAGGACAGCGCCGCCTCGGACCACCTGCCCGTCGTGGTGGATCTGGTCAGGTGACCACGGACCCCCGGGCCTCGGACCCATCCGGTCCGGTGCCGCCCGCGACATCCTGACCCGTCGCCCCGGCCACCCCCCCGCCTACCCCCCCGGCCTGAGCAACGCCCGCCGCCTCGGCGTCGTCGCACGACGTCGGCACGGGGTCGGCGAGGTGATGGACCCCGTTCTCGCCGGTCTCGATGACACCCAGCGCGCACAGCGCGTTGAGCGCCGCCTGCTGCTCGGCCTGCTTCTTGCTCTGGCCCCAGCTCGCCTCGTACGCCACCCCGCCCAGCTCGACGCCGATCCGGAACGCTTTGGCGTGATCCGGGCCTTTCTCGTCGAGAATCCGGTAGACGGGGGCGCATCCCATCGCCTGCTGCGCGTGCTGCTGCAGCACCGACTTGAAGTTGTGCTGGTGCCCGCTCCGCTCCGCGTCCTTGATCAAAGGATCCACGAGCGGCTCGAGGAAGCGCCGCGCCGCGTCCATGCCGCCGTCGAGGTAGACCGCCGCCACGATCGACTCGAGCACCGCCGCCGCCAGCGACGCGGGCAGGCGGTCCTGTCCCTGCATGCCCTTGCCCACGGCGATGTGCCGCTCCAGCCCGATGTCCCGGGCCAGCTTGGCGCACGTCCGGCGCGACACCGCCAGCGACTTGATCTTGGTCATTTCCCCTTCGAGCGAGTTGGGGTAGAGCCGGAAGATCCGCTCGCACACGATCATCCCCAGGATCGCGTCCCCGAGAAACTCCATCCGCTCGTTCGAGTCCAGACGCGAGTCCGTCACCGAAGCGTGGCGCAACGCCAGCTCCAGCAGCGAGTCGTCCCTGAACTCGTGGCCGACGGCCCGTTCGATCTCGTCACGCCACGCACTGTCCATGCAGCCGCTCCGTCGCCGGCAGGAGCCGGCCGTTGGGCGGCGGGGCATCCGCGTGGACACCGGTCGCGATCGCTCGTTCCCCGTCTGCCGGACAGACGACGAACGAGGGGCCGCGGACCCGGGACCGTCCCCGCCGCAGACCTATCTTCGCCTCTCGCGGCTCCGGATTCCAGCCCGACGCGCCTAGACCCGGCAAACAGCGGGGGATAGTGTTGCGGCCCGGCCCGTCCGACTCGGTGGCCCAGGGACGATCCCAAGGAGTTCGACATGGCCATCCACTACCCCCGCCGCCAGAGCAACATCAAGCGCGCCCGCCGTTTCGGCTTCCGTGCCCGCATGAAGACCAAGTCCGGCCGCGCGCTGCTCAACCGCCGCCGCCGCATCGGTCGCAAGCTGAACGTCGATTGAAGCTCTGGGACAAAGCTCCCAACCCCCAGATCCCGCCCTCATCCAACGGCCCCGACCGCACCCATCCTCCGACCGGAGGATGTTTTGTTATCCGGACCCTGAACAAACCAAGGATCTGGATTCGTGCAAGTCATCTGTGGGGTTTTTTTGGCTGAATCGCAAGATTCCATCCAAATCGGGGGGAAAGGCGTTGACACGATTTGTGAACTCACTAGGCTACCTGAGGTCAGCCCTCTGACCCGTCCTGTGCGAGAGAGAAAGAGAAGCCCGCTCTCACATGACGTTCGTGCGGCCCGGCCGCGTATGTGTGAACCCGGCGTGCGGAGCGCCGGCCTGTCTGCCTATTCAGAAAGAGAGACGAGACATGAAGACCGTGATGATCGCTGCTGTTGCCGGGTTCGCCGGCCTCGCCACCGCCAACCCCTTCCTGCACCAGGCCGGCGAGCGGGCCCCCAACACCCAGGCCCCCCGCGGCACCGCCCTGACCACCGTCATCAACCTGACCAATGTTGAGTCCCGCGACGCCCTGCGCGCCCCGATCAACATCGTTCAGAACGTGAACCTCGGCGCCAACGCCCAGGTCATCGGCATCGGCTGGGATCTGACCATCGAGACCATCGGCTTCTCGTGGCGGAACGAGGCCCGCGTGGCCTTCGAGGACTCGGCCCTCTCCACCGGCGTGTTCCTGACCCCCGGCACCGACGCCAGCCCCGGCTTCGGCTCCTACAGCTCCGGCGGCATCGTCAACCTCGTTGACCTCGCCCTCGACTTCACGGTCGGCGCCGACGGCGTCCTCCGCCTCGAGTTCTGGGAGTCGTTCGTCGACAATCCCGGCGCCGCTGACGCCATCCTGAACGGCTCGCTGACCATCCAGTACGTCCCCACCCCCGGCGCCCTCGCGGTGCTCGGCCTGGGCGGCCTGGTCGCGACCCGTCGCCGTCGCTGATCCGCGGTTTTCCGCAACTCGACTGACCCAATCGTTCGAGTCACACCGGGCCCCACGGGGCCCGGTGTCTTTTTTGCCATCGACGCCCCGTCCTCCCGCTCCCCGCCCGCCGCAGGCCAGCAAAAAACCCCGCCGGGCGGGGTCTGGAAAAGCGAAGGCAAACGCCGGTGTGACTGTTCAGTTCCGCAGGCCCAGCGGCACCGGCTGCGGCCGCACCGCGTGGGTGGGGGCCACCGCGATGCCCAGCGGCACCCGCTTGCCGCCCTTGGGGGGCATCCCCTCCTGATCGATGTGCCGCTGGATCGCCATGCATCCTTCCAGCAGCATCTCCGGCCGCGGCGGACAGCCGGGCACGTACACATCCACCGGGATGAACTGATCACAGCCCTGGACGGTGGCGTAGGTGTCGAACACCCCGCCCGTCGACGCGCAGGCGCCCATCGAGATCACCCACTTCGGCTCGGTCATCTGCTCGTAGATCCGCTGCAGGACCGGCAGCATCTTCACGCTGATCCGGCCCGCCACGATCAGCAGGTCGCTCTGGCGGGGCGAGAAGCTCATCCGCTCCATGCCGAAGCGGGCGATGTCGTACCGGCTCGACGCCGTCGCCATCAGCTCGATCCCGCAGCAGGCGGTGGCGAAGGGGATCGGCCACATGCTCGAACGCCGCGCCCAGTTGACCACCCGCCGCAGCTGGGTCGTCACCACGTTGTCGGTCGGGATCGCGGCTTCCAGGCCCATGATTGCTCCTCCACCCCCGCGGAAAGGCACGCGGGGTCCGTGCCGAACAGTAGCGTGCCCGATCCGATTTCGCAGCCCGTCCCGGCCCGATTCAGGCCGCCGTCTCACCGCCGTGCACGCTCGTGGGCCAGTCGGCCTTGGCCACCACGTCCATCGCCCGGTCGTGCTCGTCCAGCCGGAACACGCAGAGCGCCGAACCCTGCCCGCCGATCGGCGGCACGAGGTAGCAATACCGGACATTGACCCGGTTGTCCGCCATCAGGATCGCCAGGTCGCGGACCACGCCGGGCCGGTTGTCGATCTCGACCGCCATGACCGGGGCCTCGACCACCGGGCCCACCCCGGCCTCCACCAGCCGCTCGCACACCTCCCGCAGGACGGCTTCCGGCTGACCGATCACGCGGACGCAGCCCCGGTCCAGATGCTCGGCGGTCGACACCGAGAGGATCTCGACCCCGGCCAGCTGGGCGGCCTCGAGGACGCCGGCCAGCTCGCCGGGCCGCTGTTGCAGATAGATCGAAAACTCGGTGAACTCGCGTGGTGTCATGGGAACCGGGATGCTAGGCATCCCACCCGCTCCGGGGCGGGTTGGCGGGCTTCCTCGGCATCCCGACCCGTGCCGGGTCCCCGGAAACTACTCAGTCTGCGGACGTGCGGAGGCCGGGGAAGAGGGGGAGGCGGGAGAGGGCGGCGGGGAGGTCCGGCCCGGCGACGGCACGGCGTCGGCCATGCTCCGCGAGCCCGCCGCCCGGCGGCGGGCCGCGCTGAGCTCGGCCAGCAGGCCCCCGCAGACCGGGGTGGAGCGGGCCGCGTCCAGATCCCCCACCGCGTCGAGGATCGTGCCGATCTCGATCATCTCGGGCGGGCGGGCCGGCACCCAGCCGGCCTGCTCGTCTGCTCCGGCCACGACCCGGCGGACCAGCCCCGCCGACTCGAGCCGGCGGAGCAGCACTTCGACCACGGCGGCGTCCATCGCCAGCGACTCGGCCAGGTCGCCCGCGTCCGGGCTCGCGCCGCGCTGGTGGGCCCCGACGATCGACCCCATGAGGCCGACCGCCGCCGCCGGGTCGACGATCTTGGGCCCGGACTGCTCCGGCGCGTCCGCGGCGGCCATGAGGCGGGCAAAGTGCTGCAGCGCGAACGCGCACTGCAGGCCCAGCAGGACGATCACCCAGGTGACATACACCCACAGCAGGAACAGCGGCAGCAGCGCCATGGCGCCGTAGAACTGGGCGGTGCCGGTCGAGTACTGCAGATAGAGCGTAAAGCCCCACTTGCCCAGCTCCCACGCGACCGCCGCCATGAACGCGCCGGCGAGCACCGCCCGGAACTGCAGGCGGACCGTCGGGATCGCCAGGTACGCCACGGTCAGCAGCACCGTGGAGATCAGCACCGACACGCCGTAGCCCGCCAGGCTGCCGCGGATGGCCGACCCCCCGCCGCCGCGGACCCACCCCGCCAGCGCATCCCCGGTCCAGAAGGTCGCGGCCAGCAGCACGCCGCCGAGCGTCAGCATGGTCCAGTACAGGATCAGCCGCCGCAGCCACGAACGCCCGACCGGGGCCCCGCACACCTGATTGAAGGATTTCTCGACCTCGATGAGCATCGAAATGGCCGCGTACAGCAGCACCAGGCCCGTGATCAGGGCGATCCAGCCGGTGGGCAGGTTCTTGAGGGTCGCGTTCACCCGGACCACCAGATCGGTGATGATCTCCTCGACCTCGGTGGCCGAGATGACCGGCTCGGGATCGGCCGCCATGTCATCCTCACCCTCGCGGGCCGGCCCCATGACGGGGGCCTCAAGGTACTCCTCGGAGACGGTGATCTGCGAGATGCCGGCGTAGCCGAGCAGCCGGCGCACGCCCGATTCGACCTGCGCCTCGGAGACGACCGAGCCGAAGATCAGCAGGCCGATGGCCAGCATGGGGATGATCGAGAAGATGGTGCGGTAGGCCAGCGCCGCGGCCATCCGGGTGATGCCGGTGCGGTAGAGCCCCCGCAGGCCGCGGCGGATCACGACGGTCAGACGCCGGGCCTGCTCCGCGTGGGACATCGGCTGGCCGTTGGAACCCGGCTTGGCGCGGGGCTTGTTCAGGGCGTGCGTCTCCCCTTGTCCCGGCCGCGGCGGGCACCCGGCGCGGACGTCTTCTTGCCGCCCTTCGGCCCTTCGGGGCCGGCGGCCGACCGCCGTGCCGGTCTGTCTTCGGCCGATCGGGCGGCCGGCTTGGGGGCGGTCCGGGGAGCCGCCTTGGGCGCTGCCTTCCCCGCCGGCGCCCCCGAGGCGTCCACATCGCCCTTGGTCGCCCGGTTGATCGCGTTCTTCATCGTCCGCCGGCGGATGGGCGTGCCCGGTTCCAGCGGCGGGGGCTCATAGCCCGTCGCGCGCCGTCCGCTCCCCCCGCCGCCCGCGCCCGCCCCGCGTCCGGTCTTGCGGGCGGGTTTCGCGGAGCTGGTTTTCGAACCTTTCCCGCCGGCCCCGCCGCGTACAGGGCGGGCGTTGCCAGCAGGAGACGTCCGGGTCCGCGCGCGGGCGGGCTCCGGTTCGCCGGAGTCGGTATCGGTGTCGGCGCGGGCATCCGCGGCCGCCCGCTTGAGGGCCCAGACCTCGTCGCGGGTCAGCTCCCGCCAGGCCCCGCGGGCCACCCCCTTGAGGCGGATCGGTCCCATGCCGATGCGCTCGAGCTTGCGGACCGGATAGCCCACGGCCGCCAGCATGCGGCGCACCTGCCGGTTGCGCCCCTCGCGGAGGGTCATCTCCAGCGTGGTGTTGTCGCGGTTCTGGCTGATGAGCCTGATCTCGACGTGGGCGGTCTTCTTGGCGCCGACGGTCCTGCCGGCCTTGCGTTCGGCCAGATAGATGCCGCGCTCGAGCTCGGACACCGCGTCCGCGCCCAGCAGGCCTTTGACGACCACGCGGTAGGTCTTGGGCACGCCGTAGCGCGGGTGGGTCAGCCGGTTCGCCAGCTCGCCGTCGTTGGTCAGCAGGATCAGCCCCACGGTGTCGTAGTCGAGGCGTCCGACCGGGAACAGCCGGCTGGCGCCGGGGTGATCGACCAGGTCGGTGACGGTCCGCCGGTCCGCGCCCGGCTCGTCCGACACGGTCGACAGGGTGCGTGCGGGCTTGTTGAGCAGCACGTACAGGCGCCGTTCGGGGCGGGGCACCGGACGGCCCTGCACGACGATGCGGTCCTCGTCGGGGTCGACCCAGGCCGGCAGCCCGGCGACGACCTGGCCGTTGACCTCCACCTCACCTGCTTCGATGAGCTCCTCGCAGGCCCGGCGCGAGCCGATGCCGGCGTCGGCGAGCACCCGCTGGAGGCGCTCGCCGCGTCCGGCGTCGGTGAAGTCGTGGCGGGGCTTGGGGCTGGGCATGGACGATTCTACTCGGGCCGGGACCGGCCCCCGGCGGCCGCGGCCCGGACGGGCGCAGAAACTGCAGAGTTTCCCCCGCTCTGACCGACGAAGCCGGCAGCGCACCCGTCGCGCCCGGAGGCTGTCATGCCCGACGCTCGGACCGATTCGAACCGTACGGAGACGCTGCGGCTGGCGCGGCCGGAATCGATGGTGGAGCCGCGGCCGCGGGCGAACATCCTCACGGCGGAAGAGATGTTCCTCTCGCCCCGGGTGCTCGACGCGGGGGCGTTTGCGCGGTACGCCGAGACCCTGCGCTCGCTCATCGGCGAGGCTCGCCAGGGCGCGCGCGACCTGCAGGACTTCTCGGCCGACGCGGACCAGATGATCGCCGGGTGCGAGAAGGCCGGCGAGCAGATCCGCGTGCGTCTGGAGGCGGGCGCGCGGGTCGTGCGCATGATCGACGAGCGCGCCGAGCGGGCCGAGGCGCTGCTCGACACCGTGCGCCGCGAACTGCCCGACCAGACCCGCGTCCGCGAGCTGATCGAGCCGGCGGTCGCGGGCGCCGTTGATGCGGCGCGGCAGCGATCGGCGGAGATCACGGCCGAGACCGAACGCCGGGCCCGCACGCTGGCGACGGAGATCGAGCAGAAGCTGGCTTCCATGAGCGCCCGGGCCGAGGAGCAGGCCGTCCGTCTCGAGCGAGCGGGGCGTGCAATCGAGGAGCGCCTGGCCGCCTGCGAGGAACGCCTGGGTTCGATGCTCGAGCGGGCGGACCGGCAGGCGGCCGAGTTCGAGGCCCGCGCGCTCGCCGCGTCCGAGGCCGCCCGGGCCGCGCTCGAACCGGCGCTGACGCGGGCGGGCGAGGCGGCGGCGTCCATCGACGACGCCCTGGCCCGGGCGTGGCGCCACGCCGAGCAGAAGGCAGCGCAGATCGCCGAACGGCTCACGCCGCTGGAGCACGCCTGCGACGCGGTGCTCGAGAGGCTGGGTCTGGACCCCGCCGACCCGGACCCCTCCGGATCGGTGCTCCAGCGGCTCGACGGGCTGGTCGTGCGGGCCGAGGCCGCGCTGCACGGCTCGGAGCGGGTGATCGGGCAGATGGACAGTCTCCGTGGACAGGCGGAGATGGTGCGATCGCAGTTCGGCGCCTGGCTGCTCGAGGCGGCCGGCGAGCTGGACCGTCTCGAAGCGCGGCGTGAGGAACTGGCAGGGCCGCTGAGCGACGCGGCCGAGAAGGTCATGCGCGTCACGCCCGTGCTGTCCGAGGAGCTGAAGATCGCCGTGACCACGCTCGACCAGCTCCAGCTCGAGCAGACCATCCTGCGCGAGGCCGTGCAGGCCGGGGTGACGCTGGCCCGCCACGCGTCGGGCGAGCTCAACAACCAGTCGGCCCAGCTCAAGGCGCTCATCGACGGGTCCGTGCACACGCTGTCGCGCCGGGTCGAGGAAGCCGGACGCTGGCTGGGCGAACTGATCGTGCGGGCCGAACAGGCCGGGCGCGGCACGGGCATCGACGCCCCGTCGCCGGCCCTGCAGGCCCCGAGCGTCCCATCCCCCCCCCCGCCCCCACCCCCCCCCGCGCCCGTCGCCGCATCGCCCGACACCGCCGGTCCGACGGCCGCGCCCTCGCGCCCGGCGCCCGCGAACTCCTACGGGCTGCCGCTGCCGCCCGCGCTGCCGATCGACGCCCTGAGCTTCGACGGGGCGCCGGTGGTGTTCGGGCACGGCGACGCCGACAGCGCCGACTGACCGGGATCGACAGGAGACGCGGCCGGACGCGGCCGCGGCCCGCGCGGATCAGAGCCCGTAGGCGGGCTTGACCCGGCGCTCGAGGTGACGCATCAGCGGGTCGGCGCTGAGCGGGCGGCCCGTGCAACGCTGGCAGAGTTCCCCGGCGGTGTACCGCCGACCGTGGCGATGGATGTGCTCGCGCAGCCAGGCGAGCAGCGCGCCGAACTCGCCGCGGGCCATCTGGGCGTCCAGGTCCGGGATCTGCTCGTTGATGGTCTCCCACATCTGCGCGGCGTACAGGTTGCCCAGCGAGTAGGTCGGGAAGTACCCGACCAGGCCGAAGGACCAGTGCACGTCCTGCAGGCAGCCGCGGCGGTCGTCGGGCACGGTCACGCCGAGCAGCTTGCGATACTGCTCGTTCCACGCGCCGGGCAGGTCCCGGACGGACAGATCCCCGCGGACGAGCGCCCGCTCGATCCCGAAGCGGATCATGACGTGCAGGTTGTAGGTCGGTTCGTCCGACTCGACCCGGATCAGCGACGGGGTGCAGGTGTTCATCGCGGCGGTCATCCGTTCCGCAGAGACGTCGGCGAACGCGTTGTCGAAGTGCCGGTTGGCCAGCGGCAGGGCCCAGGCCCAGAACGGCGCGGAGCGTCCGACGAAGTTCTCCCACATGCGGCTCTGCGATTCGTGGATGCCCAGCGAAACGCTTCCGGCCAGCGGCGTGCCCGCGTGGGGGCCGGACTTGGGCAGGCCCTGCTCGTACAGGCCGTGCCCGCACTCGTGCATGCTGCTGGTCAGCGCGTCGGTGAAGTTGTCTTCCGAGTACCGCGTGGTCATCCGCGTGTCGCCCGGGGCCATGCCGGAGCAGAACGGATGCGTGGTGACGTCCAGCCGCCCGGTGTTGAAATCAAAGCCCAGCGCGCCGAGCACGGCCTGGCCGAAGGCGTGCTGCCTGGCGACCGGCACGGCGCGGCCCATGAAGTCGTCGGCGGGCGGCGTCCCGTTCTGCGTGACCTCGGCGATGAAGGCGCTGAGTCGCTCGCGGAGCGGGTTGAAGACCGCCTCGATCTGCGCCGCGCGGGCGTCGGGCTCGTACTGGTCCAGCAGCGCGTCGTAGAGCTCGCCGCCCTCGGGCACGCCCAGGCACTCGGCCTTGCGTCGCGTCAGTTCGAGCACGCGGGCCAGCGCGGGGGCGAACATGGCAAAGTCGGACCTGGCGCGGGCGTGCTTCCAGATGTCCTGGGCCTCCGAGCCGGTCCGGGCCAGTTCCGCGACCAGATCGCCGGGGACCTTCGTGGCCTTGTTGTAATCGCGGCGGATCTCGCGCAGGTTGGCGGCGGTTTCGGAGCCCGGCTCGTTGAGCGACGCGTCCGACTCGCAGGCCGCGAGCAGCTCGCCCAGACGCGGATCGGTCATGCGCTCGTGGTGGATGCGGGCGATCAGGGACGACTGCTGGGCGCGGGCCGGTGCGGCGCCGGCCGGCATGTAGGTCTCCTGGTCCCAGCCCAGCAGGCCGCCGACCGAGCCGAGCAGCGACGCGTCGCGCAGCAGGGCGGTGAGCCGGTCGTAACTCGTGGAGGTCGGGGCGGCCGCGGCGGTGGGCATGGTCTTCCTTTCTGCGGAGCGGGCGTGCAGGGGAGCGTCGGCGGTGTCACCGGGCCGGGCCGGCGGCGTGCTGGAGCGCGATGAGAGCATAAGCGGTGATCAGCACCGGATCGGACTCCATCCAGCGGTCGTGCAGCACGCGGAAGGATCCGTCCTCGTTCTGCAAGGCCGAGAGCGTGTCGATCAGGTCGGTCCGCCAGTCGCGCCCGTCGACCGTCGGGCTGCCGAAGGCGTGCAAGGCGCGGGCCAGACTCGCGTAGTAGTAGTACCGGCCCTGGTCGCCCATGCCGGGGTTTTCCTCCAGGGTGTAGTGCTCGTTGATCCACCGCCAGGCAGCGTCGACGCGCGGATCACCGGGGGCCAGATCGGCGTGGATCAGGCTCTTGAAGCCCACGTAGGTCATCGAGCCGTAGGCCCGCAGGCGGGTGATCGTCGATCCGTCTTCTGTTGTTTCCTCGATGGTGCCGGACATGGACTGGCCGGCGCGTCCGTCGACCGATTCGGCGTTGGGCACGGTGGCGTAGATGAAGCCGCCCTGGTCGGACCCGTCGGCGTACGCCATGTCGTTGACCCCGTCGACCATCTGGACGCGCGCGAGGAACACGAGGGCGCGCTGGTAGGCCGGGTCCTGCGTCGATACGCCGGTATCGTGCAGCGCCTGGATGAAGAAGCCGAGGTTGGACAGGTCCGGGCGGCCGTGGCGCCCGTAGCCGACGCCGCCGTAGAAGGGATGGTCCGGCCCGACGGGCTCGCCGCCGGCTTCCCCGCCGCCGTCCTCGGAATACTGCAGGCCCCTGAGGAACGAGCGGCCCCGCTGGATGGCGCCGCCCGCCTCCGGCGAACGCACGCGCGAGAGCGCCGACAGGCAGATCGCCGTGTTGTAGGTCGGCAGCATGCCGTCGTGGATGCCCCCGTCGGGCTTGGCGTACGAGAGGATGTTGCGCACGCCGGCGGCCACCGCGGGGTCGTCCGCGTCGATGCGCGGATCCAGCAGCATGCCGTCGATCACCAGGCCGGTGATCGCGGGGTACGAGGCCCCGTCCGGGTTCTCGCGCCATCCGCCGGTCCGCGGATCCTGCTGGGAGCGGAGGTACGCGATGGCGCGATCGATCATCGCGCGGGCCCGGGCGCGGGTGTCGGCGTGGGGCACGGCGCCTTCGGCGGCGGGCGCCCGGGAGTCGTCGGCGGGCGGCTGCGCGCGGACGAAGTCGACGGGCGTCACCGCGAGAAGGCAGGCCAGCGCGAGCACGGGTGATCTCATGGTGGGTCTCCTCCGACCGCAGCCTGCGACAGCAGGCACGCCGCCGCGGCGACCGCGGCGGTCTCGATGCGCATCACATGCACGCCAAACCGGCGCACGCCGCGTCCGGTTGCGTGCGCCCGGGCGAGTTCGTCGTCCGTCCAGCCGCCCTCGGGGCCGAGCAGCAGGACCGTGTCGCCGGCCGCGGGGCCCGCCGGCAGGCCCGCCGCGTCGGCCAGCACCGCGCGCGGGTCGGCCAGGGCGTCGTCGAAGCCGGTCCAGTCGCCGATGTCCAGCGCCCAGGCCCGGCCGCACTGCTTGGCGGCCTCGATCGCGACCCGCCCGAGCTTGTCGGCGCGGAATGCGTCGCGCTCGGCCCGGGCGGTGCGGAGCGGGCGCCACGCGGCCACCCCGAGCTGCGACAGCTGGTCGATCATCGTCTCCAGGCGGTCTCCCTTCGGCGGGGGGCACCAGACCTCCACGCGGGGGGACACGCGGCCCACCGTGCGCAGGGCGTCGAGCCGGACCTCCAGCAGGGCTCGCTTGCCGGCCTCGGCCTGCACGACGCGGCCGTCGGCCACCGTGCCGCGGGCGTCGAAGAGGGCCACCGGCTCTCCCGGACGCAGCCGCTTGACCCGGGCCGCGTGGTTGGCTTCTTCCCCGGTCACGAGGAGCGTCGCGCCCGCGGTCGCGCCGCGAAGGTCCGAGAAGTGGACGCGATGGGCCGGGGGCCTGGACGGGGGCATGCCGAGGGGAGCCTAGAACCCCAAACCCGCCGATGCACGGCCGATAGCCCTTGAGTTGGGCCGGCGGTGGGCCGATCATCCCCCCGTGCCGTCGAGCCAAGCCAACGCCAAGCCGGACCGGGCGGAACTCGAAGCCGCCATCGATGCGCTGCTGGCCGAGATCGACACGACCTGCACCAAGTTCGAGAACCCGCAGGCGATCGAGGAAGACGAGGACCTCGCCGAGTACACGCGGGCCATGGCCGCCGTGGCGCCGACGCAGGCGTCCGGGCCCGACGCCGCGGCTGCGATCGCCCCGACCGCCGAGGCGACCGACGGACCCGCCCGGGCCGCGGCCGGGGCCGAACAGGCCATCGGTCAGGCCGAGGCGGCCGCGGACGAGCTGCTGGAAGCGGCGGCGGACGAGCTCATCGGTTCGCTCGCGGCCGATGTCGAGGCCGCCGGACGCAGTTCCGAAACCACCGAACCTGCGCCCGATGCCCCCGTGGAAGCGGCCGCCCCCCCACCCACCGACGAAGTCCAGAACGAAACGCAGCACGAACCGCAGGCGGAAGTCGCCGCCCCGGCTCCCGCGAAGGTGTCCGAAACGACCGGGGAAGACCTGCTCAGCCAGGCGCTGGAAAGCCTGCTCCAGGAATCGGAGCAGGCCGCTGCCCCGCCCGCGGCGGGAGACGAGGCGACGGCCGGCACGGCGTCGGCGCTCGACGGTCTGCTGGAAGGCTCCTTCGAATCGGCGGACGGAGAGGCGGTCGACACGAACGGGCTCGACACCCGCCCCGACCCCTCGCTGATGCTCGGTCCCCGGGCCCAAGGGTCCCACGCCGCCGCCGAGGCGGCGCCGGGGCCCCACGCGGCCTCGGGGGCGAC
>CAYNRF010000006.1:0-38853 GCA_964399525.1 uncultured Phycisphaeraceae bacterium | reverse complement strand
CCACTGGTTGTGGCTCATGGAACTTGCGCTCTTTATGCCATCTGAGGCAAACACGTCACGGATCTCATTGTCCAGCAGTCGGTGCAAGTGCTGATGCTGTTCTCTTGGCAAACTAACTTGTAGCCCGTCATCAAGGCCGCCCATAAACTTTGGAATCAGATGGTGCAGGTGAAATCGTGGAGATTTTGATCTTGAACTCGCGAGATACTCATTGAAATTTCTAAGTACGACATCAACATCGTTTAAATCGACGGTACTTGTTAGCAAGTCGATCATTGCACGATGTGCCGAGATGCCCATCAAAGCTCTCCCAAGAATCCCTGTAGCTACCGTAATCGCAGTGTCGACCTGTTGATTTTGCAACTCCCCTCTGAATCCCGTAACCGATGTTATGCCGAGAAAATCGACTAGCAGCCCCGTCGGATCCGTCCCGTTGACCGGATCTCCTCCGTACCCCGCGAAGACATCGAAGCCGTCCCCGAAGTGGCCCTCCCAGCCGAAGGCGCCGCTCGGGGGGCCGGTGGGGACCAGGCCCAGCATGGCCAGGGACTGCATGGTCGGGACGCCTGTCTCGTTGGGGTCCGGGGTCAGGAAGCGGCCGAGTTCGGGGACGTACCAGCGGCTGCGGGACTGCATCCAGATGTCCACGCCGGTTCCGCCCGAGCCCATGTCAAGCACGCGGGCGTTGGTGTGGTGGTCGAGGCGTTCGGCGAAGAGGCCCTGGTGGCCGAGGCGCTGGCGGAACGTGCGGTAGTAGCCCTGGGTGCCCGGCTTGACCAGGCGGAACTCGTCGCGGCGGATGAGGCGGCCGAAGGCGTCGAAGCCGTACTGCTCGACCATTTCGCCGGCGGCGTTGGTGTAGGCCCGGGGCGTGCCGGAGGCGTGGTCCTGGACCATCCAGGCTTCGCGATCCCACCAGTCCACGTGCACGTGGAGCGTGTCGATGGGCGTACCGCTGGCGGCCGACCAGATGAACTCGGCTTCCGTGCGCCACTCGGGCGTCGTCGAGCCGCTTCCGCCACCTGCCCCGCCGCCGCCGAGGGCGGTCCCGCCGATGGCCTGCGGCCACGGGGGCGTGGCGGCGGAGGGATCGTGGAAGACTTCCTGGATGCGGCGGACGCCGTCGTAGTAGTAGTACTCCTCCCGGACCTTGGTGGGGTCGCTGGGCCACGGCGCCACCCGTTTGGCGAGGCGGCCGAAGGCGTCGTATCGCCACGAGACCACGGGGATTCCGGTGGTCGTGTTCGTCACCAGCACAGGACGGCCGAGCCAGTCGTAGTACACGGTGCGGCCGTTCAGCTGGGTTGTGCGGCCCGCGCTCTCGAACGGGGTGGGCTGGGTGCCGGCGTCCGTCTCGAGGGCGATCAGGCGGCTCCGGGTGTCGACCTGATGGCTGACGCCGAGCGTGGCGTCGAACACGCCGTCGCGGTTCGCGTCGATCTGATCGACGCGGCCGTGCTCGGTCGCGGTGCCGACCCGGCGGTTGAGGGGGTCGAGGTTGTAGGTGAGCGCACGCCCGATGCTGGCGGGCTGGGCAAGCGGATCGGCGTCGTCGAGGTTGGCGTAGACCTCCGAGATGAGTCGGCTGAGCCCGTCGTAGGCGAAGAGGCCGGAGAAGACGTCGTTCCGGTCACCCGCGCTCAGCAGATCGAGCTGGGTCAGCCGTTCGCTTGTCCGGCGGCCCGCCAGGTCGTAGGTGAAATCGGAAGAGAGGATGGGCTGGCTGTTGCCGGGACGCGTCGGGTGGTACGAAGAAACTTCCCGGGCGACGACGCGGCCGTGGCGGTCGAAGCTGCGGGTTTCCGTCTGGGTAAATGGCGCTGTCGGGACGCCCGGGACGCGGCCGAGGTCCTGGCCGTGCAGACGGCCGTCCGGGGTGTAGCGGTAGGTAGCGACGTGGCCGATCTCGCTGCCGTCGGGGCCGCCGTCGCTGAAGAGGCCGGCGACGCGGGAGAGGGCGTCGTGGAGTCCGCCGGCGGGCCCGTAGTGGAGCAGGACACGACGGCGGGACCAGTTCGCCGTGCCCTGATGGATGCCTACCCGATCGGGGTAGGTGACCGAGCGGAGGCGGCTGACGTTGTTGGTGGAGGCGATGGGATCGGAAGGGCCGGTGCGGGGCTTGATGTCCCAGTCGTACCCCACCACGCGGGTCCCGGTGTCGCCCGCTCGGAGTTGATGCTCTGAGAGCAGGTTCCCGAAGCCGTCGTACTCCAAGACGGAGCGGGATCGCTCGACGAAACCGGCTGCGGCCTGGTACCCCGTGCTGGCGGACGTGATTCGTCCGAGCGCGTCGTAGCTGAATCGCAGCGCACGATCGAGCATCGCGCCATCGGCCGGCGCGGAACCCGACAGCGTGTAGAACGGGAGCCCGGAATCATCGGCGTCGAGGGCGACCAGGTTGCCGTCGGCATCGAAGTGATGGCGGATGACGACTCCATCGCTGCCCTCTCTCATCGCGACCGTGCCGTCAGCGAGATACCAGAAGAAAGCCAGCGATTCAGGGTGGCGCTGGGCAAGATTCGGGACCCCTGTGTGAGGATCCGGGTGGATGACCGTCATGAGTAAGTCGGGACGAACCGATGTCGCCGCACTTCGATACAGATCGATTGTGGACTCCAGCGGCCAGGGCGTGACACCGTCGGCCGCTTGGGAGTATGTGATGGGCGCTGTTCCGGCCTCGATCACGGGTGCGCCGTAGACCAGTCGTGTCCGGATCAGCGTCGGGGGCGACGTCGGCGGAGCATCCCAATCCGCTTCCCACCACTTCACATAACCGGAGTCTGCGTGTCCGCCCTCGCGCAGGGTGTGACCGGGGAGCACCGCGGCGACCTCGACCACCTGGGTCTTCTCGTACCGCATGGCCCGGCCGCGGAGGAACGCCTGCCCGTTCTCGGGGATGACGGCCGTCCAATCGGAGCTGGAGGAGGTGTAGGCCTGCTCCAGCTCGAGGACAGGCTGGGCGAAGTTGTTGCGCTCGGTCCGGTTGATCGTGAACGAAGCGGTCACCGTCTCGGTGACATCGTCACGGACGGCGTCGGTGACGCTGAGGGTCGCCTCGGGCTTGCCCGAGCGGCCGTACCAGGTGCCGGTGATCCGGGCGATGCCTCGGCCGTTCTCGAACCAGGCGGCGCCGGTGGGGTAGGCCACCCCGATCAGTTTCTTGCCTGCCTCACCCGCCTGCTCGAACACGAGCGGCGGCTGCGTCGGACGCGGGGGAGGAACGCCGCTGACCCATCCGAGATCCGCGGTGGCGATGCGGCGGGCGTTGGTGTCGTACCAGTAGTACTGGACCTGGGTCAGCGTGGGGGCGTTCCCGGCTGCGGAGACATCGAACCACTCGGTGCGCGATTCGACGATGGCGCCGTCGGTCGCGTAGACGTTCGAAGTCTCGCTCAAAAGACGTTCAGAGAAGGGCGGGTCGTCGGACTGCTGGGGGATGCTGGCCAGCACCACGTACTCCCGGGTGCTGACCAATCGCCCCTTGGCGTCGTAGATGTTCTTGCTGAAGCGGCCGCCGGAGGAACTGGACCACAAGGGTCGGTTTTCAAAGTCGGTGTAGGTGTGGGTCGCGAGGTAGCCCTCACCGGCGGGGTGGTGTCTGCGTCGCTCGACCACCTGACCTGCCGCGTTGTAGACCGTCTCATCGAGGGAGAGCAGGCCTTGCATCCCGACGAAGTCGGCCGCGGAGGGCAGGGGCTGACCCACGCCGTAGGTTTGATGATCGGTCGGATCGGGTGCGCCACTCGGCGCCGGTCCGTCATACATCGCGACAAAGCGGACCCGGTCCTGATTGTCGAGGAACGTGCGTTCTTCTCGATACACTGCGCCGGGCTGATCGAGATCCTCGTAGAGTGTGGACACCCGACGCATGCGCCAGTCGTATCGGTACCGTTCGAGTCGGCCGGAGCTCATTCCGCCCGATCCCCCGTGCAGTCCGCCGCCGACGAACATGCCCGACGGCACGCTGGTGCCCTCCGACGGTTCCGACCAGTCCCGCTGCTCGTCGTACTGGCCGGGCGACTTGGTGCGGAAGGTCCACTTGTGCGTGGGCAGACCGGCGTCGGTGTGGGTGAGACCGTAGAAGAGCTTCTCGGTGAGGATGAGATCGTCCGTTTCGCCCTCTTCCGGGATAACACCCCAGATCGGGTGGCGGTCCTGAGATCCCACGAAGGTCTTGTGAAGCCTTCCGACGCTGTCATAGACGTGGCGGGTGATCAGGCCTTCCGGCGTCATCGACAGCCGGATCTGGCCCCAACCGTCGTACGCGACGGCGCTGCGGATCGCGTCGGCCTGCTCGGGCGCGCTCGAGAGAGTCACGCCGGTCATCCGCCCGGCCGAGTCGTACTGAGGCTCGATGTGGGCGGTCACCCGGAGTCGGCCCGACTCGAAGAGTTCGCTCTCCATCTCGTAGGGGGATCCGGACCATTGATCCGCGAGCAGGGCATCGATCGTTCCCTGGATCCCATCGATGAAGGTGCTGCCTTCGAAGCTGCTGTCATAGAGGTTCTGACCGGCGAAACGCCACGCACCATCCTCGAGCGAAACCCCCATGGCACGCAGTTCGCGGAAGTAGTCCGAGTCGACTTCGTATGTGATCAGGTCTCGCCGTCCGTCGGGATGCACCGTCTTGTACGGGCCGAACCGGTTGAAGGCGGAGAAGGTGATCTCGTTCAGGGCCGGCGCCTCCGCCACACGATGCATTCCGGTGCCGAGCAGTTCGGCCCGATCGTCGTTGATCCGCGCGATCATGGCGGAGGCCTCGCCGACGGTCAGATCGTTCCCCGGCGATTCGGAGGTCCCGATGAAGATCACGCCGCGGCCGCCAGCGACACCGGCGATGCCATCGGGATGCTCGGGATGGGCGAGATCCGCCAGGCCAAAGCCGGAACCGCCGGATGCACCACCTGCATGCGGCACGATCGAGATATCCTCTACGGTCAGGATTGGACGACCATGCTCGTCATACTGCCAATACGAAAGGAACAGCTGTTCGTTCCCCGCCCCGATCGTGCCTACTTCGAGATGGCCCGTCTCGAGTGCCTCCGACGACTGGTCTGCCACCGCTCCCCGTGCGTGCCAGACGACCTGTCCCTTCTGATTGAACCACCGCCCGTCGATCGGGCGCACATCCTGCCCGTCGGGTCGATGACGGAACGTCGGCCCGAGCCGGATCTGGAACTTCAGGACCGGATCGACCAGGGAACCGGCGTCATCCGTCGACTGCGGCCAGAATCCGTAAAAGTGGTCGATGCGTGCGGTCTCCGACGCCTCATCGACGAGTCCCAGATCGAAGTATGTCTCATGATCTGTCAGGCCACGCCACCACGCGCCGCGGGTGTCATCGTGGGTCACGACACGCCGGATGGGCTGGTGCGGGTTGGTCGACAGACAGCCCTGGCGGATGCTGTGAAAGACGATCGATCTCGGCACCCCGGACGCTGGAACACGTCCCTGGTCATCCAGAACCACGGGCGGATACTCGAACGATTCAACCAGCCCGAGCCTGGACTCGTCGACGGCCGGGGGCGGCGAGACGCCGAACGAGGCCGCGGCGGCCGCTCCCCAGCCCCGGGACAGCCGCACCACAAGGCGGAGGAAGTCATCGAACACGAAGGCCTGCATCACGGCAGGCGGATCGTCGGTCGAGTCCGACCCGTCGTCGGACCGCGTCCATGTTCGATCGGATAGCACCGCCCCCGCCGGGTTCAGACCGAGCACGCGGCGCGAGCTCCACGCGATCGTCTGTTCGTCGGTGTATCGCCTGGCGACAACGACCCCTTCCCGTGCGGTTCCCGTCGGGTCGTACGCCAGCGAGGAGTTCTGGGTGAGCGCGGCCTCAAGACTGTCGTATTCATCGATCGCGATCCACCACATCGGCTCCGCGAGCGGAAGGTTCCTGGGCGTCACATTGAACGCGTTGCCGATCCAGTCGTGCACGAAAAAGCGGAACGGGAACAGATAGATCGCGCGGGTCGCTCCGTCCTTCGGGGACGATCCGATCGGCACGTCACCGCTTCCGAAGTCGGATTCGACTTCTCCGTCCCACACCACTTCGGGCCCCGGGACAAAGCCGGAGGTTCCCGCCTCGTTGGACTCGAACGAGCCACGCCAGTCCTCCGGCGCAGAGATGAACCGATACACGCGGTACCACTTGGAAACCACGCCCTCGGTATGGGCGAACAGGCCCGTCCCTTCCGGGAGGAATCCGGATCGCGACTTGTTCAGCTGAGATATGCGATCGTTGAGATCGCCGCACGCATCGGTGATCTGCCCGCCAAGGTAGCGGTTCCACAGATCGAGCGCAAAGGCGTTCTGCTGACCTTGCGGGGTCGACTCCGCCCCACGCCCGTCAAAGGCAGTCCAGGACGCCGGACGTGCCGCGGGAGTTGAGCTGTCGCCCGTGATATCCGTCCCGAGACGGTACGGCTCGGACCAGCGGTAGAAGATCGTGTCCGCCAGCAATCCGACCGGGATGTGCGCGACCCGGTCCGCGGGATTCGTCGCTGTGCTCGATCGCCCGCCGGGCTCCGTGGGTTCACCGACGTCGACGTGGCCGTCGAGCGGTTGACCGCCGTCGCCGTCCGCGTTGTTCCCCGGCGGCGGCGGCGGAGGGGGTTCGTCGGGATCGCAGGGCGGGATCTCGGCCGTGGTCTGATCTTCCTCGAGCGCGATCAGCTGGTTGACGATCCGGTTCCGCGTGCAACCCTGGAGCCCGCCGGGCACGCTGCGGAGCAGCTTCTCCACGGTCGCCGGCCCGTAGCGGTGGGTCAGACGCTTGGGCAGGCCAACGACGTGGGCGCCGAACTGCCAGATGCTCGCCTGGATGTGGGCGTTAGCGTACTGCGGCGCGTCCGGGATGTCATCGTGGGGCCCGTCGGCGTCCTGGTACCGGTACAGCCAGTAGCGTGCGGGTGCTGTTTCGCCCGATTCAAGCCGCTGCGTCTCGGCGACCTTGACCAGCCAGGCTCCCTGATGCACAAAGGCCGCGTCGCCCCAGGCGTGGCTGAACAGATATTGCTCGTCGACGGGGCCGCAGGACGCCATGGCCGGGTCGGCGGCACGCCAGGAATCGAACGGCGTGATCCCCAGATCGTACGAATGCGGGGTGGTCATCGGGTCCGCGTAGCTGAAACGGACCATGCGATCCCACGAGTTCGCGAAGAGCGCTGGGCTCGCGGGAAACGTCGGACCGATCACTTCATCCTGAAAGTCGAACGGCGTCGGTCGGTCTCCGCGGTTGGGCACCGCGAAGAGGCGATCGGACCCCGAGTCTCCTGCCGCGTAGGTCTTCACGAAGACGGCATGGGCAAGCCCGTCCACGGACAGGAGCTCGGAAGGATCATTGCGATCGTCACAGGGGAGGATCAGCGGCCGCTCCAGCACGTCCTGCTCGAACACGCCATCCGGCAAGCGCTCGTGATCGAACACGAGAATGGAGTGGATCGCCGGAGCATGGCTGAGGGTGTCCCAGTAGCGGGGCCCGTCCGCGACCGAGGTGGCGGCGAAGAAGTGCCTGTAGGTGTAGAACAGCGTCCAGGCGGGCCGGGAGGTTCCGGAACGCTCCTCGGCCGGGATGAGCTCGATGCGGTCGATCATCCCCTTGTACCAGCCCCGCTGGCGGATGATCAGCGCATCCCCCGCCCGATCCTCGACCAGATCGTCACAGGCGACGGGGGGCTCATGGCCGGAGTCGATCACGCTCTGGCCGAGCGATGGAGCCGGATCGGGATAGTCCCACACGCCCTGCACGCCGGACTCCGTGTCGACGTACGGCGCATGCAGGTGTGCGTCCGCGTACACGATGCGCACCAGATTCCCGGCGCGGTCCTCGATCGACTGCAGAAGTCCGTAGTAGGGCACGCCGAACCCGACCACCTGGGCTGCTGCCTGGTCCAGGAAGTTTGGCGGGGCATGCTGGGCCGGGTCGACGTCCTCGTAGTACGCCTTGATGGTGTAGACCACCGAGCGACCGTGCAGATAGACCCGGAACTCAGCCGGCGGGACGATCCAGCGCTGCTGCTCGTCATCCCATTCGACCAGCGACTTGTCGTACCACAGGATGGCGTCGAACCACGGCGGAGCGACGTAGTCCGGGGGACCGTCCACCCGCGTCTGGCGCACGAACGGGATGGTGTGATGGGCATCCGGCGCGAAGAAGCAGGTCGGTTCTCCGCTCGTCTGCCCGTCGGGACCCGGCGCCATGACCGAACCTGGGAAGGTCGCATCGATCAGAAACAGAGGGGACTCGCCCGACATCCAGTTCATGCCGTGCCAGCCGCGGATGCCTGTCTGGGCGGAGAATGTTCCGTGCGAGGCGTGGTCGCTCGCGTACCCGATCTCGGAGCGCTCGCCGTAGGTCCGGATGCGCCGGAACACGGCTCCCCCGAAGGGCAGCTCGAGGTCGGTCTCCGCGAGCAGCGGCTGGCCAGTGACGACATCGACCTTGCCCGCCAGAAGCTCCCGCTGGATGAACTCCGACCGGACGGGGCCCCGCCCACCCGCCGGAACGAGCGGCGAGGTGGATGCTTGGATGTCCAGCTCCGCCGGCGGGTAGGTCGGCGGGATGTCCACGTGCTGCGGAGCGCCGACCCGTGGATAACCGAACTGTCCGAATCCCGGGGTTGAGATTGAGGTCGCGGCCTCCGACCAGCTTGCTTCATCGAAGTACGCCCGGGTGAAATGCGCTCCAAAGAGCCGGGCCCAGTTCTGCACATCCGGCTCGGTTCCGTCCGGGCCTGCCAGCGGCGCCGGGGGGACTGCCGGAAGCCAGGCGGGCAAGGCAACGCGTGCGGCTGGCCAGATCCTGGGTTCGCCGGGCTGACCGCCCGGACCCGTCAGAACGCCCGGGAAAGTTCGAAACGTTGGATCGGTGAACGTGCAGGGGTACGCCGAAAACTGCTCGTAGAACCCGTCCCACAGCCGCAGGTCGAGCGGCAGCCACGAGCCGAGCGTGCCGGCGCCGTCCAGACCGATGCCGGGACCTCCCGAGAACATCGGAACCGGCAGATGGCGACTCTGGGCAAGCACGCCGAATCCGTTGGCGGGGTTTCGGAAGAATGACTCGATCCCCCCGAGACCCGGATGCCAGTAATCGCTCAGGCTTGGCGCAAGCGGAACAAAGATCGGCTCTTCCTGCACGACATCAAAGTCCGGCGGCAATGGATTCAGAGATGCGGCCGCGACGGCGACAGAAACGCCGAGAGAAGCGATGCATGACGCCCAGACGTTTCTTGATCTCATGACACGCACCCCACCTGCTTCTTCATGCAAACGGCGCGGCAGTGTAATGATCGACTTCGAGCGACGCAAGACGATTTTCATTGCCTGCGACTTCATTTCCTGCGAAGGAAGCAGAAAGGGGAAACTCACCCCGCTGAAAGCCATGTGAAGGTCGAATCGGTGGCAAGGAACGCAACGGTTGACCGTGCAACAATGGGTCATGTTCTGGATGAAGAATCGACGCCGGAAGAGGCTTCAGCAACAACCGTTGCCGGATCAATGGTGGGAGATCATTGATCAGCGCGTTCCGATGGTGCGCCGGATGAACGCCTCAGAGCGCCAGCGACTGGGCGGGATCGTGCGCGTCCTTCTGAACGAAAAGCGATTTGAGGGATGCGGCGGCCTTGAGATCACCGATGAGATCCGGCTGACCATCGCGAGCCAGGCGGCGATCCTCGTGCTCGGGCTGGAGGGCGAGTTCTATCCGGATCTGCGCTCGATCCTTGTGTATCCCGACGAGTACCGCGTGATGACCGAGGAGGACGGGCCGGCGGGTATGGTGATCGAGTCGGACGAGGTCCGGCTCGGCGAGACGTGGTCCGAGGGATCGCTGGTGCTTTCCTGGGATGATGTGCTGCGGGGGGCGGCCGGGGAGGATGACGGACGCAACGTGGTGTTCCACGAGTTCGCGCATCAGCTCGACGGGCAGAGCGGGGACATGGACGGCGCACCGGCGCTCGACAGCCCGGCCGGGTACCGGGACTGGGCCCGGGTGCTCGGGCGTGAGTACGAAGCCCTGGCCCGCGCGGTCCGCCGCGGCGGTGAACCGCTGCTGGATCCGTACGGCTCGACGCACCCGGCCGAGTTCTTCGCCGTTGCGACCGAGCTGTTCTTCGAAAGGCCGGTTGAGACCAGGCGGGAATATCCCGAGCTCTACCAGCAGCTGGTCCTGTTCTACCGGCAGGATCCCGCCCGTCGGCACGAGCGCGGGGACGAAAACCGTGGGACGGATGGACCGGCGGCCCGATGAGCTCCGCCGGACCGCTCGTCAAACCAGCCCGGCCCCCGGGCGGGGCATCCGATGTCTCCCGCGGCGCGAACAATGGGCATGCCCGCAAAGTCCAAAGGCCGCCCCGGCACCCTCGGCATCGTGTTCGGCGACCAGCTCGACCGGTCGCTGCCGTCCGCCATGGATCTGTCGCAAGACTCCGACGCCATTCTGATGGCCGAGGTCCGCTCCGAGTCCACGGATGTCCCCAGCCACGCCCAGCGCACCACGCTGTTCCTCTCGGCGATGCGGCATCACGCGGACTGGCTGCGCCGGCAGGGCTGGCGGGTCGAGTACGTCGCGATCGACGATCCGGACAACACCCACTCGCTGGAGGGCGAGATCGCCCGGGCGTGCCGCCGGCTCCGCCCCGAGCGGCTCGTCGCGGCCCGCCCCGGTGACCATCGGGCCCTGGCCGCGTACGAGCAGGCCGCCCGGGATGCCGGGCTCGAGCCGCGGATGATCGAGGACCCCCACTTCCTGACCACGCCGCAGGCGTTCGACGCCTGGGCCAAGGGTCGCAAGCAGCTCGTGATGGAGTATTTCTATCGCGAGCAGCGCAGGCGGCTGGACGTGCTGATGGACGGTGACCAGCCCGTGGGGGGCGCATGGAACTTCGACAAGGACAACCGCAGCGCCTTCAAGACGGCGCCCCGCCCGCCGGCCGTGCCCGAGTTCAAGCCCGACGCCACCACCCGCAAGGTCATGAAGACGGTGGCCGAGGTCCTGCCCGACCTGCCCGGGTCGCTCGATTCGTTCTGCTGGCCGGTCACGCGGGAGCAGGCCCTCGCCGCGCTCGATGACTTCATCGAGCACCGCCTGCCCCGCTTCGGGACCTATCAGGACGCCATGTGGCTCGGGCAGCACACCCTGTACCACGCTTTGCTTTCGCCCGCGCTCAATCTCAAGCTGCTCGATCCGCGCGAGGTGGTCGGGCGGGCGGTGGAGGCGTACGAGTCGGGCCATGCGCCGCTCAACGCGGTCGAGGGGTTCGTGCGGCAGATCATCGGCTGGCGCGAGTTCATCCGCGGGGTCTACTGGCACGAGGGGTCGGAGTACGGTTCCCGCAACACGCTCGATCATCACGGGCGGCTGCCGGATTTCTACTGGACCGGGCGGACCGACATGGCCTGCATGGCGGACGCCATCGGCGGGGTGCTCGGCTCCGCGTACGCCCACCACATCTCGCGTCTGATGGTGACCGGAAACTTCGCCCTGATCGCGGGGATCGAGCCGCGGGCGGTGTCGGACTGGTATCTGGGGATGTACGCCGACGGCGTGGACTGGGTCACGCTTCCCAACACGCTGGGCATGGCCCTGCACGCCGACGGCGGCGTCGTGGGGACCAAGCCGTACGCCGCGAGCGGCAAGTACATCGACCGCATGAGCAACGCGTGCGGGCATTGCCGCTACCGCGTGGACCAGCGGTCCGGCGACGACGCCTGCCCGTTCAACACGTTCTACTGGGATTTTCTCATCCGGCACGAGAAGCGGTTCGCCCGCAACACGCGGATGAAGATGATGCTCAAGCACGTCGAGCGCATGGACAAGGATGAACGGGTCCGGATCACGGTGTCGGCCAGAAAACTCCGGGCGGAGATGGGCATCAGCGGCGCGGGCGACGCAGCCGGATAGGCCCCCTGGCCGAGGTCGGATCGACCGCCTGGCCCCGCTGCGTGACTTCGAGCAGTCCGCGATCGGCCAGCCTCCGGGCCGCGGCCCGGACGTCCGGCATCAGGCGTGCCCAGCCGTCCGGATCGCACGCCCGGGCGGCCTCGCTCGGACAGATCGACGAGCCCGCGGCGCGACCGTCGAGCAGCGCGAGGATGGCCGCCTCGATCTGGTCATCCACGGGACGCAGTTTCCTTCGGCGGCACGCGTCGGAGCAGAACTTGACGTGCTCCCAGTCCCGCTCCCATTTTTTCCGCCACGCGAAAGGACGCCCGCAGACTACGCAGGGCTTGGGGGGCGGGGGGCTGGTCGTCCGGCGGGACATCGGGTCGCGTTCGTGCGGGCCGGGGACCGCGGATGCGGCCCGCTCGGGAATGTGCCACAATACACCCATGCCGGATCCGGATCAGATCATCGCGTTTCTTGGACGCCTGCACCCTGTCGTGCTGCACGTGCCCATCGGGGTGCTCGTCGCGCTCGCGGCGTGCGAAGCGTGGGCGCTGGCCCGCCGGAGCACGCTGGACCGGGGGATCCGCATGACGCTGGTCACGCTGGCGCTCGGCTCGGTGCTGGCGGCCGCCGGTTCGGGCTGGGTGCTCGCGGAGGAGCCCTCCTACGGCTCGTCCTCCACGCTGACCCTGCACCGCTGGCTCGGGGTCGCCCTGGTCGCCCTGTCGGGCCTGGCCTGGATCTCGGCCGCTGCGCGTCGCGGGCGGCTCTACGGGGGCTCGCTGCTCGCGGCCCTGGCGGTGCTCGGCCCGGCGGGACATTTCGGTGGGACGATGACCCACGGCCCGGGCTTCCTGCTCGAGCCTTTCCGAGGCGGCCGCGTCCCGCCGCCGTCGGTCGAGCTGACGGGCGGAACGCTGACGTACGAGATCCACATCGCGCCGTTTCTCGAGCGGTACTGCGTCTCGTGCCACGGCGTGGATCGGCAGCGTGGCGGGCTGGCGCTGCACACCCGCGAAGCGCTGTTCGCCGGCGGCGACTACGGGCCGGTCGTGTTCGCCGCCGACCCGGACACCAGCGAGATCCTGACCCGGATGCGGCTGCCGCTCGACGACGATCTGCGGATGCCCCCCGCCGAGCGGGCCCAGCCGACCGACGCGGAGGTGGCGATGGTGGCCCGCTGGATCCTTGAGGGCGCCCGATAACTTTTGCCGGTCACACGCGGTGGACGCGGCGTCGGGTGACCACACCCTGGCAGGCGCGTGCGTGGTCATGCCACCACGGTCGAACCCGGCCGGGTTGACGGCGTACGGTATCGCTCCCTCAGGAGAGATTCGTGGGCATCGATACGCTTCTCAAACCGCTTCTGACGCTGTGGCCGTTGATCACGATCATCGCCCTGTGCGGCTGTATCTGGATGGCGTGGCGCTGGCATCGCCTCCACCGGACGCGCACGGCCGGTTCGTTGCGCGGGCATTGCCGCGACTGCGGCTACCAGCCGGCGACGGGCACACAGACATGCCCGGAATGCGGCGGGGCCGTGCTCGATCTGCGGTTGTTCCGCCCGCTCGGAGCCGCGGACACGCCGGCGGAAGCCCGCGGGACGTCGATCGACGCATCACGCTGAGGAACAGGTCCGAGCGGACGATCAGGGCCGGGGCAGCATCCGCGGGGCGGCGGGGAGCGAGCCCGCGGGGACGGGCAGACCGTGCCACGGAATGGATGGTCGGGCGCGAAAAAAAACTCCGGCCGTTGGCCGGAGTTTTTCATGGAGCGAGGCGGACGGGACTCGAACCCGCAACCTCCGACGTGACAGGCCGGGGCTCTAACCAATTGAGCTACCGCCCCATGTTTCAATGCCCGAAGGGCAGACGGAATCGTACGCCGGATCCAAGGCCTGTCAACCAGAGGCCGCCGCGTTGGACCCGTTTTTAAGCCTCTGGCGGGCCGGACCGGCACCCGCCCCCGGACCCGGTTCGGGCCAACCCCGCATCGGATCAGCGGGGCAGTTCGATGCGGCTGGGATCCTGGACCTTCCACGGCTGGCCGCCGGGAGACACCTTGGTCCCGGCCAGGTAGAGCATCACGACCGCTGCGATCATGCACACGGTGCCGACGCACATCAGGGCGGTGTACACATCGGGGCTCGGACCGCGGGAACGGGACCCGCCGGGCATCTGCATGCCGAAGTTGCTCATGGCGTGCTCCTGTGGGTCTGGTTCAGTTGCTGCTCAGGCGGCTGAGGACGGAGTCGTTCGCACGGATCTCCTGCCCCGGGACGGTGTAGGACATGCGGGCGATGGCGTGGTTGAGGTCGACCTGGAAGACGACGAGCTCGCCGAGGTAGGTCTGGCCGCGGTGGACGTAGAGACGGGAGTTCTCGCGCACGCGGTCGTTCGAGCCGAGGTTGATCTTGACCAGCAGCTGGCCGGTGGCCGGATCGTTGGTCACCTGATCGACGCTGCCGCGGATCTGCGGTCCGGGCACCTCCGCCGGGGCAATGCGGGCCGCGCCCGCGGCGTTGCCGCCGCTGGACGCGTTCGCCAGGGTGGTGCGGACCTCGGTGAGCTGCTCCTCGAGGGCGCGCTTGACCTGCTCGTACACGATCACCTGGCTCTCGAGATCGGAGAGCTGCTTCTCGAGGTCGAGGCGCTCGTCGCGGTAATCCAGCTCGGCCCGGCGCAGGCGGCTGAGCTCGTTCTTGTACTCGTCGATGATGCGGGCCTGGGTCTCGACCGCCACGCCCAGCTCGGCGATCTTGGCGGTGATGGACTCGCGGGCGGACTCGGCCGACCGCAGCCCGATGCGCAGCTCCGAGTTGGCGGCCTCGAGACGGCGGATGTCCGCGTCGCGGCTGGCCAGTTCGTCGCGGGCCGCCGCCAGTTCCTCCTCCTTGGAGGCGACCAGCTGGCTGCTGCTGCTCTTGAGCGAGTTCATGTCGTTGACGGCCAGATCAGCCCGGGCCATCGCGTTGCGATAGTCGGCCACCACCCGGTCGGCGTTGACGGTGTAGGAGATCGAAAGGGCCGCCATGAGGATGCTGAGCACCGCGGCGAACAGGACGAAGACCTTCGTGAGAATGTGCACGGTCTGCTCCTCGACTCATGCCTGAACCAAACCCAAACCGGGCATCCGGCCCGTCCTGGAATGCATGGGGCGGAAGTGTAGCCGCCCGGGTTCCGGTCTGCACGCGGCGGGAAACCCATCCACAATGCGTCCCGGGAACGGCCCATACGCCCGACCCGGTCCTGAGGATCCGTTCGGATGGCCGCTGCGGGCATCGACTCCGGCGGGCTGCTCAGGGACGCCCGGCGTCCGCCGTCGCGCCGCCGGCCAGCAGATCGACCATGCCCGCGGCCGCGGCGACCCGGACGAGTTCCGAGGGGTCGTCCATCATCGCCACCAGGGCGGGCACGTGCTCACCCCGCCCGGTCCGGCCGTAGACCTTGGCCGCCTGGGCCCGGATCACCTCCGCCTCGTGATCGGCGTAGCGGTCGGCGATGAATCCGCCCTGATCCAGGCCCATCTTGGCCAGGGCCCCCGCCACCGCCAGACGCACCTCGGCGGGCATGACCCGCGGCTGTGAATCGTCGGCGAGGTAGATCAGCTGGTCGATCGAGCCGCGATCCCGGACCTCTCCGATGATCTGGACCGCCAGGGCGGTGGCCTCGAGCTCGTCGGGACGAGAGGGGAACAGCGCGGCGCGGACAGAGTCCATGCTCGTTTCGTCGCCCAGCTTGACCAACGCCTCGGCGATCTGCAGACGCAGGATGCGCCGCTCGATTTCGGACGCGTCGCGGATCGGGGTCGCCCAGGCCTGGCGCAGCATCGGCACGGCGGAGCGGTCGCCCATCTCGCCGAGCAGGAACGCCGCGTGGGCCCGCGCCCGCGGATCCCGGGCCTCGAGCACCATGACCGAGAGCTCGCTGGGATCGACCGGCTCGCCCATGATGAACATGGAGGCCAGCGCGGACGCCCGGACGAACTGCGAGGGATCGGTGGTCATCTGCCGGACCGTGGGCGCCAGCGTGATCAGCCCGGAGCGGGCGGCGACCAGGGCGGCGATCGAACGCACCCCGGGGTTCTCGTCCTTGAGCGCCAGCGCAATCGCCGGTTCGGCCCGCGTGCCCGCGCGCTCGAGGCCTTCGATGGCGTTGGCCCGGACCTGCGCGTTGCCGCTGGTGGTCATCGCCAGCAGCCGCTGGATCGACTCGTCCCGCATCGACCGCTCCCGGGCCGCCGCGGTCCCCGGCGCGGGCGGCTGCCCGGACGTGAACGCGGGGTCGGGTTCGATCTTGAAGCCGCAGCCCGTCTGACCGACCGCCACGAGCAGGCAGAACACCAGCAGGGTCAGAGCCTGAGCGAATCGAGCCGTTTGCATGCCGCCTCCTGGTGAGCGTGTCCGGGGGGATCCGAACGGATCCCCGGACCGTCGGGGTATTGATATGTTCATTCGTCCGCCGGGGCGGGTTCGAGGGAATTTCCATGACCGCGCCGGCCAGCCCGCCGGCCCAACCACGCCAGCACGGGCGCGGCCAGCAGGCACAGCCAGCCCCCCCACTCGCCGGTCCGCGCGAACACCGTCCCCGGTCGGGCGGGCGCGGCGGGCACCACCATCGTCCCGGCCTCGCGGGCCGCGGTGCGGGAGACCACCCGGCCGTGGCGGTCGATCAGCCCCGACACCCCGGTGTTGGCCACGCGGACCATGTCCACACCCAGCTCGACGCACCGCCAGCGTGCGGCCTGCTCGTGCATCAGCCGCCCGCGGACCGACGTGCCGAACCAGCCGTCGTTGGTGATGTTGACCATCAGCACCGGTCGGCCGGACCGCGCCGCCCCGACGACCAGACGCCGGCAGACCTGCGGCATCGTGGCCTCGAAGCAGATCGGCGTCGCCAGCTCGATATCGCCCGCCCCGGTCCGGTCGAGGGGGATCGACCGGGCCGTCCGCCCCGGGGTCAGACCGAAGCTCATCCCCGAAGCCCCGATCGCCAGCAGCCGCTGCTCGAGCCAGGGCCACGCCGAGATGTAGGGCATGATCTCGCCGAAGGGGGTCAGGTGGACCTTGTCGTACCAGACGTCCGCGACCCGCCCGTTGCGGATCAGGAACGCGCTGTTGAACACCGCGTCCGAGTCGTACTCGATCCCGCGGGGACCGCTGACGATCCGCAGGTTGTCGAACGCGACGGCCCCGACGAGCATCGGCACGCCGAGGGCGTGCTGCATGGCCAGCATCTCCTCGACCACCTGGGTGGCCGGGACCACCGAGCCGTAGCGGGCGACCGCCTCGGCCTCGGCCGGGGTCTGCGGGTCCAGCCGCCAGACGATCGCCCGCTCGATCTCGTGGGCGAAGGCCTCGGGATCGAGCGTCCAGCCGGGGACCAGCCCTTCCGGCCAGACGATCAGGTCCGGGCGCGGCTCGGAACCCGCCAGCGACTCGGTCATCTCCCGCATGTCCATCCAGTCGATCAGTCGCTGCTCGACCGACCATTCCAGCCGGTTGTCCTGGGGCACGTTGGTCTGCACGATGCCCACGAGGACCGGATCGCCCGGAGTGTCGGGGCCGCCCCCCACACCCCGTCCGCCCAGCGCCAACCCGGCGAGCAGCCACACCCCGAAGACCGCTGCGCAGACCGCGGTCCACCACCCCGGGCTGGTGCGGCGGGTGACCCACCACGCCCCGGGGATGAGCACGAGCAGCGAGACCAGCGTCACGCCGCCGAGGGAGGCGACCCGGGCCAGACCGGGCGCGTCGATCACGGGATGGCCCAGCAGGTACCAGGGGTAGCCGGACCACCCGATGCGACCGCGGAAGAACTCGAGGCCGAGCCAGACCACGATGAGCGCCAGGCCGGAGGGAACCCCGCGGACGCGGACCGCCCATGCGCCCAGCACGACGAACGCCCAGGCGTACAGGCCCAGGTACACCACCAGCGGGTAGACGCCCGCGGCGGACACGTGCCAGATCCACGCGTGGCTCCACACCCAGAACGGCATGACACCCAGCATGGCCCAGAATCCGGCGGCGAGCGGCGAGGGACCGGGTCGCGCGGCGACCATCAGCAAGGGGACCGGGGCGAGGAACACCAGCCACCACCAGCCCAGCGGGGGGAACGCGGCGGCGAACAGCACCGCGTGGGCCAGGCCCAGCCCGAAGGCACGCAGGCGCGGCCGGTGCGTCAGAAAGCCGGGACGGTCGGTCGGTTCAGGCACCGGAGTAGTCGATCAGGCGTGCGATCTCGCTGCGCAGCTGGTGGCGGTGCACCACGCGGTCGACCATGCCCTTCTTGAGCAGGAACTCGGACCGCTGGAAGCCCTCGGGCAGCTCCTGGCGGATCGTCTGCTGGATCACGCGGGGGCCGGCGAAGCCGATCAGCGCCTGCGGCTCGGCCAGGATCACATCGCCGAGCATGGCGAACGAGGCCGTCACGCCGCCGGTGGTCGGGTCGGTCAGAACGCTGATGAACAGGCCGCCCCGGTCGTCGAAGCGGGCCAGCGCGGCGGAGGTCTTGGCCATCTGCATCAGGCTGAGCCCGGCCTCCTGCATGCGGGCGCCGCCCGAGCAGCTGACGATGACGAGCGGGAGCCTGCGGTCGGTGGCGTGCTCGATGGCCCGGGTCAGGATCTCGCCCACCACGCTGCCCATCGAGCCCATCATGAACGTCAGATCGAGGCACGCGACCATCGCGGCGCGGCCCTTGATGAACAGCTCGCCCGCCTGGCAGCCCTCGTTCTGGCCGGTCTTGATCTGCTCGGCCCGCAGCCGGTCGGGATAGGCCTTCAGGTCGGTGAAGTTGAGCGGGTCCCGGGCCCGCAGGCCGGTGAACATCGGCACGAACGTCTCCGGGTCGGCGAGCTGGCGGATGCGCTCGGCGGCCCCGATGCGGTAGTGGTGGTTGCACTCGGGGCAGACGTGCTGGTTCGACTCCATCTGCCGGCGATAGATCATCTGGCCGCAGGTCGGGCAGCGGAGCCAGAGTCCTTCGGGGATCCCTCGCTTGGTGGCGGGCGTGTCCTGCTTCATGTCGGCCCAGGTGCGCGTTGCGGTGGGTGCCATTCGTTTCTTCCTTGCCGCCGGGCCATGGGAGGAGCCGGCGGGCTCGTTCGTTCAGGCCGACGCCTGGATCGGCTGAGGATTCAGATCGGCGATCGGCCTCGTGACGCAGCGGATTTCGCCCGCCCGGTCCGCGAGGGACCAGAACGAACCCCACGATTCTTCGTTCAGCATCGTCAGCAGCGCCGCCCAGAGCAGCGGGCGGACCGCCACCCCGATGACCGGGTGTTCACCCTTGGTCTTGTCGAGCGCCTTGCGGATCGCCGCCAGAGCCCGCGCGCCGGCGTCGCCGATGGATTCGCCCTCGGGCGGCCGGATCCGGTCTGGCTGATCGCGCCACGCCTTGAAGGTGGACGGGCAGCGGCCCTCGAGCTCTTCCCGCAGCGAGCCCTCCCAGAGCCCCAGATCCACGCTGGCGAGGTCGTCGATCCTGCGGAGCCGGCAGGCGGCCGCTTCGGCGAGCAGGGCCCCCGAGGCGTGGCTCGAGTCCTCCGTGCCGCACAGCACGACATCCAACGTCCCGGCGGACGAATCGACGAAGGACCGGCACGCGTGATGGAGGGCGTTCGTGCCTGTGTCGGTGGCGGGCAGGGCGGCACGCCCGATGAGCCGACCGGCCTCGTCCCAGGCCGTCGGAGCGGCGGATACGAGCACCAGCGTGACGGTCTGCGGCTTGGGCATGCAACGGTCTCCGGCCTCGTTCCGGCGTGCTCCCACGCCCGGCCACCCCCGGGCGGGTGCCCGGAGTGACAGCCGATGGTAGCAAGCAGGCCCCGACCGCGCCGGGAATCCGCTTGCCACGGCCAAATCTGTTCGCGCTATGTTCGTGCCGCATCCCGCACGCCCGACCCAGACCCGTCCCGCAGGGCCCGGATGACCCCCGCCCGGTCGTTCTCGGGCCGGCCGAACAGCGCCGACCCGGCGACGAGAAGGTCGAACCCGGCCTCCAGCACGGCCGGCGCGGTGGCAGGGCTGATCCCCCCATCGATCTCGAGCCGCTGGTCCGCCCGCAGGCCCGCCCGGATGATCGCGGCCTTGGTCAGCACCTGCGGGATGAACGCCTGCCCGCCGAACCCCGGATGAACGCTCATCACGAGCACGAGGTCCACGATGTCGACCAGCGGCATGACGCGCTCGGCCGGCGTGTCGGGGTTGAGCGCAATCCCGGTCCGAAGCCCCGCGTCGCGGATCCGGCGGACCAGATCACGCGCGGCCTGGTCCTCCCGCACCTCGATGTGGAACGAGATCAGATCGGCGCCCGCGCGGATGAACGGATCGACGCAGGCATCCGGATCGGTGACCATCAGGTGAACGTCCAGGAACGCGTCCGGGCAGGCCCGGCGGACGGCCGCGCAGACGGCGGGGCCCATCGAAAGGTTGGGCACGAAGTGACCGTCCATCACGTCCACGTGGAGCAGGTCGGCCCCGGCCGCCATCGCGCTGCGGCAGTCCGCGCCAAGCTGCGCGAAGTCGGCCGCCAGGATCGAGGGGGCGACGAGCGGAAGGGCGGGCGGGGCGACGAAGGGATCGATCTTGGCCATGCTCAACTCTAACCCCGGTCGGCGGATTGTCCGGGCGGTCGCCCGTACGATCGTGTTCCCGACGGAGATCGCCCCATGACCCAGCCACGGACCGCTTCACAACCCGATGCCGCCGCCCTCGAGGCCATCGGGCAGGCCCACCTGCTCCGCCACGCCCAAACGCTGTCCGGCCCGGCCCGGGAGCGTTTCCTCGGCGAGATCGCCTCGTTCGACCCCGCCGAGCTGGGCCCGCTGATCGAGACCTATGTGAGGGGCGACGGCGCGCTGCCCGCGCCCGGCACGCTGGAGCCCGCGGATGTCATCGGGCTGAACGACCCTGCCCGGACACCCGCGGCGCACACGGGCGAGGCGCTGATCCGGGCGGGCAAGGTGGCGTGCTTCACCGTGGCGGGCGGGCAGGGTTCGCGTCTGGGCTACGACGGGCCCAAGGGGTGCTTCCCGACGTCGTGCGCCACGAACAAGCCGCTGTTCCAGATCTTCGCCGAGGGCATCGCCGGGGCGCAGAACCGCTCGGGCGTGGTGATCCCCTGGTACATCATGACCAGCCCGCTGAACCACGACGCGACGGTGGCGTTCTTCGCCCAGCACGGGCACTTCGGGCTGGACCCGGGCGCGGTGCGTTTCTTTCCCCAGGGCGTGATGCCCAGCTTCGACAAGTCCAGCGCGCGGATGCTGCTGGCCGAGCCGGGCGTGCTGGCGACCAATCCGGACGGGCACGGCGGCGCGTTCCGGGCGCTGCGGGTCTCGGGCGCGCTGGAGGACATGCAGCGGCGCGGGGTCGAGCACCTCTCGTACTTCCAGGTCGACAACCCGCACGCGCGGCCGGTCGATCCGGTGTTTCTGGGCCTGCACGCGTCCTCGCCGCACTCTTCGGGGCAGTTCAGTTCCAAGATGGTCGCCAAGGCGGCGTGGGACGAGAAGGTCGGCGTGTTCTGCAAGGCGGACGGACGCACGCAGGTCATCGAGTATTCCGATCTGCCGGCGGATCTGGCCAGGCAGACGGACGACGCCGGCCGGTTGCGGTTCATCGCCGGCTCGATCGCGATCCACGCGATCGGCGTGAAGTTCATCGAGCAGGTCTCGGGCGATCCGGACTTCGCCCTGCCGTTCCACCGGGCGGTCAAGAAGGTGCCGTACTTCGACCCCGAGACCGGTCGCCATGTGGAGCCGACCGAGCCGAACGGCATCAAGCTGGAGCGGTTCGTGTTCGACGCCATCCCCATGGCCGAGAAGTCGATCGTGGTCGAGACCGACCGGGTCGAGGAGTTCGCCCCGGTCAAGAACGCCACCGGGACGGATTCGATCGTCTCCAGCAAGCAACTGCAGACCGAGCGGGCCGCCCGCTGGCTGGCCGCCTGCGGCGTGGCGGTGCCCCGGCGCGCGGACGGCACGGTCGACGCGGTCATCGAGATCTCGCCGCTGACCGCCCAGGACGCCGAGCAGCTCCGCCAGACCGACCTGCCCGAGCGCATCGAGCCCGGATCGACGGTGATCCTCTGATGGATCCACGCTTCGCGCAGCTCCCGCGGTCGCTGGCCGAGCAGGCCGTGTCCGCCATGCTCGGCGAGGGTGTGCCCGCGCTGATCGCGACGCCGCCGGGCGATGAGCCCGTCCCGTTCGTGCTCTGGATGCACGGACGCACGGTCAGCAAGGAGCTCGACCCGGGCCGCTACCTGCGTTGGATCCGGGCGGGCATCGGCGCGGTCGCGGTGGACCTGCCCGGACACGGGGCGCGGTTCGTTCCCGGAGCGCACGATCCCGAGCGGACGCCCGCGGTGGTCGAGCAGATGGTGGGTGAGATCGACGGCGTGCTGGCATCGCTGCGTGAGCGGCACCCCCGACTGGACCAGACCCGTGCCGCGATCGGCGGCATGTCGGCCGGCGGCATGGCCACGCTGCGACGCCTGTGCGACCCCCACCCCTTCGTGGCCGCGGCGGTGGAAGGGACCACCGGCGACCTGACCGGCCTGTACTTTCCTCCGGCCGGTCACGGCAAGGACTGGCCGGTCTCGCACGACCGGGCGGCGGTCGAGCGGATCGATACCGCCCGGCACCTGGCCGGCTTCCGCCCGATCCCCCTGCTGGCCTTGCACAACGAGGGCGACGCGCTGGTGCCGATCGGCGTCCAGCGGGCGTTCCTGGACCGACTCCGGGATCACTACCGGGCCGAAGGCGCCGACCCGGACCTGGTCCGTCTGCAGACCTTCACCGAGACGGGCGCTCCGCAGGAGCACGCCGGCTTCGGGCGCTTCGGCAACGAGGCGAAGAATCTGCAGGTGGAGTTCCTCGCCGGCGTGCTGGCCCCGCACGCCTGACGTGGACCGGGTACGCTGCGCCCATGGCGTGGCCACCCCCGTTCCGTTCGCTCCCGAACCCCAGGGCGGTTTTTTCGTGGGGCGTCTACGACCTGGCCAACCAGTCGTTCCAGTTGCTGATCAACACGCTGCTGTTCAGCCTGTTCGTGGAAGAGGTGCTGGTCACCGAGCCGGGCAAAGGGGCGGGCGTGTGGGGCATGATGGCGGCGGCGTCGCTCGTCGGCGTCGTGCTGCTCAGCCCCATCGCGGGGGCGATCGCGGACGAGCGGGCGTGGAAGCGCGAGATGCTGATCGCCTCGGGCGTCGTCTGCGCGGCTCTGACGTGCCTGCTGGCGGTGCTCCAGCCGGGTCAGGTCTGGCTGGGGTTTGCCCTGTACCTGGTGGCCGCCATCGCGTGCGGGCTGGGCGAGAACTTTCTGGGCTCGTTCCTGCCGGAGATCTCAACGCCCGCGACCGTCGGGCGGGTCTCGGCCATCGGCTGGACCATGAGTTATGTCGGCGCCCTGGCCTTGCTGGGGATCACGGCGGCCTATGCCTTCGGGCTGGGCCGGCCCGACGTCGCCCAGGCCAGACCGATGTTCGTCTTCGCCGGGCTGTGGTTCTTCGCAGGAATGCTGCCCCTGATCTTCTGGCTCCGCGAACGGGCCACCCCGGCGCGGACTGGGGTCGGGCTCGGTGGCGTGATGGCAGGCGCGTTCGGGCGGCTGGCGGCCTCGGCGCGGGACACCACTAAGTACCGCCACCTCGCCCGGTTCTATCTGGCCTTCTTTGTATACAGCGTCGGCACGATGACGGTGATCTACTTCCTGGGGCTGATCGGCAAGAACCTGGCGTTCGAGCTGCCGCAGCTCATCCTGATGGCTCTCGTCGTCGCGTTGACGGCGGGCATCAGTTCCGCGCTGGTGGGGCGTGTGCAGGACCGCCTCGGGCACAAACGGACGATCGGGGTAATGCTCGTGACGTGGGTCGTCGCAACGCTGACCATGGCGGGAGCCAACTGGCTGGGATTGCCGACGGGGTTCTTCTGGGTTGTGGCGGGGCTGATCGGGTTTGCCCTTGGCGGGGTGGGGACGGCCAGCAGGGCGATGGTCGGGGCGTTCACGCCCGTTTCGCGGGCTGGGGAGTTCTTCGGCATCTGGGGGATGGTCTACAAGCTGGCCGGGATCTGCGGGGTGCTGGTCTTTGGCAGGGCCAGCTCGGCGTGGGGGATGCCCGCCGCGCTGTGCGTGCTGGCCGGATGCTTCGCCGCCGGCCTTTTGCTGCTCCAGCGGGTCGACGAGGCCGAAGGCGTGGCGGCGGCCGAGCGGGGATCGGGCATCTCTCGCGGCCTTCCGGCCGAATAGGCTTGGCCATGATCCAGCCGTCGCCGTCGTCCGTTCCCCAGCCCGCCCGGCTTTCCGCCGTCCCCGACGACCGCGGCCGCTTCGGACAGTTCGGGGGCACCTACGTCCCCGAAACGCTCGTCGCAGCGCTGCGGCAGCTCGAGGAGCTCTACCGGCAGGTCCAGGACGACAAGGCGTTCTGGGACCGGCTCTCCGACCTGAACCGCTCGTTCGTCGGGCGTCCGACCCCGCTGTACCAGGCCCGCGGGCTTTCCCGCCGCGCCCGGTCCATGTCCTCACAGAAGGATGCCGGCGCGACCATCTGGCTCAAGCGCGAGGACCTGGCCCACACCGGCGCGCACAAGATCAACAACACGCTCGGCCAGGGACTGCTGGCCAAGAAGATGGGCAAGAAGCGGATCATCGCCGAGACCGGCGCCGGCCAGCACGGCGTGGCGTCGGCCACGGCCGCCGCCCAGCTCGGTCTCAAGTGCGATGTCTACATGGGCTCGGAGGACGTCCGGCGGCAGAACCTCAACGTGGTGCGGATGCGGATGCTCGGCGCCCGGGTGATCCCGGTCGATTCCGGCTCACGAACCCTCAAGGACGCCACCAACGAGGCGATGCGCGACTGGATGGGATCGGTCGAGCACACCCACTACATCATCGGCTCGGTCGTGGGCCCCCACCCCTTCCCGATGATCGTCCGGGACTTCCAGAGCGTGATCGGGCGGGAGACCAAGGCCCAGGCCCTGCGGCACTTCGGCCGCATGCCCGACGCGATCGTCGCCTGCGTGGGCGGGGGATCGAACGCGGCCGGCATCTTCTACCCATTTGTCGACGAGAGCACGGTGAAGATGATCGGCGTGGAGGCGGGCGGACGCAACCCCCAGCCCGGGCAGCACGCCGCCCCCCTCTCCCACGGCAAGCCGGGCATCCTGCACGGCTCGCTCTCCTACGTGCTGCAGAACGAGCACGGTCAGACCGCCGACGTCCATTCCTGCTCGGCCGGCCTGGACTATCCCGGCGTCGGGCCGGAGCACTCCTACTGGAAGGACTCGGGCCGCGTGCAGTACACCGCGTGCACCGACGAGCAGGCGCTGGAAGCGTTCCTGTGGTGCGCCCGCGACGAGGGCATCATCCCCGCGCTGGAGACCGCGCACGCGGTCGCCATGGGCGTGCGGATCGCCGCGGACATGCCCAAGGACACGAATCTGGTGGTCAACCTGTCGGGTCGCGGGGACAAGGACGTGTCCGAGGCGGCCCTGCTGCTGGGCGACCGCGTCCACGCGGACTGACACCCGCCCGGCCGTTGGTCGCCCGACCCAGACAACCATTCCGACCCTGATCCGACCCTGATCCGACCCTGATCCGGCCCTGATCCGCGATGCGATCCGCCTCACGCGGGCCGCATGACGCGGGCCGGACCCGTCGCGCCGCGACCCGTTGGCCTCACGCCCGTGCGCGGCGCGGTCGCCCGATCAACCCCGACACCCTGATCCACACGCCGCCGGCGAGGCGGCCCAACCAGCTCGCCAGGCCGAACACGGAGTGCAGACGCAGCTTGAGCCGCAGCCGCCGCAACGCCGGATCGTCCGGCTCGATCCGCAGCGCCTGGCGGACCCAGTACCGCGCCCGAACCCAGCGGTGCTCGCGCAGGTGCGCCAGCGCGAGGTTGTGCATCGCGGGCACGAACCGCGGCTGCAGCGCAAGGGCGCGACGGGCCTGCTCGATGCCGTCCGCCGTGCGCCCGACCTCGAGCAGCGCCACGCTCATGCCGTGGTGCCCGCGGTGGTTGCCGGGCTGGCGGACCAGCAGTTCGCGGTACGCCTTGATCGCGTCGGCCGCCACACCGGCGTCGAGCATGAGGCGGCCGAGTTCCTCGAACTCGTCGGCCCCGGCCCGGGTGTCCGCCGAGGCCTCCCGCAGCTCGCGACGCAGCAGATCCCGGACCCTGGGAAGATCCTCTTCGCGCCCGCGGTCGAGCATAACCTTGGCCAGGCGGCGGCGCGCTCCGGGGTACGCGGCGTCGAGCCGCAGCACCACGTCGTACTGGACGAGCGCGTCGGCGGTGCGGCCCTCGCGCTCGGCCAGTTCTCCCAGCAGGTGGTGCGCGTCGGGATGGTCTGGCTCGATCTCGAGCACACGGCGGAACTTCTCGCCCGCCTCGACCAGCCGGTGCATGTCCATCAGCAGCTCGCCCAGGTCCAGCAGCGTCTCCACGTCGCCCGGATCCTCGCGCAGCTCACGAACGTACAGCTGCCGGGCCCGCTCGAGCCGACCCGAATCCGCGTACGCCCGGGCCAGTCTGGCGCGCACCCGCGGCAGCTCCGGGTCGAGCCGGGCCGCCTCGCGCAGGCACCAGACCGCCCGCTCGTGATCGCCGCGCAGTCCCAGCACGTGGGCCATGGACGCGTACAGCTCGGCGTGATCGGGGTCGATCTGCTGGCCGAGATAGAACGCCTCCTCGGCCTCGTCGTGCCGGCCGAGCTCGCCCAGGGCCTCGACGCGATGGACCAGGGGTGCGACGCTCAGCGGCTCGATCTCCGCGGCGCGGTCGAGCCAGCCCATGGCGGCCTCGGGCTGCCCCGACCGCAGCAGGTTGACGCCCACGAGCAGGGCGCTGTCGGCGTCGCGGTCCGAATCGGCCGAGTGCAGCTCGAAACAGCGTTCGAACGCCGACGCCGCGTCGGCGTGACGTCCGGCAGCCTCCAGCGTCAGCCCGAGGTTGAAGTGCCATTCGGCCTGGTACGGATTCAGAAATAGTGCGCGACGCAGCTCGGTTTCGGCTTCATCCCAGCGTCCGGCATCGTACAGTTCGTGGGCCCGCTCGACGTGATGTTCAGCATCCATCCAGTCATTCATGCCGCACCGCCGAGGGGACTCCGCCCCAAGAGCCTCGATCAGTATAGATCCTAACCGACCGGAACCATGACCGCAATTCGCCGACCGTCATCCAGGCAGGAGTTTCTTCGGCGATCACCGCGGTCTGGTCCGACAATCCGTGCCGCGGCGGTCCTGGCGCTGCTCCTTTCGCCCCCCCGGTTGATGGGGGGAACTCAGCCGGCGGAGCCGCCGGCGGTCCCGCCTGCCAACACGCCCCCGACCGCCCCCGCCACCGCCCCCCCGCCGCCGGCGGGCGGGGACGCCGTGCCCATGGATCCGGCGGCGACCCAGGTGGACCGCGCCCTGGCCCTGTTTACCGCCGGCGACCCCGCGGCCGAGGCCGAGATCATCCGCCTGCTCCGCTCACCCGAGTTCGCCGACGCGGTCCTCGCCGGACTGGCCCAGGCCGAACGCCTTCCGCCCTCTCTCTGGCGGGCGGTGTCGACGTGCACCACGGACGAGTTTGCCGTGGCCACCCGGCTGACCGCCACCCGCCTGCTGCCGAGGTTCGCTTCCCGGGAAGCGGCGGTGCGGCTGATCGCCATGCTCGACGACCCGGCCGCGGCCATCACCCAGGCGGCCCGCCAGAGCCTGCGGGACCTGACCGGCCTGGGCGATCAGTGGACCAGCGAGGAATGGAAGTCGTGGGGCGCCATGTCGGCGGACTGGTCCGACCGGGTGTGGACGAGCGTCATCGTCAGCCGCCAGGCCGCGCGGGCGCGGGCCATGACCGAGCGCCAGCGTGCCCTGGCGGACGAACTCGTCGCGCTCTACCGCCGCCTTCATGTCGAGCTCGAGGCGGCCGGACGCACGGTGCTGCTCGCCGAGCTGATCCGCGACGATCGGGCCGCGCTGCGCGACCTCGGGTTCGAGCTGGCCGGCCGCGATCTGTCGGCCCGCACGCAGCTCGGGCCGGAGGTCGCCGCGGCCGCGACGGCGCGGCTTGCCCACCCGGACGCGGCGACGCGGGCGCGGGCGGCCACGCTCATCAGCCGCCTGGTCCCCCCGGATGCGATGGTCACGCTCACCCGGGCGCTCAAGGCCGAATCCAGCCCGGTCGCCGCCGAGCCCCTGCTGCTGAGCATCGCCCGCTGGCCCAGCGAGCAGGCCGTCCAGCCGACCGTCAACTGGCTCGAACGCGAGGACGCCCCCTTCGGCGCGGTCGCCACGGCGTTGTGGGCGCTGGCGCAGGCCGACCTGGTCTCGGATCCGACGCTGCGGGCGCGGATCCTCGACGCGCTGCGACACCGGGACGCGGCCCGGGGCGGTGAACCGGCCCTGAAGCTGCTGGTCCGCCTGGGCAACGCCGACGACCTCGCCCGCGTGGCCGCCCTGCTCAACGCGCCCGAGGACCCGCAGCGCAACGCCGCGGCCTCCGCCCTGGCCGAATCACCCGTCGGGGCGGTTCTGCTGATCGAAGCCGCGGCGACCGACCCCCGGCTGTTCGTCCCCGCGTCGCGGGCGATGATCACGCACGCGCCGGGGCCGGACGCGCTCCGCCGCCTGGCCGCGCTCCCCGCGATCGACCCGGCCGTGCGCGACGCGGCGCTGATCGACCTCTGCGCCCGGTTGCGGGCGGAGGATCTCAGCGCGGCCGTCCGGGCGTCCGCGCTGACGGCTCCCGTGCGCGAAGCAGCCCTGACGCGGCTGGCCGACGCGGATCTCGAACGCAGCCCCGCCGTGGTTGACGGGATCCTGATGCTGGCCGAGACCCGCATCGAACTGCGAAAGGCGGTCGACGCGCTCACCGTGCTGCGGTCGGTCGATCCGGCGCTGCTGGGTGAGTCGCACGCCCGCCAGCACGCGCGTCTGGGCCTGATCGCGGCGGTGCTCAGCGGGGATCTGCAGGCCGCCGAAGCGGTGGCGGACCGGTCGCTCGATGACTGGCTCGCCGCGTGGCGTCTGCTGCCGGAGAGCTCCGATCTGCGCCGGGCCGTGGCCGACACCATGACGGAACGGTTCGGGGACGAACTGACGGCGAGCGTCCGGCTGGAACTGGGTCTGGCCCCCGCGGACGGATCGCTCGGGCAGGACGCCGGCACGGCCTCAGAGAGCGAACCGATGCCGGAGGGTGACGGCCCGGGCACGGGCGCCGGGCCCCCGGCCGATCAGCCCTGACGGGACCGCGAACGCTCGACGGCGGGCCTGCGGAAGTGCCGCAGAACGCCGGCGATGCGCGACCCGACGGCCGGCGGCACGACGATCTCCGGCGCGGGCGCCTCGTCAGAACGGGCCGGTCGCGAGGGCAGCACGGCGAGCGCCTCGTCCGGGGAATCGAAGCCCTGCAGCGGATCCAGCGCGGCTTCCAGCCATGGCTCCCACGCGCGGGCGGCGCGTCCCGCCAGACGGCCCACTCCGGAAATCGCGATATCCTGGCGGATCCCGGTCAGCAGCCACACCGCCATCTCGGCGATCGCACGCACCTCGTCCGACGCGGTGCACACGCCTTCCACCCGACGGTCGGCCCGCGGGAGCCCGTAGAGCTCGATCCGCACCGCGCCGCGACGATCGATCTGGATCCGTTCGGGTCCGAGGGGCGCGTCGCTCAGCCCGGCTCGCCGGGCCGCGGACACCGCGGTCAGCAGGTGCTCCACGCACAGGGCGACTTCGGGCACCTCCATCCGCCCGTTCTTGCGCTCGACCAGATCGGCCAGCGTGACTAGGCCCTCCTGGTTGCCCGTGTAGGCCGTGACCAGACACAGCCGGTCCTGCTCGTCGAAGCTGTAGGCCGTCAGTTCCGTCAGATGCGGATGCCGCAGCGACGCCATCGGAGCGACGGCCGCCATCAGCCGGCGTCGGTCGGCGGCCTCCGGCAATGCGGGGTGCCGGTAGATGAGGTGGTCGGTGTCAAACCGCTCGTCCAGCGCGATGAACCGTTCCCAGCCGGCGAGCGGTTCCAGAGCACGGATCAGTCTGTAAGGCCCAAATCGATTCACGGCAACTCGGCGGTTCGGCGTTCGCCCCGGGGGGAAGGTACGGGCAGGGGCGAGCCGGCGGGGGATGGTGTGAGGGCGGACCTCGTCGGATCCGTCCCGATGGATGGTATGCGCGTTCTTCACGCATCCAACGGCCCTCTGTTCTCGGCCGATGGGCCCGACCCGCTGCAAGATCGGCCAGCTTCCCCGCCCCCCGCCCCCCCACGCCCCACCCCCCCATCCCCCACCCAGTCCCGGGCCCGCACCGCTCCCTCCCCTTTCCCGCCGGGCCGCGCTGGTCGACGCCGCACCGCCCTCCCGGGCCATCGCCGCTAGAATCAACGTGTCGGCCGGTCTCTGATCGGTGCGTCGCGAGCCTGAGGGAGGCCCGCCCCGGCCGTCACAACGCCCTCCCCCGTCGGCCCGGTCCGCCATGGGCCGACCCCGACGCGGGGAAGACCGAGGACGGTGACATGCCGTACTACACCAAACTGGGTCAGTTGCCCAAGACCCGGCACATCCAGTTCCGCCGCCCGGACGGTGCGCTGTATTCCGAGGAGCTGTTCGGCACCGAGGGCTTCGTCGGCCCGACCTCCACGCTGTACCACATCCATCCGCCGACCCAGGTCAGCGGATGGAAGACGATGTACGCGACCAAGCCCGAGTACGTCGAGCAGGACGTCATGCGCATGCGTCACACCAAGACGCAGCACATGAAGCCCCAGGGCGACCCCGTCACCGGACGTGTCGTGCTGTTCGGCAACGCGGATGTCGAGATGTCCGTCTGCAATCCCGCCGAGCCCATGGCCTACCACTTCAAGAACGGCCAGGGCGACGAGTGCCTGTTCTTCCACTACGGCTCGGGCGTCTGCTACACCATGTTCGGCGCGCTCAGGTTCGGGCCCAAGGATTACCTGATCATTCCCAAGGGCACGATCTACACGATCGTCATGGAAGAACGCCCGGGCGACGGATCCGACGACGAACGCTTCGGCGGTTATCCCAAGGCCGAGATGCCGTTCGGCAAGTTTGTCGGTTTCGAGACCTGCAACGCCAGCCACATCGGCCCGCCCCCCCGCTACCTCTCCAAGCAGACCAGCCAGTTCCTCGAGCACGCCCCCTACTGCGAGCGGGATCTGCGCCTGCCCGAGCTGCCCATGACCTTCGATGAGAAGGGCGATTTCGAGGTCCGCATCAAGGCCCGCGACCGGGTGCACTCCTACATCTACCCCTACCACCCGCTCGACGTGGTCGGCTGGGATGGCTGCTACTACCCCTACATCTTCAACATCAACGACTTCGCGCCCATCGTCGGCAAGGTCCACATGCCCCCGCCGATCCACCAGACGTTCGAGGCCCACAACTTCGTCATCTGCTCGTTCTGCCCTCGGATGCTCGACTTCCACCCGCAGGCCATCCCCGTCCCCTACAACCACTCCAACATCGACTCCGACGAGATCCTCTACTACGTCGAGGGCAACTACAAGGCGCGGCGGGGGATCACCTCCGGCTCGATCTCCGTCCACCCGCAGGGCATCCCCCACGGCCCGCACCCCGGCACCGTCGAGGCCTCGCTGGGCAAGACCTACACCGACGAACTGGCCGTGATGTGCGACACCTTCCGCCCCATGTTCCCCACCAAGGCGGCGCTGGAGATGGACGACCTCCAGTATCCCGAATCGTGGCGCCACGATCACCACGCCCCGGGGGAGGTCCGGGCCGCCCAGGCCCAGGAGGCGGTCAGGTCCGCCGCCAACGGCAAGGTCAACACCTGGGACTGACATCCCGGTCCGGCAACGCTGCCCAACGCACGCGGCCTCCGGCCGCGTTTTTCATGCGCCGCGCCGCCCGCATCCCGGTCCGGTCGCGTCGCGAATGATGTCGCCATGCCATCGCCCAACTCCGCCGCTCTTGCAACCCTGACCATCCTGGCCATCGGCGACGAACTGACCTGCGGCGAGCGGGTCGACACGAACTCGGCCTGGATCGCCGCCCGGGCCGCCGGCCTGGGCGTTCGGACGGTCGAGCACCGCACCGCCGGAGACGATCTGGAACAGATCACCGGTGCGATCGGCGATCTGGCCGCCCGCTCATCGGTGCTGGTCATCACCGGCGGGCTGGGGCCCACCCTGGACGACCTGACCCGTCATGCCCTGGCCGCCGTGCTGGATGCCCCGCTCGTCGAAGACGAGGCGGCGCTCCGCGACCTGCGTGCGTGGTACACCGGACGGGCCCGTTCGATGCCCGACGCCAACCGGATCCAGGCCATGCGCCCGGCCACCGCCCGGTGCCTGCCCAACCCCAACGGCACCGCGCCCGGACTGGCCGCGACGGTCGGAAACTGCCGGGTGTTCTGCCTGCCCGGCCCGCCACGCGAGATGATGCCGATGTTCGAGCGGGAGGTCGCCGGGTCGTTCGCGATCGACCCGGAGCACGGCGTTCATGTGCGGACTGTTCCCACCTTCGGGCTGGGCGAGTCCGCCGTGGCCGACCTGCTCGGCCCGCTGATGGACCGGGCTCGCAACCCGCTGGTCGGGACCACCGCCTCGGGCGGCATCGTCACATGCCGCGTCCGGTTCACGGGCTCCGCGCACGACGCCTCCGCGCGGCTGACCGAGACCGTCGACGAGATCACGGGACGTCTGGGCCCCGCCGTGCTGTGCGACCACGACACCCACGACGACGGGCTGGTCCTCGTCCGGGTCGTGTCCGACCTGCTCCGCGCGCGGTCGGAAACCGTCTGCGTTGTCGAGTCCTGCACCGGCGGCCTGCTCGGCGAGATGCTCACACGCCTGCCCGGCAGTTCGGACGTCTTCGTCGGCGGCCTGCTGACCTATTCGAACGAGCTCAAGTCGCGCCTGGCCGGGGTCGAGCCTTCGTTGATCGAGTCGCACGGCGCCGTGTCGCGCGAAGTGGCGTTGGCGATGGCCGAGGGCGGGCGCCGGCTGACGCACGCGACGCATGCCCTGGCCATCACCGGCATCGCCGGGCCGGGCGGAGGTTCTCCCCATAAGCCCGAGGGCACGGTGTGGATCGCCCACGCCGCTGCCGGGAGAGCGGATGCGCGTCGCTTGCAGTTTCGCGGCGGTCGGGACTGGGTGCGGTTGTGGTCGGCGACCACCGCCCTCGGCCTGCTTCGGGCGGGGATGCTTGGGGTCTATCAGCGTTTCCTTGGGGAGGTCGATTAAGGCCTGATCCCGCTTCCTCCCCCCGCCCCCCGCCTCCCGCCTCCGCTCCGTCCGTCGCACACAGGGGTTGTCTTCATTCGGCGCCCCACATTGGATCACCTGTTCAGGGTGCTTCAAATGGCTATTCTGTGTCTCTGTGCTTTATTTCGAGTTGCAAACGCTTGATTTCCGGTGATAATCATCCTGAAGAGATGCCGGGGAGGGCATCCGGCCCGCACAGAACTTTGAAGGAGGGGGGACCAGATGAGAACCGTTGTTGCATGTTCCATGCTCGCGACGTCGCTGGCGTCTGCCGGGACATTCCAGTTCCAGGCCTACACGAACAACTCGGGCACCAGCGACCAGATCGACACCTCCGTGACGATCTCGGCGGATGCCTCCACCGTCACGTTCACGCTGAACAACAACACGTCCCAGGGACGGGTGGATATCTTTTACATCGAGATGGGCGCGGCGCTGGCCGGCGTGGATGCGGGCTCGGCCGTGATCGACAACTCGGATCCCGGCGTGAACTTCGCGACCGGTGGCACTCCGGATGATCCCGAGGGCGGCATCCTGTCTTGGGCGGGGAACTTCTTCCGGATGTCGGCCACAACCCCGCAGCCCGCAGCCAACGGTCTGAGTTTCGGTGAGACCGTGTCGGTCACGTTTTCCCACGACGGAACCTTCTCGCTGGCGGCGTTCTCAGCGGCCGTCGGGAACGGAACGATCCGGATGGTCCAGCACTACCTTGGCTGGGGCCCCGGGGGGAACAACAGCGAGTGGCTGGTGACCGTGCCCATCCCGCCGGCCGCGTGGGCGGGTCTGGCCACGCTCGGGGTGCTCGGTGGCCTGCGAGCCGCGAAGCGGCGCCATCGCTGACCCGGCCGAGCCGGGCAGAGAAATCCTGAGATCAGCATATGACCAACCGGGCTCCGCCCGGTTTTTCGTATGCCGGCACACCGCTGGCCCGATAACTCCGGCTTCAACAGGTTCCGCGCGGAATCGGAGGCCGAGGGACGGTCCCATCATGTGAAATTTCACATCGGATGTCGCCATCTACCTCGACACAACCCCTGATCCGGGTAGACTTTGGGAAACCGCTTCCGTTCCGTATTTCGGAGGCGGTTTTCCTGGAGAGCTAGAGATGATCCGCCCCGCCCTCGTCGCACTTTGCGCGGCCGCTGTGTCCGGAGCTTCGGCTTCGACCTTTGTCTACGACCTTTCGGCGTATTCGAACAACTCCGGCAACACGGCGGGCATCGACTCCCGCGCGGCGCTGTCGGCGACCGACACGGTGCTGACCATCAGCCTGACCAACAACTCGTCCCAGGGCGTGGTCACCTGCTTCTACCTCGAGATGGGCTCGGCCCTGAACGGGCTCGGCGCTGCGACCATCAACAACGGCGCCGGGACGTCGTTCTCCCCGGGCGCGAACCCTGCCAACCCCAAGGGCGGCATCCAGCACACGGCGGGCGGCGCGTGGTCGGGCAACTTCTTCAGCATGAGCGCGGACAGCCCCAGCCCGCAGAACGGCCTGAACGCCGGCGAGTCCATGACCATCACCTTCGCCATCCTCGAAAACGGCGGCTTCACGCTCGCCAACCTGATCGCCGCGCTGAACAGCAACGAGATCCGCATGGCCCAGCACTACCAGGCCTGGCTCGACGGTGAGAGCGAGTGGCTTGTCAGCGACACGCCCGGCACCAACACCCCCAATGTGGTGCTCGTCCCGCTTCCCCCGGCCGCCTGGGCCGGCCTCGGACTGCTCGGGATCATGGGCGCCAACCGCCTCGCCAAGCGTCGCGTTCGCGGCTGAATCCCGGTTCCGGATCGATCCCGACGCCGCCTTCTTGGCGGCGTTTTTCATTCGGCCGCCGTCGCTCCCGACGAGTGCCGGGCGGGTCCGTGACCCGGCTTGCCGGCCGTGGCCAGCAGCAGCACGCCCCCGATCACCATGACCACCGCGATCACCTTGCGCGGTGTCAGCGACTCGCCCAGGAACATCGCCCCCAGGATCACCGCGGCCACCGGCGCGACCGTGAACGCGATGGGCTTCATCTTCGAGACCTCGCCGAGGCTGATCGAGATGTAGAAGCAGATCATGGCCGCCGCGCCGGCCACCACGCCGGACCCGACGAGCAGCAGCACCCATTCCTTCACGGTTAATGCCCCGAGCCCTTTGCCGGAAGCGTTCGGCGCGACCCGGTGGGCCGCCGCGAAGGCCATCCAGATCAGCGGCAGCGCGACGGATGATCGGATGGCGACGGCGAGAAACGGACCGATCTTGCCGCCGTGGAGCACGCCGCGGGCGCACACCTCACCGATCCCCCAGCACAAGCCCGCCAGCACCGCGAACAGCACGCCCATCGTCGTCCTCCGCGTCCGAAGCAGTCCGGACACAGGCCTACCATCGGCTCCCGGGCCTTGCCCGGTCGAAAGTCCAACGCACGCCCGATTCCGTCCAGCTTGAGGGAGCTGTCATGTCGAACCAGCCCGTCATCGTCGCCGCCCGCCGCACCCCCATCGGGAAGTTTTTCGGGGGCCTGGCCTCCGTCCCCAGCCCGCAGCTCGGGGCGTACGCCATTCAGGCCTGCCTGAACGATGTTCCGGCGGCCAAGGCGGCGGTGGACGAGTGCATCATGGGCTGCGTGCTCCAGGCCGGGCTGGGCCAGAACCCCGCCCGCCAGGCCGGGCTCAAGGCCGGGCTGCCCACCACGCTGTCGGCCAAGACCGTCAACAAGGTCTGCGGCTCGGGTCTGGAGGCCGTCATGATGGCCGCCCAGTCCATCAAGGCGGGCGACAACCACTGTGTCGTCGCCGGCGGCATGGAGAACATGACCGCGGCCCCCCACTTCGCCAACCTCCGCCAGGGCATCAAGTACGGGCCGGGCACGATGGAGGACCACATGGCCTTCGACGGCCTCCGCTGCGCCTTCGAGTGCTGGCCCATGGGCAACGCCGCAGACCACATCGCGGCCAAGTACGGCATCACCCGCGAGGACCAGGACCGCTTCGGCTCCCAGAGCCACAACCGGGCCGAGAAGGCCCAGGCCGAGGGCTGGTTCAAGGCCGAGATCGTCCCCCTGACCGGCGAGCAGGTGGGCAACAAGAAGAACCCCGGCCCCGACGGCGGCGTGTCCGCCGACGAGGGCGTGCGGGCCGGTTCGACCCCCGACGCCCTGGCCAAACTGCGGGCCGCCTTCACCAAGGACGGCACCGTGACCGCCGGCAACGCCTCGCAGATCTCCGACGGTGCGGCCGCGACGATCGTGATGAGCGAGTCCAAGGCCAAGGAACTGGGTATCAAGCCCCTGGCCAAGGTCGTGGCCTATCACACCTCGGGCGTGGATCCCAAGGACATCTTCGCCGCCCCGATCGAGGGCGTGAAGGGCGTGCTGAAGAAGGCAGGTTGGTCCGTGGGCGATGTGGACCTGTTCGAGTTGAACGAGGCCTTCGCCGCCCAGGTGCTCTGCAACATCAAGGAAGTGGGCATCCCCGAGTCCAAACTCAACATCTGCGGCGGCGGCGTGGCGCTGGGCCACCCGATCGGCGCGTCCGGCGCCCGGGTGCTGGTCACCCTCATCCATCAGTTGAAGCGCACGGGCGGCAAGAAGGGCGTCGTCGCGCTCTGCCTCGGTGGTGGCAACTCCGTGGCCATGGCGGTCGAAATCGCCTGACGCTTCCTGAGAGAGGACACTCCCATGACCACCATCCTCATCACCGGCGCTAACCGCGGCATCGGACTCGCCCTCGCCCGCCACGCTGCCCAGCGCGGCCACACCGTCATCGGCACCGCCCGGGATCCGGGCAAGGCCACGGATCTCAAGCCCATCCCCGGCGTGCGGGTCGAGCAGCTCGACGTCGACTCCGACGCGTCCTGCAAGGCACTGGCCAAATCCCTCGCGGGCGTGCCCATCGACATCCTGATCAACAACGCCGGCGTCTCGCCCGCCAACGCCAAGAGCCTGGCCGACTTCGACCCCGCCGGCTACCTCGACTGCCTGAAGACCAACTCGATCGGGCCGCTGCTGGTTACGCGGGCGCTGCTGCCGAATGTCGAGGCCTCGCAGCGCAAGGTGGTGGTCCAGATCTCCAGCATCATGGGCAGCATTTCGAACGCCGCGAGCCAGGGATGGCAGGGCAATCTGGCCTACCACAGCTCCAAGTCCGCCCTGAACATGGCCAACACCCTGATCGCCAACCAGTTAAAGGCCCAGGGCATCGCCTGCGTGGTGGTCCACCCCGGCTGGGTCCAGACCGACATGGGCGGGCCCAACGCCCACCTGACGCCGGACCAGTCCGTCACGGCCATCCTCGACACCGTCGAGAAACTGACGATCCAGGACACCGGGGCCTTCCTCAACTACGACGGCAAGCCACTGCCCTGGTGATGGACAAGCCGCGACTGCAAGGGAGCGGCCGCGGTTGCCTCGGAAACAGAGGATGCCAGTAGATCGGTCCTCGCCGATCGACCAGTACCAAGGCATCGTTTGGCGCTCCCGGCCGCTCCCTGGCAGTCGCGGCTTGTCGTTTGGCGGCCCCGGCCGCTCCTTGGCAGTCGCGGCTTGTCCAGGTTGACCGATTCCGCTCAAGCGGCCCCGCCCCCGGCCCGATAGCCGTGCAAACGGTTCTCGGACACGGAGACGCCCATGCCGCTGACACCCCCCCAGATCGACCGCCTGACCCGCTCGTACCAGACCCTCGAGCCCAATCTGGACATCCTCACCCGCCGGTTCGAGGCCAACCTCCGCGCCCGCGGCCAGTCGCCCTCGCCCCGGATCAGCGCCTGCGTGGACGAGCTCCGCGCCCTGGTCCGCTCGGCCGCCCGGACGGACGGGCTGGGCATCCCCTCGGCCGTGAAGAGCCGCGCCGGCTGGGGCGCCGAGGAGCACGCGCTGCTCGAGGCCATTACCGAGCAGTGCAGTTACACCTGGACCGAACGCCTTGAGGCGGACTGGGCCGTGCTGGTCTCCTGCGCCGTCGAGCGGGCATTGGCCTCCGCCGCCGCGTGAGCCGCAAAAACTCGGATTTCGGCGCGTCCCGCCTACCATCCCGTCCCCCAAAGCACCCCGCTCGGGCACGCGCCCGGGCGGTGTTCGTTCGGATCAGGAAGGCGATCGCCCATGCTCAAGCGCACCCACACCTGCGGCCGGCTCACCGCCGAGCACGCCGGCCAGACCGTCACCCTCAACGGCTGGGTCAACGCCTACCGCGGCCACGGCCAGGGACTGGTGTTCGTCGACCTGCGCGACCGCGACGGCCTGACCCAGGTCGTGTTCGAGCAGGGGGCCACCGCCGACGACGTGATCGAGGCGGGCGCGAAACTGCGCAACGAGGACTGCGTCGCCATCCGCGGCACCGTCCGCAAACGCGAGAAGGTCAATCCCCGCATCCCCACCGGCGAGATCGAGGTGGTGGTCCAGACCCTGGAGATCCTCTCCAAGACCGCCAAGCTCCCCTTCCTGCCATCCGACGAAACCAACCTGCCCGGCGAGGAAACCCGCCTGGCCTTCCGTTACCTCGACCTGCGCCGCCCCCGCATGCAGGAGATCCTGCGCATCCGCCACCGCGTGGCCAAGGCCACCCGCGACTACTTCGACGCCCACGGCTTCCTGGAAGTCGAAACGCCCATGCTCTGCCGCTCGACGCCCGAGGGCGCGCGCGACTTCCTGGTCCCCAGCCGCCTGCAGGAAGGCCTGTGGTACGCCCTGCCGCAGTCACCGCAGCTGTTCAAGCAGATCCTGATGATCGCCGGCAGCGACC
>CAYNRF010000005.1:34290-41834 GCA_964399525.1 uncultured Phycisphaeraceae bacterium | reverse complement strand
GGGGGGGAAGAGACGGAGAGACGGAGAGACGGAGAGACGAAGTAGGGAGAGGGAGAGGGCGAGTGCGGGGGCAGGAGGGCGATCAGTCGCGGGTTGGGGGTGGGAAGAGGAGGATGTCGCCGTCGTGCTCGGCCTGGACTTCGGGGGGGAGGGCGGCCCATTCGTTGAGGGTGAACCACGCGAGGGAAGGCACGCGGTGAAGCTCACCCTCCGGCAAGGCGGGTGGCGCGGGGATGGGGCGACCGTCGTCGTTATCGCGGTCGGGGCCGGCGGACCAGAGTTTGGGTTGGTCGTCGATCACGGCGTAGCCGAAGTGTTGGCCGGAGTGGGGGTCGATGGGGTCGAAGCGCATGATCTCCGGGTCGATGTCGGCGAGGATGGCGGGCCAGGCACCGGTGCGGGCGCGGTGGCGGTGAACCCCGATCATGGTGAGGGCGGCGCGAATGCTGGTCTCGCTTCTCAGGTCAGACCAGATATGGGAGGTGTAGAGCGTGAAACGGTCGAGCGCAGGGGCGAGGCGGCCTTGCGGGTCGGCGTCGACGATCGCCTTGAAGAGTCGGGCGGATTCGAGGTCCTCGCGGGCATGCCAGGGTGTGGCGGTGTCGAGGGCGTACGCGGCGGCGATGGCGTTGAACACGCGGACCTGCTCGGACGCGGGGGCGAGTGATCCTTCGAAGCTGGGACGGGTGCGGAGCGAGAAGCGGAAGTCCGCATCGTGCCAGTTTGGCTCCGCGCCGGTCAGGCTGATCGCATCGAGGAACGCACGCCCCCGGTCCGTAAGCCGGTCGGGCTGTTCCGGGTCAAACCAGGTCGGGAGCAGTTCGGCCATGACGCGTTGTTCAAGTTGCAGCGATTCGGCGAGCCCGCGCCGGCGCTCGGCGTGGGCGAGCATGGCGTCCTGCAGCGATTCAAGGGCACCGTCGCGGAGGCGAGAACCATGCCGTACGAGCAGGGTCTGGATCGCTGATATCCCATCGGACTCGAATGCATGAGCGCGGAATGAGTCGATCAGCGTACCCCGTTCGATCTCCAAGCGATACGCATCGAAGCACGCGTTGATGTTGGCCAGAGCACGACCCAGATTACCGGTACGGATCGCGCAGTTTGATTCGAACTGCACGTCCATCATCGCCCCGAGTATCGAGGAAGAACCTCCGATGTCGAGCAGATACATCTCCAGTTGATTGGTGGGCACTGGGTTTTGATTGAGTACAAGGACTTCGTCTCCCGGCGGGTTGGCTTTCAGCTCGGCGGCTTCGACTTCCGGACTGGGGAATGGGCGTGCGGAGTACGGGCTTGTGAGCAGTTCCCGGATACGTGCCGTGTGCGGAGCGATGCGTTCGGCGTAGACTTGGGTCGCCCGCCAGTTTGTCGCATTCGCGAGGTCATCAAGTAGAGGATCGGCCCGGTACTGCTCGAGGACGCCCATGTACTCGGCCCGGATCGCATCGTCCGCAGCCTGCAGGTCTTTGCGAAGTTGCTGGTCCGGATCCGTCGCGTACGCCCATTCGTTCCAGCGCTCGATGAAGGCGGACGCGGTTTCGTCGGGCTGGAGGGTGGGCGGCGGGGCTGGGGTGGGCTGGGCGAGGGCGAGTGTCGTCGCGGCTGCGAATGCCAGCGCGGGCAGGAGTGCGAAGAGGCGGGGGGGGGTGAGATGGCGGGGGAGCGGGCTCATGGAGGCGAAGATATCGCGCGGGGGGCGGGTTTCAAGGGGAAGGCGGGTGATGTCCAGGAAACGGCGCACCAGAACGGTCATAGGGGAGATGATTCCGCCGATGACGGCGGGTGAGTGGGTGCGTGGAGCGGACGCGGGACGGCGATGAAAAAGGGGCGTCGCTCGTGCGACACCCCTCGGCTGCAGATCGAGATGGACGACGGTTGGGGTCAGCGCCGGGTGACGGTGACCTGAGAGTAGGCGGTCCAGGCCGAGTCGCCGGCGGCGTTGCGGGCGCGGACGCGGTACCGGAAGGTGCCCGTGCCGGAGTTGTCGACCAGCGAGGTGGTGTTGGCCCCGACGGTCAGCAGGGTGGTCGAGTTCCACGTGCCGTTGCGGTTCTGCTTCTGGCGTTCGATTTCGAAGCCGGTTTCGTTGTCGGAGTTGTCGCTCCAGCGGACGGTGGCGGTGCGGTCGCGGTTGTTGGTCGTGGAGATGTTGGACGGGGCGGCGGGGGGCGGCCCGGCCGGGGCGTTGATCACCACGGTGACGGTATCGGTGGTGGTGAGGTTGCCCGAGTCGGTCACCGAGGCGGTGACGGTGTGGGTGCCGACGGAGAGAGACGCGGTGGAGAACGACGCGCCGGTCCCGATGGCGCCGTCACGCGAGCTGGTCCAGGTGATGGACGCGGACAGGGCGCCGTCCTCGGCGTCGGACGCGGAGGCCGAGAAGGAGACGCTGTCGCCCTGCGTGAACGAGGCGTTGTTGGCGGGGGTGGCGATGCTGACGGTGGGCGCCGTATTGACCGGCCCCCCCCCGCCTCCGCCGTTGCCGGAAAGCGCCGCGAGCGCGTTGAGCACGCCGCCGGTGGCGGTGCGTCCGTTCATCGCGGCGGTGGGACGGGTGGTGGTGAGGACGCGGCCGATGACCTGCGACGCGGACCAGGCCGGATTCTGGGCCTGGAGCAGGGCGACCACGCCCGCGACGTGGGGCGAGGCCATCGAGGTGCCGCTGAGCCAGACGTAGCCCGAGCCGGTGTAGGTGCTAGCGATGTCGACGCCGGGCGCGCCCAGGTCGACGGTCGTCACGCCGAAGTTGGAGAACGAGGCGATGTTGTCGCGGTTGTCGGTGGCGGCGACGGAGATGATGTTGGGCAGGTTGTAGGAGGCCGGATAGGCGGGCGAGACGTCCGTGTTGAGGCCGGAGTTGCCGGCGGCGGCGACGAAGACGTGGTTGTTGGCGCCGGCGTTGTTGATGGCGTTGTAGAGCGACGTCGAGAAGCCGCCGCCGCCCCAGGAGTTGTTGGACACCTTGACGCCCATCATGACGGCGTAGTTGAGGGCCGCGACGGCGTCGGAGGTCGAGCCCCCCATGGGGCCGAGGAAGCGGAGCGGCATGATGCGGGCGGACCAGGCCACGCCGACCACGCCCGTGCCGTTGTTGCCCACGGCGCCGATGGTGCCCGCGACGTGCGTGCCGTGGCCGTCGGCGTCGTCGGGGTTGTTGTCGCCCTGGTAGAAGTCCCAGCCGCGGACGTCGTCGATGAAGCCGTTGCCGTCGTCGTCGATGCCGTTGCCGGCGATCTCGCCGGGGTTGGACCAGATGTTGGCGGCCAGGTCGGGGTGGGACCACTGGGTGCCCGAATCGAGCACGGCGATCACCGTGTTGGGCGCATCGCGGATGATGTCCCAGGCTTCGGGCATGTCGATGTCGGCGTCGGCCACGCCGGTGACGTTGCGGATCGACTGGCCGGTGTTGTGCAGGCCCCACTGCAGGTTGTAGAACGAGTCGTTGGGCGTCGTGGCGAAGGGACGCTGGACATAGTCGGGTTCGGCGTACTCAACCCACGGATTGGCCCGCAGCGCGGCGAGCGCGCGATCGAGCGGCTGGTTGGTGCGGGCGTGGGTCAGGCCGGGAACCAGCGAGAACGTCCGCGCGACGGCGGCATCGGCGGCCGAGAGGGCGGCGCTGGCGGTCAGCGCGGGCGTGTCGGTCCGGAACTTGACCAGGATGCTGTTGGGGACCACGGCCAGACCGGGGTTGGTCTCGAGCGCGGCCTTGTCGCGGGCGAACCCGGCCATCTGGGCGGGGGACGACACGACCTGGGCGTTGGCGGACGCGGCGAGCAGGGCGACGCCGGCGAACCGCGCGGTCCACGCGATCGCGCTCCCGGGACGGAAGGAGTGGTTCATGATCGGACTCCGTGAAAGACCCTCGCGGCGGGCGGGCCCACGCACCCGCCCTGCGCCACGAAACGGACACCTTACTGATCAGGTTTGACGCACGCAAGCCGAAAATGGCGGCCCCGACAGATTCTCGTCCCCGTTCGATGCCCGGCCCGGGCGAGCCCCGGAGAGCGATTGTCCCTACGGCCCGGTCGGCCGCGCGGCCTCGCCTTGGGGAAAAGCCCAGCTTGGTTGGCCATCCGTTCGTTTGCCGCGGCTGCAGCGGGAATTTGGGACGGAATCAGTGTTTTTCTGGGGGTCTTTCCTCCGATATCGAACCCACTCTCTGTGAAGGACGCGGCATCGAACAACCCGGTTCTTCGACTGACCTCCCGGGCCGGGATGGCGGCAGCCTGCGGCGTGGCCGTGGTCGCCCTGGCGGGGCTCGAGTGGGCCGGCTGGCTCGCGTCCGGCTTTGCCGGGATCATGGCCGCCGGGGGAGCCGCCGCCGCCGGGGCGGGTCTGGTCGTGCTGTCGCGGGAGCGGCGGATGCGGCGCGCGGGCGTCGAGCGCGAACGGGCCCTGGCGACCGTGCGAGCTCAGCTCGAAGCGGCGGCGGACATGTCCGCGACGGGCTGGTGGGACGTGCCCGTCGACACCATGGCGCCCCTCTGGTCCGACCAGACCTGCCGGATCATGGGCGTCGAGCCCGGCTATCGCCCGGGGCTGGAAGAGGCCATCTCGTTCTACGAAGGGCCGAGCGCGGAGGCCATCGGGCGGTGCTTCCGGGCGGCCGTGGAGCGGGGCGAGCCGTACCAGATCGACCTGCGTGTGCGCCGGCCCGACGGCGAGGTGCGGTGGGTGCGCAGCATCGGCCGCCCGATCCGCGAGCACGGGCGGGTGACGCGGGTGATCGGTTCGGTGCAGGACATCGACGATCAGGTGCGGCAGCGCGAGGCGCTGGCCGAGCACATCGAGCGCCTCGAGGACGCGGAGCGCGTGGCCAACATGGGCCACTGGGCCTGGGACATCGCGACCGACCGGGTGACCTGGTCCAAGCAGATCTTCGCGGTGCACCGGCGCGATCCGGCCCTGGGCACGCCGGACTACGCGGGGGTGCTCGCGCTGTACCACCCGGAGGACGCCGCCCGCCTCGACGAGGCGGTGCGCCTGGCGGTGTCCGAGGGGCGGGCGTACAGCCTGGTTCTGCGGACCAGTGACGCGGACGAGCGCTATCTGCTGGGCGTGGGGCACGCGCGCTTCGGGCCCGACGGGCGCGTGGCCGGGCTGTACGGCATCGTGCGGGACATCACGGAGCAGGAGGTCGCCCAGCGTCGCCTGGCGCGGGAGAGCGAGCGGCTGGCGCTGATCGTCGACGGGGCGGGGCTGGGAACCTGGGAGTGGGACGTGGTCACCGGGGCCGTCATCTTCAACGAGCGGTGGTACCGGATGCTCGGCTACGAACCGGGCGATCTGGAGGATCATGTCAGCTCATGGGAGCGGCTGGTTCACCCCGACGATCGCGACCGGGTCATGAACGAGCTCGACCGGCACCTGCGGGGTCAGACGGAGGCGTACCGGTGCGAGCACCGCATCCGCCGCAGGGACGGCGCCTGGGCGTGGGTGCTGGACGCGGGCAAGGTCACCCGCCGAGGGCCGAGCGGCGAGGCGATCTACGCGTGCGGGGTGCACACGGACATCACCGCGGCCAAAGAGGCGGAGATCAAGCTGGCGGAAGCGGCGGAGCGGGCCGAGACGGCCAGCCGCACCAAGAGCGAGTTCCTGGCCAACATGAGCCACGAGATCCGCACGCCGATGACGGCGATCCTGGGGTATGCCGAGATGCTGTCGCTCGAGGCGGCGCACGACCGGGCGCTGGTCGAAGAGTACTCGGCGACGATCCGGCGGAACGGCGATCATCTTCTCTCGATCATCAACGACATCCTCGATATCTCGAAGATCGAGGCGGGCAAGATGGAGGTCGAGCGCATCGAGACCGATCCGCGCGCGGTCGTCCGCGAAGTGATCGGCTTGATGGGGGTCCGGGCGAGCGGCAAGGCCATCACGCTGGAGGTGGACATCGATGAGGCCGTGCCGGCGATGATCGTGTGCGACCCGGTCCGCCTGCGCCAGATCCTCACGAACCTGGTGGGCAACGCCATCAAGTTCACCGAGCTGGGCTCCGTGTCAGTGCGGGTGCTGGCCGGAGCGGGGCAGGTGTGCTTCGAGGTCGAGGACTCGGGCATCGGCATGAGCGAGACCCAGATGGCCCGGCTCTTCGGCGCATTCGAGCAAGCGGACAGTTCGACCACGCGTCGGTTCGGGGGCTCGGGTCTCGGGCTGCGGATCAGCCAGCGCCTGGCGTGGATGATGGGGGGCGACCTGACCGTGCGGAGCACGCAGGGTGTGGGCAGCGTGTTCACCTGCACCCTGCCGCTGGAGACGGCCCCCGCCCGGCCGGCCGCGTCCGGGCCGGGCGTGCGCGACGCCGTACCGAGCCCGGGGGGGAGGCTCGACGGGCTGCGCGTGCTGCTCGCCGAGGACGGGCCGGACAATCAGCGGCTGATCGCCTTCCACCTGCGTCGCGCGGGGGCGGAGGTGTCGATCGCGCGTCACGGTCTGGAGGCCGCGGAGATGCTCGGCTGGGACGGGCGTGCATTCCCGGCAGAACCCGCGTTCGATCTGCTCGTCACCGACATCCAGATGCCCGAGATGGACGGGTACGACCTGGCTCGGCTCGTCCGTCGGTCCGGGCTGCCGCTGCCCGTCGTGGCGCTGACCGCCAACGCGATGTCCGGCGACGCCCAGCGCTGCCTGGACGCCGGCTGCGACGCCTACGCGAGCAAACCCATCGACCGCGAGCGGCTGATCGGGGTGTGCGTGGCGGCGGTGCGCGACCGGTCCGCGTCGGCGGCTACTCGTCCGTCTCCTTGAGCTTTGCGACAACGCTGAAATCTTCGAGCGTGGAGGTGTCCTGGGTGATCTCCGTGTCGCCCGCCGCGATCGAGCGGAGCAGGCGGCGCATGATCTTGCCCGAGCGGGTCTTGGGCAGGGCGGTCGTGAAGCGGATCTGGTCCGGCTTGGCAATCGGGCCGATCTCCTTGGAGACGTGCTCGCGCAGGTCCGACTTGAGATGGTCGGACGGGTCTGCGTCGGGCGCAAGGGTGACAAAGGCTGCGATGCCGGTGCCCTTGATCTCGTGCGGCATGCCGACCACGGCGGCCTCGACGACCGCCGGGTGGGCGACCAGCGCGGATTCGACCTCCATCGTGCCCAGGCGGTGTCCCGAGACGTTGATCACGTCATCGATGCGGCCCATGATCCAGAAGTTGCCGTCCTTGTCGCGGCGTGCGCCGTCGCCGGCGGTGTAGTAGGGCACGCCGTTGACCTTGACGGTGGACCAGTAGGTGTCGATGAAGCGCTGGCGGTCGCCGAACACGCCGCGGAGCATGCCCGGCCAGGGTTTGCGGATGACCATGAGCCCGCCCGCGTCGGCCGGCTGCTCGACACCGTCGGCATCGACGATGGCGGCGTCCACGCCGAACATGGGACGGGTGCAGGAGCCAGGCTTGCAGGGTGTGGCGCCGGGCAGCGGGGTGATCACGTGCCCGCCGGTCTCCGTCTGCCAGTAGGTGTCCACGATGGGCAGCACGTCGCGACCGATGTTCTTGCGGTACCACATCCAGGCCTCGGGGTTGATCGGCTCGCCGACGGTGCCGAGGACC
>CAYNRF010000005.1:0-34280 GCA_964399525.1 uncultured Phycisphaeraceae bacterium | reverse complement strand
TCGAGCCTGGCCAGGCGGGGGTACTGCTCGCCCCATTTCAAGAACGCGCGGATGGCGGTGGGGGCGGTGTAGAAGTGCGTGACCTTGTTGCGGTCGCAGACGCGCCAGAAGCGGGCGGGGGTGGGAAAGTCCGGCGCGCCCTCGTACATGAGCGTGGGGACACGGTTGGGCAGGATTCCGTAGACGATGTAGGAGTGTCCGGTGATCCAGCCGCAGTCCGCGGTGCACCAGTACACCTGGCCGGAGTCCGGCACGAGGTTGAAGGTGTACCGCGCGGTCGTGGCGGTGAACACCATGTACCCGGCCGTGGTGTGGACGATGCCCTTGGGCTTGCCGGTCGAGCCCGAGGTGTAGAGCAGGAAGAGCATGTCCTCCGCGTCCATGGGCTCGCAGGGGCAGTCGTCGCTGGCGCGGTCGACGCAGTGGTGCCAGTCGAGGTCCCGGCCCTCGGTCATGGGCACGTTGGTCTTGGTGCGCTTGAGCACCAGGACTTTCTCGACGGGCGACCGGTCCCCCATGGAGTCGATCGCGGCGTCCACGTTCGCCTTGAGGTCCACCACCTTGCCGCGCCGCCACGCGCCGTCGCAGGTCAGAATCACCCTGGAGTTGGCGTCCTGGACGCGGTCGGCGATCGCCTGGGCGCTGAACCCGCCGAAGATGACCGAGTGCGGCGCGCCGATGCGGGCGCAGGCCAGCATGGCCACGGCGAGCTCGGGGACCATGCCCATGTAGATCGTGACCACGTCGCCCTTCTTCACGCCCATCGACCGCAGCGTGTTGGCGAGCTTGGCGGTGTCGTTCTTCAGGTCGTTGTAGGAGAGCCGGCGGACCTCCTTGGGCAGGTTGTCGCGGTCGGTGGGCTCGCCCTCCCAGATGATGGCGGTCTGATCGCCGAATCCGGCGGCGACCTGGCGGTCGACGCAGTTGTAACAGACGTTGGTCTTCGCGCCGGGGAACCATCGCGCGTCCGGGGGGTTCCACTCCAGGACGCGGTCCCACGGCGCGAACCAGTGGAAGCGCTCGGCGACCTCGGCCCAGAAGCCCTCGGGGTCGTCGATCGAGCGGCGGTACCTGGCCTCGTAGTCGGCCAGCGACGGGACGATCCAGGCGGGCCCGCCCACGGCCGTGTGGGCCGGGGGTTGGAAGACGCGGTTCTCATGAAGGGTCGATTCGATCCCCTGGGAGGCGGGCTGGGACACGGGGCTCTCCTGATTCTGCCTGCGAGGGCGTCCGAACTCCTGACTGCGGTTGGGAACGCCCGGAGGGGGAAGATATCTCAAAGTCGGCGGCCATGGCCGGGCCGGGTTCCATTTGGCGGCGAGCGGGCCTATTCTCCGGCCCATGAAAGCACTTTCCTGGGATCGGGTCGTGGGCGGGATCCTCATCGTCAGCTGGGTCTCGGCGGCGCGGGGGGACGAGATCGCGGCAGAGGCGGGGACCGTGGCCGCATCGGCCGCGGCGGCGGTGGACAACCTCTGGATGCTGATGGCGGCGTGCCTCGTCTTCCTCATGCACCTGGGCTTCGCCTGCCTGGAGACCGGCCTGACGCGGGCGAAGAACACGGTCAACATCCTGTTCAAGAACGTGGCGATCGTGGGCCTGGGAATCCTGACCTATGCGGCCGTTGGGTTCGGCCTGATGTACCCGGGGGAGGCGGCGGCGGGGGCGTGGTTCGGGTTCGCCGGGTTCGGCATCGCGCCGCCCGCGGGCTACGACGCCGCCACCTACGGCGGCGGGGCGTACACCTATTGGACCGACTTTCTGTTCCAGGGCATGTTCGCGGCCACGGCGGCGACGATCGTGTCGGGGGCGGTGGCCGAGCGGATCCGGCTGGGGCCGTTCCTGGCGTTCAGCGCGGTGTACGTGGCGCTGGTGTACCCCATGGTGGGGATGTGGCACTGGGGCGGGGGTTGGCTCAGGGAGCTCGGGTTCCACGACTTCGCCGGTTCGACGCTGGTGCATTCGGTGGGCGGGTGGGGCGCGCTGGCCGGGGTGCTGATGCTCGGACCGCGGATCGGCAAGTACGCGCGCGACAAGGACGGCCGGACGGTGGTGCGCCCGATCATGGGCCACTCGATGCCGCTGGCGACGATCGGGGTGTTCCTGCTGTGGTTCGGGTGGTTCGGGTTCAACGGCGGGTCGGTGCTCAGCGCCGAGCCGGAAGCGCTCAGCTTCGTGCTGGTCACGACGACGCTGGCGGCCGCGGCCGGCATCTTCGGCGCCATGGGGGCGAGCTGGCTGATCCAGAAGGAGCCGGACCTGTCCATGGTGCTCAACGGCATCCTGGCCGGGCTGGTGGGGATCACGGCCGGGGCCGACGCGGTATCCGTCATGGACGCGGTGGTGATCGGGCTGATCGCCGGCGCCCTGGTGGTGGTGGCGGTGGTCGGGCTGGATCGGGCGCGGATCGATGACCCCGTCGGGGCGATCTCGGTTCATCTTGTCTGTGGCATCTGGGGGACGCTGGCGGTGGGGCTGTTCGCCCCGGACAAGAACGTCGTGACGCAGCTGATCGGCATCGGCGTTGTCGGCGCGGTGTGTTTCCCGGTGGCGCTGGGGATCTTCGGGCTGCTGCGTCTGACCGTGGGCCTGCGGGTGTCGCGGGCGGACGAGCTGCGCGGGCTCGACCTGTCCGAGCACGGCATGGAGGCCTACACGGGCTTCCAGATCTTCGCGCCGTGAACCAACGACCGGGCTTATCAACGGTGGGACGCCTGCCATGGAGACCGAAATGCATCTTGTGATCGCCTACATCCGACCGGAGAAACTCGCCGACGTGAAGATGTGTCTCGTGCGCAACGAGGTGTTCAAGATGTCGATCACCAACGCGCTCGGCTCGGGCGCCGAGGAGGTCTATCACGAGCGGTATCGCGGGGCGGACGTGGAGATCGATCTGCTCAAGCGGGTCCGCCTGGAGATCGCGGTGAACGAGTCGTTCATCCAGCGGACGGTCGACGCGATCCTCGAGGGTGGGAAGACCGGCGAGGAGGGGGACGGGAAAATCTTCGTGATGCCGATGGCGCAGTGCTACCGCATCCGCAACGGGAACAAGGGGCCGCACGCGATCGGCTGACCGGTCATTCGCCCCGCACGGCGGGCGGGATCTGCATCTCGTGGGCCTCGCCGGCGCCCTTGGGGACACGGATGTTCTCGATCAGGTCCTGGATGTTTTTCGGCGGCGGCGGCGTCAAGGCCGAAACGGTGATGGCCACGCCGAAGTTGATGAGCATGCCCACCGAGCCGATCCCCTCCGGACTGATGCCCAGGAACCAGAAGTCGGCCTTGGGCATGCCGGGCTCCCACGCGCAGACCAGGCGGAGCAGCCCGTCGGCCCAGCTGAACTTGAACATCACGATGTAGACCGCGGTGTACAGGATGCCGGTGATCATGCCGGCGACGATCCCCTCACGGCTGGCACGCTTCGAGAAGATGCCCAGCATGATGCAGGGGAAGAACGAGGCCGCGGCCAGGCCGAAGGCCAGAGCCACGACCTCGGCGACGAAGCCCGGGGGCCAGATGCCCAACGCCGCGGCGCCCGCGATCGCCAGGGCCGCCGCGCCCCGGGCGACCCACAGCTCGCGCTTCTCGGTGATGGTGGGGACGAAGACGCGCTTGAGCAGGTCGTGGCTGACCGCGCTGGAGATGACCAGCAGCAGGCCCGCGGCGGTCGAGAGCGCGGCCGCCAGACCGCCGGCGGCGACGAGGCCCACCACCCAGTTGGGCAGGTTGGCGATCTGCGGATTGGCCAGGACCATGATGTCGCGATCCACGTAGAGCTCGTTGGGTGTGTCGGCGGGGGCGTTGGTGACCAGACGCTGGCCGTGGGCGCCGCGTCCCTCGGGGCGATCGGCCGGGGCGGCGAAGACGGGCTTGCCGGCGAACGCGTCACCCTTACGATACTGAACGATGCCGTCGTTGTTCTTGTCCACCCAGGCGAGCAGCCCGGTGGCCTCCCATTCCTTGAACCAGTCGGGGATGGCCTGAGCGGCTTCGGGCGCGGCGGCGCGGTCATAATGGGCGCCGTCGATGGTGGCGATCAGATTCGTCCGCCCGAACGCGCCCACGGCCGGGGCGGTGGTGTACAGGATCGCGATGAAGAACAGGGCCCAGAACGCGCTCATGCGGGCGTCGCGGACCCGGGGCACGGTGTAGAACCGGATGATGACGTGCGGCAGGCCCGCGGTGCCGACCATCAGGGCCAGCGTGATGGCGAAGATGTCGATGGTGGACTTCGTGCCGTCGGTGAACGCGTTGAAGCCGAGTTCGCGATTGATCTCGTCGAGCTTGTCGAGGAAGCCGACGCTCTGGCCGTCCGCCAGGGCCGATCCGACCTCCCCGCCAAGGGTGCCCATGAAGCCGAACTGGGGGATGATGTTCCCGGTCAGGAGCATGGCCATGAAGATGGCCGGCACCATGTAGGCGAAGATGAGGACGCAGTACTGGGCGACCTGGGTGTAGGTGATGCCCTTCATCCCGCCGAGCACGGCGTAGACGAAGACGATCCCCGATCCGATGATGACGCCCCAGGTGATGTCCACGCCGAGGAACTGGCTGAACACCACACCCACACCGCGCATCTGGCCGGCGACATAGGTGAAACTGATGAAGATCGCGCAGACCACGGCCACGACGCGGGCGAACTGAGAATAGCAGCGGTCACCCACGAAGTCGGGCACCGTGAACTTGCCGAACTTGCGCAGGTAGGGAGCCAGCAGCAGGGCCAGCAGCACATAGCCGCCGGTCCAGCCCATGAGATAGACGCTGCCGTCGTAGCCGGCGAAGGAGATGATGCCGGCCATGGAGATGAACGAAGCGGCGGACATCCAGTCCGCCCCGGTGGCCATGCCGTTGGCCAGCGGGGGCACGCCGCCGCCGGCCACGTAAAACTCCCCGGCGGACCCGGCGCGGGACCAGATGGCGATGCCGAGGTAGAGGGCGAAGGAGGCGCCGACGATCAGAAAGGTCCACGCTTGCACATCCACGGCTTAGTCCTCCCTGAACCCAAAGCGGCGGTCGAGCCGGTTCATGAGGAACACGTAGACGGCGATGAGGATCACGAAGACGTAGATCGCCCCCTGCTGCGCGAACCAGAAGCCGAGTTTGGCCTGGCCGATGCGGAAGTTGTTGAGTTGGTCCACGAAGAGGATCCCGCAGCCGAAGGAGACGACGAACCACACGGTCAGCAGCACGGCGAGGTAGGCCAGGTTGGTTTGCCAGTAGCGGCGGGCGTCGTCGGGTTTGGGTGTGGGCATGGAGGCTCCCGGAGTCGTTGGGCGGGGGGACGGGGGGATGACTGCCGGGCAGATTAGCAGAACACGGCCCGCCTTGTGAGGGGCGGGCCGTCGGGGTGTGCTGATTGCCAAACCTGGCGGGCGTGGCTTAGTGGCTCAGCCAGCTGTTGATCTTGTTGACGGTCTCGTCCTTCAGGTCGTCGTAGCCGTGCTTGACCTTGGACTTGATCTCGGACAGCTCGTGCTCGAGTTTCTCGGCCTGCTCGCGGCTGGCCTTGGCCGTGTTCGCCTTGAGTTCGTGGATCCTGGCTTCGGTGCGTTTGACCTTGGCCTCGACGCGGTCCTTGAGTTCTGACTTCTGCGTGTTCATATGTGATTTCCCTTTCTGGTTGGGATCCGACCTGCTGATTTCAAGTCCGGATCGCCTGGGTTGCGTAACTGGCGTGATTCCCGTGTGGATACGTGGACATGCGGCTGGTGTCACCGGCCGCCCCCCGCCCCCCGCCCCCCGCCCCGCGGCTCCGGGCTCAGCCGCCGAACTGGTCGAGGGCGGCCTTTCGGGCGTCGTTGAGCTCGGTCCAAGCCCGATCGACGCCGCTCTTGAGTTCGTTCCAGGCGGACTCGCTCTGGGCGGAGAGACTCTCGATCCGCGACATGAAGTTGTCCCGCTTGGTGCGGAGGGTGTCCAGCGTGCTCTGGGCCTCGGACTTTGCCTCCGCCGAGAGGCTGTCCATGCGGTCCTCAATCGATTGGATGTCTTCGTTCAACGCGTCCACGCGGGCTCGCATGGTCTGCTTGTAGTCCTCGACGGTTGACTGGGCGAAGGCGGCGGCGGTGTCGACCGTCCTGCCGGCCTGCTCGCGAACATCCTGCGCCGAGACATCACCTTGATTGGCGTCCTGTGTTTCGTCCGAGCATGCCGGAAAAATTATCAGCATCGCAGGGATCATTACGATCGATGAAAATCGTTTCATGTTGCGTTTCATGCGTTTCTCCTCGTATTGGTGAATGTGTCGCCGCGAACAGGTGTGACTGCTGTGTGAACACCCGCCGCGGCAGGCCTGATCGGCTCGTGCCCTCCAGGTTGTGGATCCCCCCTGCACCCAGTTCGCCTCCACCCCTGTCAGGTGAAGAACGACTGAGGATCGCGTCATATTCCCTGTATAGCAACCCCAAGCACGTGGGAGGCATCATCAGAGTGGCCCTGATCGGGCAGCTAGTCGACAGATCTGCTTGTATGAATGCTCCATCGCAATGGCATCCATTTCTCAGATTATGCTCGTTCTGGTCGATCAGCACGGCGGATCTGGTGCCAACGGTCTGACAATGCTGCCGCAGAAGCGGATGCCGCACAGACACGTGCGGGATCCCGGAAGGCGACGATGGCGAGGTGGGCCGTGATGCTCCGCGCCCGAATCCGGAGTCTGATGGAGGCGGAACGGCGGGATCACGATCGCGGCGTGCTTCGCGTTCGATGTCCGTGGATGCGCGAACAGCGGTGTCGGGACCATCGTGTGCGGAACGTACAAGGTGGGCCTGCCGACGGCCTTCGCCATCGTCTCGGCGCTGACCCTGACAGAGCAGATCACATCGGAGGATGACGAGCAGAGGCTGTACCCGGCGATCGAGCGGTCGCCTGCGTGCCCGGCGAATCAGTGGGCGCTGGTCACGCGGATCACCTCGGCCACGCTGGTCAGCCCGGCCATGGCCTTGTTGATGCCGTCCTGGCGGAGGGACTGCATCCCGCGTTCCAGGCACATGCGCCGGAACTCGGAGACATTGGGATTGCGGGCGATGACGTCGCGCAGGGAGTCGTCGACCGCGAGCAGCTCGTACGCGCCCACGCGCCCGGAATAACCCATGTTGCGGCACTTGTCGCAGCCCTTGGGCGACCACGTCTCGCCGCTGGGCAGGCCCTGGAGCTCGAGGAACTCGGCCATCTCGGCGGAGGGAGCCTGCTTGCCCTTGCACGCCGGGCAGAGGCGGCGGAGCAGGCGCTGGGCGAGCACGGCGTTGAGCGCGGCGCCCACGAGGAACGGCTCGAGCCCGATGTTGACCAGGCGCGTGACCGAGCTGGGCGCGTCGTTGGTGTGCAGCGTGGAGAGCACGAGGTGGCCCGTCAGCGCCGCCTGCACGGCGATGTGGGCGGTCTCGTGGTCGCGGATCTCACCGAGCATGAGGATGTCGGGGTCCTGACGCAGCAGGGCCTTGAGGGCCTTGGCGAAGGTCATGCCGATCTTCTCGTGCGTCTGGGTCTGGGTGATCCCGTCGAGGTGGTACTCGATGGGGTCCTCGACCGTGGAGATGTTCAGCTTGTTCTTGTCGAGCTGGCGCAGCGATGAATACAGCGTGGTCGTCTTACCTGAGCCGGTCGGGCCGGTGACCAGCGCGATGCCGTGGGGCTGGTGGATCTGCTTCTTCCAGATCTCCAGCGTCATGTCGTCGAAGCCCAGGTCCTCGAGCTGCACGTTGATCGACTTGGTGTCGAGGATACGCATGACGACCTTCTCGCCGTAGCCGGCGGGCAGGGTCGAGACGCGCAGGTCCAGCTTTCGGCCCTGGACCGTGCAGCGGATGCGTCCGTCCTGCGGCACGCGGCGCTCCGAGATGTCCAGATCGGCCATGATCTTCAGTCGGCTCACGATGGCGGCCGACATCCCGGGCGGGGGGTTCATCATCTCGAACAGGATGCCGTCGATGCGGAATCGAACTTTGAGCTTCTTCTCGTTCGGCTCGATGTGGATGTCGGACGCGCCCTCCTTCACGGCGGTCTGGATGATGTAGTTGACGTAGCGGATCACCGGCGATTCGCCGGCCCGGGCCTCGAGATCGACCGGCTCGTTGGACTCGGTCCGCGAGACTTCGACGTCCGACTCCTCGACGTCGGCGAGGATGTCGGTCAGGTCGTCGTCCTCGGCGGTGCTCTCGCCGACCATCTCCAGCGCGCCGCGGATGTCGGCGCTGGTCACCAGCACGATCTTGACGCTCGGGACGCTCAGGCGCGAGCGGATCTCGTCGATGAGGAACAGGTCGTCGGGGCGGATCACCCCGACCACGGCCCGCGTGCCCTCGGTCCGCAGGGGGATGACCATGTTGTGCTTGCAGAACTCGCCGCCGAGGCGCTGGAGCATCTTGCCGTCGAATCCGCCGTCCAGGCCGGCCGCCAGATCGATGCGCTCGAATGCGACCCCCGCGACCTCGGCGACGACCTGCTGCACGGCCGCCTCGTCGATGCCCTGGTCGATCAGCACCCGGATGAGCGACTGGCCGGGGCTCTGCTTGATGACCTGCTCGGCGGCGGTCATGTCGCCCGGCTTGACGACGCCCGAGGAGACCAGGCGGTCGCGCAGATCGGTGGAGACGTCCGCAGGGGCGGTCTCGTCCGGCCGGTAGATCTCGGCCACGGAGGCGCCGACGCCCGGGGCCTTTTCCCGCGGCGGCGGGACGGGCACGGCGGGGTCGTCGTCGATGGGCCGGCCGTCTTCGCCGTAGCGGCGCTGCCCGCTGGGCATGGCGGGCAGCGGGCTGAACGAGGCGGGGCGGGCGTCGAGGGAGTGCCGCGGCCGGCGTTCGGGCTCGCGGGCGCGCCGCACCGGGCGTTTGGCGCCGTCCGACGACACGCCCAGTTCGTTCAGGATGTCATCGATGTCCGCCATCTGCGTGCCCTTTTCTGATCAGTCGAGCCGGCGCGGGGGCATGCCGATCGGCAGCTCCCACGTGATGCCGTCGGCGGCGATGAACACCGACTGGTTGGCGATATCCACCACCTCGAACGAGCCGATGAACTTGCCGATGGTCACCGGCTGCCCGTTGATGCGGGCCACCGGCATGCGGCCCCGGGCCATGACGGACTGCACCGTCAGCCGCGCCAGCTCGTTGTTGAGCAGTTCGGCCCGCTGCTCGCGCTGGAGCCGGAGCTGCTCCTCGGCCATGCGCTGCATGCGGAGCAGCTCGTCCTCGTTGCTGGGCTGCTCGAACACGAACGTCTCGGTCGGCGCCGCGGACGACGGGCGGGTGAAGGGCGTCGGCGGGAGCTGGTCCTCCTGGGCGAACTGCACGGCGTTGAGGCTGCCGTCCAGCTCGGTCATCACCCGGCCGAAGCGGCGTGCCGCGTCCGGCGAGCCGGCCTGGGAGGTGTAGTCGATCTTGACGTCCTCCCCGCCGAACCCGGTGTTCAGGCCGACGAACCGCATCCCGTAGATCGCGCCGGCCGCCAGGATGAGCACAACCCCCGCGAGGACGACCTGCCCGGAGACCTTGCTCTCCGAATGCGGCGTCAGGCCCGGGGCGCTGGGTCCGACGGACAGGGACGGGATGCCGGTGGGGTCGTCGAGCCCGGGAATCCCGGCGGGCAGCCGGTCGCCGTCGGAAGGCATGAGTTTGTCGGTCACGGGGCGCTCCCTCCGTCTTCGCGGAAGTAGATGCTCAGGGTGAACTCGGCGGTGATCTCCGGCTGCGGCTCGTCATCCTTCTTGGTCTGCTTGTTTTCCTTGATCGTCATGTCGACGATCCGGGTGATGCGCGGCAGACGCTCGAGGGCGACGAGGAAGTCGTAGAAGCCCTCGAACTGGCCGGCGGTGGACATCACGAGCGGCTGTTCGCGGTAGCGGGCCGCCGCCAGCGGCTTGTCGCTCTTGAGCGTCGGGGGCTGCAGCCCGGCCTCGATCGCCAGGGCCGAGACCTGCCGGACGATCTGGTCCACTTCCTTGTTGGTGGGCAGGCGCGACTCGATCAGCGTGATGCGGTCCTTGAGCGAGTCGTTGACGGACTCGAGGTCCCGGCTCTTGGCCGTCTCGCGTCGCAGCTGGTCGAGCAGCTCGCGCTTGTGGGCGATCTCGGCCGTGGCCTGGTCGATGCGGGTGTTCTGCGGCTTGAAGATGGTGAAATAGCTCACCACCGGCAGCAGCAGCACCGTGAGAAACAGGACGAGCTCTCGGGTTCCGAACTGCATGCGTGGACCCTCTTACTCGGGCTTGGGGCTCAGGGAATCGGGATCGACGTTGGTGACGGCCCCGTCGATCAGCAGGCCGAACTCCTCCACGCCGGCGACCTGACGGGCGTTGGCCTGCTCCTTGAGCTTCATGGTCATCTTGAAGCGGCGGTAGCCGACGTCCTCGACGATGGTGCCCGCGATCAGCGCCAGCTCCACGTCGCTGAAGAGCGGGCTGTTCTTGAGCGAGCCCAGATAATCGGCGATCTTCTCGTTCTCCGTGGAGAGGCCCTCGACCGTCACGGTGTGGGTGAACCGCGGGGGCATGACCTTCTCCGGGGCCGGCTTGGTCTCGGCCGGCGCCGGGCCCTTGCTGGCGATCGAGCGGGTCGAGGGGGCCTTCGCCCGCGCCTTGGGATCGGCGGGCGGGGCCGGCGGCCGGGCGCGCTCCCCGTCCAGCCCGACAAGCGTGAGCACCACGCCCTCGGGCAGATCGCGGACGATCTCGGCCATGAGCACCGAGCGGGGCACCCGGTCGATCAGCGCGGTCACCACCTCGGCGCGGTCGAGCAGTTCGGCCCGCTGCGCTTCGAGCGCCTTGAGCTGGTCGATCTTGGAGGCCTCTTCGGCGAACTGGGTCGAGATGGTCTGCGCCTGGGCGTGCACGGTCCGCCACCGCTGGTGGTTGACCACGAAGGCGCCGATCACGCCGGCCATCACCATGGTGAACAGCAGCAGGGCGAAGAAGTTGGCGCGCACCTGGCTCTTGTTCTTGACGTACTCGGCCGGAAGAAAGCTCCCGTTGCCGGATTGACTGAGGTTGCGGATGCCCATGGTTCCTCCGGGATCACAGATCGGTCGGGCTCAGACACATGCCCACCGGGACCGCCCAGCCGGGCTGGGGCGACGTCAGATCGACGCCCTCGCACGGCACCTTGCCGCTGCGCGCCAGCCGCGCCAGGGGATCCACGCTCTGCGCCGCCAGGCGCAGCGATCTGGCGAGATGCTCACAGACCAAACGCTGGCGGCTTTCGCCACCCAGGAAAACGACCTTCTCCACGGGACGGTCCGGGAACAGCATCCGGTGGTACCGCAGGCACATCGAGGTCTCGTCGACCAGGATCTCCAGCGGCTCGGTCAGGTCCGGGTCCGGCCCGATCGCCCGCGCCGGCCGGACGGGCGCCGGGGGTGCGTCCCCGCCGGCGGCCTGGGCGGCGACGGGGGCGGGCCTGGGCGTCAGACGCTCGAGCCCCAGCCGGGTCGCCCGGGCCTCCTGGATCGTGCAGCGCAGCTGCTGGGCGATCGTTTCGTCCATGTGCCGGGCGCCCAGTTCGATCGACCGCGCGAACACCAGTTTCGATCCGTGCGCGATGACGGCCTTGGTCGACCCCGCCCCCAGGTCCAGCAGCAGCGTCGGCGCGCCGTCCGTCTCGCTGCAGGGGGCCCCGGGCTGGGCGATGGCGTCGATCGACCGCAGGCAGGCGGCGAACTCGTTGTGGATCCCGACCGGCTCGAGCTTGGCGTTCTTGAGCGCGCCCATGAGGCGTGCGACGAAGTCGCGCGCCGCGGCGAAGCAGACCACTTCCTTCTTGCCGTTGACCTTGGCCCCTTCGATCACCCGGCAACGCACCAGCAGCGCCGCCGGATCGCAGCCGAGCTGCGCGCCGATCTGGGCGGCGGCGAGCTTGTCGATCGAGAGGTCGTCCGAGGGCACGATCTGGATGTGCTTGCAGACCATCTGGCCGGAAGGCACCGCGCACACCGCGCGGTTGGTCTTGAACCGGCCCTGCTTGAGCAGCTTGGGCAGCGCCTCGATCTGGTAGGACAGACGCTTGGCCGGGTTGTCGAGCAGGTCGTCCGGCGTGTCGAGCTGCACGGCCGAGGCGATCGACGGGGTGTCCCCCTGGCTGAGCTGGAGGATCTTCAGCGAGCCGACACCGAACTCCACCGCCAGCGGCAGCCCGGCGGGGCGCATCGAGCCCAGTCCCTGGAACGAGGCGTTCAGTTTGCCCAGTGTTGGCTTGAACATGTCCCTCTACCAGCCTCCCACCCGGCGTCGGGCCGCACCGCCGGACAGAGCGTCCGTGCGACGGCTTGTCCGCTGGATCGGCCCGATCGGCCGGGCTGTTGAGGGTGGGCGGTCGTGCCGGGCGGCGGCCAGGCCCGGACCGCCCGGGTCAGCGGCGCAGTCGGACCAGACCGAACCGGCGGCGAGGCTCAGCCGTGCAGGGCGTCGAGCACGGGCCCGAGAACCCCGCGCAGACGTGCCAGCGCGCCGTCCAGGTCCCAGCCCTGCCGCTGGCGGTCGCCGGTGCGGTTGGAGATCACCCGCACCTCGGCGAACCGAGCCCCGGGGTCGATCCGGCGGGCCGCCAGCCCGCAGGCCGCGCCCTCCATCGCTTCGGCGATGGCGCCCGTGCGTGCCGCGATTGCCGCGGCCTCCGCGTCCGTGCCCGAGCACGAGGACACCGTCGCCACCGCCCCGATGGCGGCGACCAGACCGGCCAGAGCGGCCCGCGATGCCGGGTCGGGCATCACATCCGGGGCATCGGCGCCGAAGCCGAGGTCGGAAAGCGCGAGAAAGCCCTCGGGCGTTCGGACCCCCTCATCGCCGAATCGGGACGGATCGGCCAGCACCAGGTCGCCGTTCCGCAACGGGGCTTTCGGATATGATCCCCCCAAACCAAGGGAGAGCACGCCGGCGTGGTGTTCCGGCCGGAAGAAACGCGCCACCGCCCCGGCCGCGGCGGATTTGCCCACGCCCGATCGGACCAGCTCGCAGGGGCCGGCAGGGGTGATCGCCCAGGGCTCGGGCAGCCCGATTCCGGGGTCCAGCGCGTCGAGGGCGGCCCGGACTTCACGCGGGGCGGCAACGATCAGCAGCCAGGGGCGTTGAGCAGTCATCGGCAGAGCATAAGGATCGCATCGGGTGGATCCAGAGGAACCCCGCCCGAGAACACAGGTATACACAGACCCGGCGGGTCTTCGCCGGCAGGGCCGGCCGGGCCGGGCGAGTCGAGGGCTTTGGACCCTGCAGGAGCACTGATGATGTCGCAACACGCGAACGGACGCCGCAAGGCCGGCATGGGACTCTGGAAACTGCTGGTCGGTGTGGCCGTGCTCGCGTTGGGAGGACTGGGCTGGATCGCCATCGCCGGATCGGGGGAGTCGCAGCAGGCTGTTCCGAGCATCGAGACGACGACCGCGACCGTCCGCTCCTTCACGATCTCGACGCTGGCCAACGGCGAACTGGAGGCCAAGAACCAGCTGGAGATCCGCAACAAGGTCGAGTCCCGCACCGCGATCGTCGAGATCATCCCGGAGGGGACCATGGCCCGACAGGGTCAGGTGCTGATCCGTCTGGCGGACGAGTCGCTCAAGAACCGGATCGCGGAAGAGGAACTCGCCGTGATCGAGGCCAGGACCAATCTGGAGAACGCCCGCGCCGCCGAAAAGATCCAGGTGTCCGAGAACGATTCGCGGCTGCGGGCGGCCGAATCGAAGGTGTCCATCGCCAATCTCACCTACCAGCAGTGGGAGTCGGGCGACGTGATCAAGCAGCGGCAGCAGCTGATGCTGTCCGTGGAGAAGGCGGAGAAGAACTTCGAGCGTCTGGCCTCCAAGTACGAGAACTCCAAGGAGCTCTTCGCGGCCGACTTCCTGAGCAAGGACGAACTGGACCGCGACGAGATCGCCTTCATCGAGGCGAGCGCGGCCGTGCAGACCGCGCGGCTCGACAAGGAGGTCTACGAGAACTTCCAGTACCACAAGGACGCCGAGCAGCGGCGCCGGGATGTCGAGGAGGCCACCGCCGAGCTGGAGCGGATCCTGCAGGAGAACGACATCAACCTGCGATCGCGCCAGACCCAGACCAACAACCGGGAGCGCCAGCTGGCCCTGCGTGAGGACAAGCTCGCCGAGCTGCGCCAGCAGCTCGAGCACTGCACGGTGGTCGCGCCGCGCGACGGTCTGGTGGTCTACGGCTCGAGCGTTCAGAGCGACATGCGCCGCTGGCAGAACGACGGCGGGCTGGCCGTGGGCGTCGAGGTCGGCAACAACGACCTGCTGATCATCCTGCCGGACACGGCCGAGATGACCGCCTCGGTCAAGGTGCACGAATCGATCGCCGGGCGCGTCCGCCCGGGCCAGGCCGTCTCGGTCAAGATCGACGCCATCAGCCAGACCATCCCCGGACGTGTGACGAGCATCGGCGTGCTCGCCGAGACCGGCGGCTGGCGTGACCCCAACCGGCGGGAGTACACCGTCAAGATCGACCTGGACCCCGAGGTCGCCCGGGGCATGGAGCTCAAGCCGACGCTGCGCTGCGAGGCGCGGATCGAGCTGGGCCGCGTCGAGAACGCCCTGGCGATCCCCGTCCAGGCCGTGTTCAACGACGGCCCGGTCCGGTACGTGCTGCGGGCCGCGCCCAGCGGACGCTTCCAGCGGATCCCGGTCATGCTCGGCCGGACGAGCGACACCGACGCCGAGATCGCCCGCGGGCTGTCCGAGGGTGATCGCGTGCTGCTGCGTGAGCCCCAGCCCGGCGAGGTCGAGAACCCCACCGGCTGGGACGTGGAGCTGCTCAAGGCCGCCGGCTACATGCTCGACGAGAACGGCAAGCCCATGATCGACCCGGCCGCGCGCGCGTCCATGATGCGACGCGGCGGTCCGGCGTCTGGCGGACCGGGAACGGGCGGCCAGGCACCCGCCGGACGTCCGGCGGGCGGTCCCGGGTCTGCCGGCGAGACGAGCGGAGGGGGTCGGCCGGCGGGTGCCGGGGGCTGAACCGCCCGCGGCTCACGCGCTGAGCGAACGCAGCTCGTCCATCGGCTGCCCTTCGTAGGCGGCGTTGGTCATGAGCTTCTCGATGTGCATCAGGTCGAACTCGTTGGCGAACCGCGGCGCGAAGATGTCCTTGCGCACGTCGATCCCCTCGAACTCGATGATGGACAGGTCGCGCCGTTCGCGCAGGTCGATCGTCTCGATCTCCTGCTCGTCCTCGAAGTGGGTCAGCTCCTGCACCACCGGACGGCACGGGTCCAGGGACGACCAGTCGGCCACGACGGCCCGCATGCCGTTGCTCAGCGTGACGATCGAGCCGGGGGGGAACGCCGGGCAGACCGACAGCAGCGCTCGCAGCACCACCGGATCGATGCGTGAGCGGTTCGGCTCGGACAGCAGCTTCGACAGCGCCCGTACCGGGGGGACGGACGGGTTCGCGGCCGCGTCGGACGCGGGGTCCGACGCCGGATTGACCAGGCGGTCGTACATGTCGGCCGCGCCGATGATGCGTGCGAAGATGTGGATCGACTGACCCGACACCGGCTCCCGCTCGTTGTTCAGCGTGGTCCGCTCGGGGAAACCGGAGCCGTCGAACCGCTGGTGATGGTGCAGGACCGAGGCGGCGGCCGACGGCTCGATGTTGCCCCGGACCATGTCGAAGCCGATGTCGGTGTGCCGTCGCCACTCGGGGTCCGATTCGTCCTGGGTCTGCTGCCAGCGGCGCAGGACGGGCTCGGGCAGCCGCGTCATGCCGATGTCGTGCAGCATCGCCGCGACGCCCAGGTTGGTCACGTCCTTGGCCAGCATCGCGGGCAGGCGCTTGCGCTCGCGCAGCAGGTAGAAGCCCAGCCGCAGTCCCATCAGCACCGAGATGAAGCCCACGTTGGCGCCGTGCCGGACCGCTGGCCGGCCGGCGTCGACCAGTTCGCTGATGAAGATCGCCGATTCGGTCTCGACCACCAGCTTCTGCATCAGGGCGGTCATCGCCCGGCGGTAGGCGTTGAAGTCCAGACGCGCGTGCATCGTCTTGCCGGCGGCGTCGAAGGCCGTGGCGACCTCGCCGGCCATGCCCGCGCGGGCGGCCAGCACGCCCGGCGAGACGAACCGGGAGATCGTCTCCAGCCGCGGGTAGCGGATCCACAGCTCCGGCACACCGATGTCCCGCAGGCGGTCAACGGTCCGGCGTTCCAGCTCGGCGCCGGCCTTCAGCAGCACGGTCGACAGGTTCTGCGGGTGGTAGACCGGCAGCGCCAGCGTCATGCCCGGTTCGGCCTGGGAGATCGGAACTCGCAGCATGCACGCCTGGGCCGGAAGGGTTCGTGTGCGGATCCCGGCCGCTCCTCCGGAAAAACAATCGGATCCAACCCGGGCCGGCTTCGGCCCCACCGCCGTCGCGGCGACCAAAAAGGGGAAGTTACGGGCGGTACGCGAGGATCACGTAGACCAGATAAGCCGCGAGGAAGGCCAGCCCGATCCAGCGTCCGATCACCGGGCGGGCCAGGGCGATGACCGTCAGCAGCACCGTCACGCCGCCCATGGCGTACAGATGCCAGTCCATGGCGGACCCGGTCGTGATCGGCACGACGATGGCGGCGATCCCGAGCACGCTCAGCAGGTTGAAGATGTTGGAGCCGACGATGTTGCCCACCGCGATATCGGACTTTCGCGCCAGCGCCGCCCGGACCGTCGCGGCCAGTTCCGGCAGGCTCGTGCCGAAGGCGACGATGGTCAGGCCGATGATGCCCTCGGGCACACCCAGCCGCTCCGCGATGGCGACCGCGCCCAGCACCACCGCGCGGGTGCCGATCCCCAGCGCGACGATCCCGGCGAGCACCAGCAGGGCGTCGAGCCACAGCGACCCGCTGGCGGCCGGCAGATCCTCGGTCGGGTCCACGCCCCCGACGCGGACGGTGTAGACCACGTAGGCGATCAGGCCGGTCACGAGCAGCACGCCCTCGACCCGGCCGAGCGACTGGTCGAGCATCAGCGCCATCGCGACGGCGGTGATGCCGGCCATCACGGGGATCTCGACCGTCCGCACACGCCGCTGCATCGCGATGGGCGCGATCACGCCGCCCGCGCCCAGGATCAGCAGGATGTTGGCGATGTTGGAGCCGACCACGTTGCCCACCGCCAGGTCCGGCTGATCCTGGAGTACCGCGCCGACCGAGGCGAACAGCTCGGGCGCGCTGGTGCCGAAGGCCACGACGGTCACGCCCACGACGAACTCGGACACCCCCAGCCTGCGGGCCAGCGAAGCGGAGGCCTTGACCAGCACGTCCGCGCCGCCCACCAGGAAGGCAAGACCGATGCCGAGGATCAGACAGGCGAGCAGGATGTTCAACGTTCACCCCGGGGTGTGGAGGAAAGGTCGGCGGGCGGCGCGACGACATCGGGCGCCGGAGAGACGGATCGGAGCCGGGGCAGGAACACCACGAACACCTTGCGGGCCGGGACCGGCGGGCGCCCCTCCGCGGCCGGGAAGGCGGGCGAGGACAGCATCCACTCCCCCAGCGACCGCGGCCGCGGCGGGACGGAGGCCGCGGGGACGGGCCCGGGGGCGACGGGGGTGGGAGTGGGGGTGGGAGTGGGGGTGGTCGGGGGGGCGGGGTCGGGCGATCCCGACCCGTCGGGCAGCGCGTCGGGCAGCGGGTCGGGCAGGTCCGCCCAGTCCAGGCCGGGCTGCTCGGCGACCAGCACCATGGCCACGCGGCCCCGCCCGGTGTGGGTGGTCAGCAGCGCGTGCAGGATCGGTCCCTCGTCCGCGATGGACCGCTCCAGCCCCGGATCGGCGAGCAGGCTCTGGCGTCGGCCCTGCTCGACCTGAACGCCCAGCTCCGTGCGGACCACATCCCGCCGCTGATCCCCGGCGATCTGCGGCTCGACCCAGCTGCGCGCAATCAGGCGCGGCCGACCGCCCGGCAGGGCGCGGCCGTCCGGACCGGGCAGACCGTCGGGCGTCTGCGGCCCGCGCACCAGGGGTGTCCAGACCGGGATCTGCCCGAACCGCTGGCGCTGCAGCGGCGACACCGGCGGGCACGCGGCCAGCAGGGACTCGAGATCGTCGGCGGGAACCTCGAGCAGACGCAGGCCGACGCGGGCCCAGACGGCGGCGTCCTCGGGCGGCACCGGGGGCGTGCCGGCGGCGTACGCCCGCAGGGCCCGCGCGACGCGGTGGTCCGGATCGTTGCTTGTCCAGACGATGATCTCGAGCCCTTCCTCGGCGGGCGAGAGGTTCTCGGCGCTGGTCTCGATCATGCGCGCCGGTTCGGCTTCCGCGGGGTTGAGCCGCGCACGCCACCCTTCCCGCGCCTTCGCGCAGCCGGGGGCCGGCGCGGCCGCGAGCAGCAGACCGGCGAGCAGGGGCGGGATGGCGCGGCGTCGGGCGGTCATGCGAAGGAGTTGATCCGGTCGATCAGCGCCCGCACCAGGCCGAACTTGTGCCGGGTGTGGGTGAAGACGACGCGGGGCAGCTCGAGATGGTCGTGCTCCTGCTCGTACGCCCCGCGCTGGTGGATGCGGCCCGACTTGACGAGCACCGCGAACTCGCGGTTGAGTGTCTCGATCTGTTCGTCGGTCAGCGGACGCTTGATCCGGATGACCAGATCGTCGCGGACATACCGCGACGAGTGGTACAGGGCGTAGAAGCGCAGCACGTGGTCGGCGGCGTCGCGCGGGTTCTTTGCGAGATAAAACAGGTTCTCGTCCTCGGGGCTGATCCAGCCGCGGGAGAGCAGCTGCTGGCGGATGAAGCCGACCCATCCCTGCCAGTATCCGGGGATCGCTTTGTCCGGATCACCGCCGGAGGTCGTCACGCCCGGTGTCGGTTCGCCTTCGACGAACACCACCGGCACCATGGAGGCCTTGCCGGTCTGGATGAGGGTCAGCGCCTCGAAGCACTCGTCGAGCGTGCCGAAGCCGCCCGGGAAGCAGACGACCGCCTCGGCCTGGGAGAGGAACATGAGCTTGCGGGTGAAGAAGTAGCGGAAGTTGATGAGCTTCTCGTCGCCCTTGATCACCTCGTTGGCGCTGGTCTCGAACGGCAGGCGGATGGCCACCCCGAACGACGCGGCCCGCCCGGGCCCCTCGTGCCCGGCCTTCATGATGCCGTCGCCCGCGCCGGTGATGGCCATCCAGCCGGCGTCGGCCATCAGCTTGGAAAACTCGACGGCCGCGCGGTAGTCCGGGTGGTCCTCGGGCGTGCGTGCCGAGCCGAAGATCGTGACCTTGTGCGCGTCGGGATACTGGGCGAACACGCGGTAGGCGTAGCGCAGTTCCTTGACCGAGGCGGTCATCAGCTTGAGCTCGCCGGTGTGGCGTCCGTCGGGGATCAGCTTGAGCGCCGCGGTGATCAGCTCGCGGATCAGCTTGGCGTCGTAGTCGTCGGCGCGCCCGACCACCATCTCCAGCAGCTCGATGATGCGGTCCTGCACCTCCCCGTCGTCGGCCCGGCGCACGCTCGGCTGTTCGGGCGGGGCTGCCCGCTCGTTGACCGGCTGGGTCGAGCGCGTCGGGTTCAGTTCGACCCGGTTGGGCTCGACCCCCGGCGGGGTGGACGTTCCGGACGTTGGGTCGGGGTTCGGCATGGTTGCTCCTGTTGAACACAAGGCGAAGGGTGCGGACCGATCAGTCCGGGCGGTCGGCCCAGCGCTCCGGCTGCCCGGCGGGCAGCACCACCCCCGGCTCGCGGGTGGGATCCCGATTCTTGGCCGCCCGCGAGGCCTGTTCGACCGCCGACATCACCCGTTCCTGCTCGGTCTCGCGGTCACCCATGAGGGCGCGGAACAGCCGCCGGGTGGAACCGAAGGTCTCCGTGGAGAACTGCAGGTCCCCGGGCCGGCCGGTCACCCGCGTGGTGATCAGCTCGTCGCGGACCTGCTCGAGCAGGCTGGAGAAGATCGGCACCGGCCGGATCGACCGCGAGCGGAAGCGGAGGTTGAGGTCCTGAGTCACCCAGTCCATCGTGCCGTGGCCGAGGATCTCGATCGAACTGGACGAGGCGCTGAGCCGCTCGAACGCCATGGTTGTGCCGTCGATGAAGAACTCGCCCTCGGCCAGGTCGAGCCGGGCCCCCACCGGGGCGCGCAGGTTGCTGACCTCCACGAGGTTGATCAGCCCGGGCAGCGCGATCACCGAACCGCCCGCCACGCGCACGACCCCGCGTCCGGTCGTCAGGTCCGGCCGGCCGGTCACGCCGGTGATCGACATGTCGGCGTCGAGCAGCCCGCGGGTGAAGTCGTCCGGCACGGTCCAGGCCGAGCGGACCGTCTCTTCCCCGGGCAGGGGCGGGCCGACGAGGCCGTCGGGCGGCAGCAGCAGGTCGTCGAACACCGGCGCGGCGCGCACGTCGGAGGCGTGCACGTCCACCCAGAACCGCGTCTGGTCGCCGGAGGTGTGCGCCTGGGCGCTGCCCGCGATCCGCCCGCCGTGCAGACGGCCGACGATCGAGGGCACGAGCACGACCCCGGGCCGCGTCGCGTCCGCCAGGATGGCGGCGGACGCGTCCTCGACCCGCATGCGTCCGGCCCGCAGCCGGTCGGCCTGCAGGTCGATCTCATAGCCCGGCCCGTCGGGATCGACCCGCACGTCGAAATCGATCCGGCCGGAGAGTTCCGTGACGGGCAGGCCGATCACGGCGCTCGCTCCGGCCACGCGGGCCGAACCGCCGACTTCCACCACGGACGCCGGCGTCCCGAGCCCTTCGGCACGCAAGCGCAGGCCCTCCGTTTCGATCGCGCCGCCGACGTCGACCGAGAAACGGTCCAGCACGCCGACCAGCACGTCGGGCAGCAGCGTGCGCACGGATTCGTTCAGCCGGTCGCCGGCCAGTTCGAGCCGCAGGTCGACCCCCGCGCCGGCTCCCGGCGTGTACGTCCACGGGCCGTCGACGGAAACGGAAAGCCCCGGGGCCGTGGCGCGGACGGCGTCCACGCGGCCGCCGAACCCTTCGAACAGCACCCGCCCCTCCACGCCGCCGAAGTCGATCCGCCCGCTGGGCAGATCCAGCGCGAGCGAGCGCGGACGCAGCGTGCCCAGGGCGCTCAGGGCCGGCACGGCGTAGGCGCCCCCGCCCCCCACCTTCCTCGGCGGGGCGTCGTCGACCGGCGAGAGACCAACGTCGAGATCGAAGAGCCCCTCGACGCGCCGCGCCTCCAGCCATGCTCCAGCCCGCGAGCCGGCGAAGGCCCCGACGATCTGCGTGGTGGCGGGCGAGTCGATCCGGCCGTCGCGCAGCCCGACGCGGACCATGCCCCGTTGTCCGTACCAGGGCGCGGCATCGGGCCCGACCAGGGGCAGGTCGCCGTCGAGCGAGACCTCACCGCTCGGCACGCCGCCCGAGACCAGCGGCGTGCGAAAGCCGGAGAATCGCGCGTGCGGCTGCACCCCCAGCGCCAGCTCCATGCTGCCGCGCGAAGGCCCGATGCGGTGACGCACGCCGGCATGGTCCACGGCAAGGGACTGGATGCGGTCGATCGCCAGGACGGTCTCGGTGTGCCCGCCGACGATCCCGTCCAGTTCGGCCCGCAGCGCGACCACGCCGTCGGGATGGCGCTCGGTGCGCAGCTCGGCAAGCCGGTCGGCCAGGTCGGGAGAGAACACGGCCGCCGCGTGCTCGAGCGGCATGGCCAGATCCAGGCCGTCGGCCCGCGCGGTGGCGAACAGGCCCGGGCCGGGGCGCGGCGGGCCGGCCTGGATCGGCAGCAGGCCGCCGACACGCTCGACATCGCCCAGCCCCCCGCGACGTTCGGGCATCGTCAGCTGGGTCAGCAGCGTGACCGGGGTGGGCGCCAGCGGGCGCGCGGGCGACTGGAGCACCCCGCGGAAGTCGACCACGATCAGCCGCTCGGTGACGTAGATGATGCCGTTCATCCCGTCCAGAACGAGCGGGTCCGGCTCCTCGGGCGAGGGCGCCGGGGCCCCGGGCACGTCGGCGTTGGGCCGGGCGGAGGCGTTTTCAAGGCTGGCTTCGACGTCGTAGCCCAGATGCCCGTCGGAGCGCGGCCCGATCACGGCCCGGCAGTCCACCAGGCCCGCGACGCGCAGGTTGTCCAGGATCGAACGCAGCGAGACGGTCTGACCCGGCTTGGGCGGGTCGCGGTACCCGGGGATGGCGGCCAGCAGCCGCTCGTCCACCGGGATCCCCCGCGCGTTGATCTCCACCACGGGCAGCGGGTCCTGCCCCGGGCGGACGGCGTCCTGATCGATCTCCGCCTGCACCCACGCCTCGCCGCCGGTCAGCCCGACGTAGCGGCCGCCCGTCAGACTCAGATCGTCGTCGGCGATCCGCAGCTGGATGCCGCGGGCCACGATGGGCAGCGGGAAATGCTCGGGGACAAGCCCGGCGTTCTCCAGCCGGACGATCGTGTCCCGCGTCCACCGGTCGTCGCTGGGACGTTCCGGGACGCGTTCGAGCCGCAGGTCGACGTCCGCGGCGCCTCCGAAGGAGAACAGGGGCGCGTCGGGCCCGCCCCGGCCGTCGGGCGTGCGGATGAGCCCGTCGGCGAGCAGCTCCTGGTACCGCTGCGGGTGGAAGAGCGCCTCGACGAGCTTGCGTCGGCCCGTGGTCAGGGCGGCCATGAGGTGCTGATCGATGGGCACCGAGCGGACCTGGATCTCGATCACGACGCGGGAGTCCTCGCCCAGCCCGTCGAAGTTCCCCGTGGCGGCGAGCGTCGCGCCCGTCGGGCCGCGGCCCGTGATCCCGTCGAAGCGCAGCCCCTCCTGGGTGAAGGCCACCGAGCCGCGGATGTCGGTGAACGGGTAGCGGAACTTGGCGTAGCTGGCCGACCCGTTGGAGATCTGCGCTGTTCCCTCGACCGACACCGGCCCGGCGCTGGCAGCCCGGACGATGCGGACCACCGCGTCCACGTCGGCGGAGGGATTGTCGAACATGTCGAGCTTCTCGATGGCCTTGGGCGGCAGGAACCGCCGCGGCCGGAACCGCTCGTCCATCCGGAACCGGGTGCTCAGCCTGGCGTCGAAGGGGGCCTCGGGCGTCAGCCCGCGGTAGTTCAGCGCCACGTCGTACCGCAGCTCGTCGATCAGCCCGTTGACGTCGGCCGACAGCCCCTCCGTGCCGAACTCGATGGTGCCGCGGGTCTGCCGCATGCGCAGCAGCTCGCCCGCCCCGGCGATGTCGTAGCGCTCGTTGAAGGGCAGGTTCAGGTCCACCCCGTCGAGCGTCATCCGCACCGTCACGCGGCCGTCGTTGCCGATGGCAAAGCGGGTGGGCAGCAGGCGTCCGGTCAGGTCCAGGCGGGCATACAGATCGCGCAGGCGCGAGGGGACGATGGTCGGGGGCCAGTCCTCCAGACGCAGTCCGTCGAGGCTGGCCGCCACCCCGTCGGGCCCGAGCGTGCCCGAGAGCGAGAGCGAACCGGAGGCCGACCCGCCGGCGGACGCCTCCGCCGGGATCGCCGCGAACGAGAAGCCCGACACGCCCGCCGCGTCCGCCGGGTCGATGTCGCCGAGGATGTTCCACCGCCGCAGCCGGGTGTACCGCGGGCCGTCGTGCTCGCCGAGCTCGATCACCCCGCGCTGGATCCGCACGCTGGGCGTCGAACCGCCGCCGCCGCCCGAGATCAGCTTGAAGGCCGCCGCGTTGAGCACGCCGGTGCGGATGTCCTGGCTGAGCCGCAGCTCGGGGCCCAGCAGCCGCACGTCCTTGATTCCCGGCGAACCGGCCAGGGTGGCCGACCAGTCGATGCGCGCCTCGACGCGGTCGATGCGCAGCACTTCGCCCGCGACCCCGGGCACCCCCGGGGCGGTCAGCCGCCCGTTGGTGATGACCACCGTGCCCGTCGGCGAGATGCGGACCGAGCCGGTCTGGACCCGCATGCCCGTCTGGGAGGCCAGAATCGGTTCGACCAGCCAGGCCGCCGCCGGGGTCTGCATCAGCCCGACCGCCAGCCCCACCAGACCGACCGGGACGATCACAATCCACCGCTTCCACCGGCGGCGTCGCCGGGCCGGCGCGGAGGCCGGGGGGGGCGTGGGCGGGGGTGGTTGGGGTGCCTGGGGCTGGGTCACGTCGGGGTCCACGCCTCGATGCTACCCACCGCGGAATCCGAGGCTCCGCCGGATCCCATTGCAAACCCGAACAGAGACCGCATTGACCACCCCGATCGGCTATGCTGGTCCCATGGCGAAGACCCGCAAGATGTTCATCTGCCGCTCGTGCGGCGCCACCCAGCACCGCTGGGCGGGCAAGTGCCCGGATTGCGGCGCGTGGGACAGCCTGGAGGAATCGACCTTCGACGCCGCCGCCGAGAAAGATCCCCAGCGCGGGTCCGGCTGGGTCGAGCCCAAATCGGGCGGTGAGGCGCCGGCGGCCGTGCCCATCACCGAGGTCTCCAACCTCATCGGACCCAGCCGCCGGTATCCCACGGGCATCATGGAGTTGGACCGCGTGCTCGGCGGCGACGACCGCAGCCGCGGTCTGGTGCCCGGCTCGGCGGTGTTGGTCGGGGGCGAGCCTGGCATCGGCAAGTCGACGCTGCTGCTCCAGGCGGCGGGGGCGTGGGCGGGCGCGGTGCGGGCCCGCACGCACGAGGCCGACTGGTCCGGCCGTGTCCTCTATGTGTCCAGCGAGGAGAGCGCCGAGCAGGTCCGCAACCGCGGCAGCCGCCTGGGCGTGGCCGAGAGCGACACGCTCTTCGTGCTGGCCGACACCAACCTGGCCCGCATCGTCGAACAGGCCCGCCGGGTCCGCCCCGACGTGCTGGTGATCGATTCGATCCAGATGATCTACAAGGCGGACCTGGACGCCGCGCCGGGGTCGATCACGCAGCTGCGTCGCTGCGCGGCCGAACTGGTCTACCTGGCCAAGGCCTCCGGCATGGCCGTGGTGATGGTCGGGCACGTGACCAAGGACGGCCAGCTCGCCGGCCCGCGCCTGCTCGAGCACCTGGTCGACGCCGTCATCAGTTTCGAGGGCGACCGCACGCACAACGCCCGCATCGTCCGGGCCATCAAGAACCGCTTCGGCACCACCATGGAGCTTGGCATCTTCGAGATGACCGGCAACGGCCTGCGTGAGCTGCCCGGCGGCGCCAGCGTGGCGGCGCTGGAGGGCGGCGACGACCCGCGCCCGGGGGCCGTGGTCTGCCCGGCCGTGCACGGCTCGCGCTGCGTGCTGGTGGAGATCCAGGCGCTGACCGCCACCGGCTTCCTCGGCGCGGCCAAACGCAAGAGCGCGGGCCTGGACCCCAACCGCCTGGCCATGCTCATCGCCGTGCTCGAGCAGCACGGCGGGCTGCGCCTGGCGGACCGAGACGTGTTCGCATCATCGGTGGGCGGGCTGCGGATCGTCGAGCCCGCCAGCGACCTGGCGCTGCTGCTGGCCATCGCCGGAGCCCACTACCGCCGGGCGCTCGAGCCCACCACGGTGGCGGTGGGGGAGGTCGGCCTGGGCGGCGAGATCCGCTCGGTCACGCAGCTGGAGCAGCGTTTGCGCGAGGCCGCGCGCCTGGGGTACACCTGCGCCATCGTCCCCGACCTGCGCGGGAGCAACGCCATTCCCAAAATCAAGGGGATCGAACTCAGCCCGGCGAAGAACGTGTCCCGGGCCATCGAGCTGCTGGGATGATGTGATCTGCAGCGCCCACGGCGATCAGTCGCCAAAGACGCTGTACGTCCGCACGCGGGAAACCTCATCGCCCGGCGACCGCAGCGGCCGGCTGGCCACGCTGTAGGCCGGCCCGCCCAGCGCCGACGGCGGACGGCTGGGCTGGGGTATGGGAGGCCGCGTGACCGGCCCGCGCGACACGGGCGTGACGAACTGGTTGACCGGGCTGACGGCCACGCGTCCCGGCGCCGGCGCGCGCCGCGCGGCGGGCGGGCCCGACGGGGACGTGATCTGCGTGGGCGGGGCGGCCTCGGGGATCGGCGCCCGTGCCAGGTCGGCGGCCGAGAACACGCCGGAGGTCTGCGGCGAGTCGAACAGCGTGAACGCCGAACGCTGATGGATCGAATAGGCCGAGTCGTTGAACGCGCTCGCGCGGTTGTAGACCATGGTGCCGGTCGCCCGGTTGATCGAATAGATCTCGCGGCCGACCGCGAGCGGGGCGCGATGGACGTTGTGGGTGCCGCGGACGGACAGGTTCGCGTCCAGTGCGTACTGTGCGTCCGCCTCGCCCGGGGCCAGGCCCAGCGTCAGCACCGCCATCAGGCAGCCGAGTCGCGCGTGACCGCTCACCCGCCGATCCCCAGCAGGTGCACCTCGGCCACGATCGCCTGGTTGGGGCCCACCTCGGGCGGGCGTCCGCCCAGGCCGAAGGCCTGCTCCGGCGGGATGACCACGATCCAGCGGTCGCCGACGCGCATCTGCTGGATCAGTTCCTGGGCTCCGGGCACCATGCTGTCCACGCGGAGGCGGTGCTCCTCGCCGTCACCGATCAGCGTGCCGTCGATGAGCCGGGCCTCGAAGACCGCCCGGATCGTGTCACCCATGCCGGGCGAATCGCCGTCGCCGCTCTCGCGCACGCGGTAGGCGCTCCCGCCTGGCAGGCTGACGGAGCGGGCGTCGGCCTTGAACCGGTCGATGAACTCGCGGCTCTTGCGTCCGTTCTCCTCGGCGTAGGCCTTGAAGACCGGGTCGCTGTCGAACCGCTCGCGCGCGTGCCGCTCGTTGACCTGCCGCTCGAGCACCATCAGTGCGCCGGTCATCTCTGCGTCGGTGAAAGCCGCCGGCCTGTTCTCGATGACGTCCATGAAGCCGCGGGCCATCGTGGCCCGGTCGAACTCGACCCCGTCGATCCGCAGGCGGTCGAGCGTCGCGACGGCCAGATCGTGCCCGATGGCGTAGCTCGTCTTGTCCGGGGCGGCGGCGGCCGGCTGTTCGGCCCGCAGGCCGGCGCCCAGACCCACGCCCACCGCCGTCGCGGCCAGCGCGCCCATCCCGAATGCGACTGTGGTCCGGACGGAATGCGATTGTGGCATGTGAAACCTCCCCGTTCGCCCCCTCGGGCGTCAGATCCTACCCGGGAGGAAGACGCGGCGGGCACGGGCCGCCGCCGGAGAGGCCGGCGTGGTGGGGTGTTTGTCCGCGTCTCTCAACGGGCGGTCAACCAGGCGGGCAGCTCCCGCGGGCGGCCGTCCGTCCCGACGCAGGCCAGTTCGGTGGTGCCCACCGCGCAGACCCCGTCGGCCGGCACGCCCGGGTCGGCCGGGTCCGGGGCCCGCCCGTGGCGTTCGACCAGAGCGATCTCGTAGGTGTGGCGGATCTTCACCCGGCTCGTGCTCTCCACCGCGGTGCGGATCTCGACGAGGTCGTCGTAGCGGACGGGCCGGCGGTAGCGGATCTCGCACCGCGTGATGACCAGGAAGAACCCTTCGGCCTCCATGGTGCCGTACGACACCCCGCTGGTGCGGAGCAGTTCGGTCCGCCCGATCTCCATCCACGGCAGGTAGTTGGCGTGGTAGGCCACCCCCATCGGATCGCACTCGGCGTACCGCACCCGGACCTGGATCGAACCGGCCAGATCGGGAGCACGCGTGGCCCGGAGCGGGTTGGCGGGGCTGTGGCCGTCCTTCATGCGGGAACGGTAGGGTTCCTGATCCGGCCGCCTCCCAGCCTCGATTCCCGTCCAGTTTCCCTCGGTCCCTCCGTCCCTCCGTCGCTCCGTCGCTTCGTCGCTTCGTCACTTTGTGCCTCCGTGCCTCCGTGCCTCCGTGCCTCCGACTCTTATACTCCTCCCCCATGAGTTTCGGACTCGGACACGGCCGCCCGCTGGATCCCGCACCCGGTGTGGTCGCCATCTCGCAGGACGAACTCGGCACCCTGCCGGACGCGATCCTGACCGACCCCGACGCCGGGCGGATGGACCCCCGCCAGTGGTTCCCCCACCCCGAGCGTCGGTTCGAGCTGGAGATCGGCTCGGGCAAGGGCACGTTCCTGGTCCAGCAGGCCGAGCTGGAGCCGCAGACCAACTTTCTGGGCATCGAATGGGCCGGCGAGTTCTGCGCCTACGCGGCCGACCGGGTGCGCCGCCGGCGCGAGGCCGACGGATCGTTCATGCACGTCCGCCTGCTGCGGGCCGACGCGACCGAGTTCCTGCGTTGGCGCTGCCCCGTCGGGATCTGCGCGGTGATCCACCTGTACTTCTCCGACCCCTGGCCCAAGCGCAAGCACCACAAGAACCGCGTGGTCCAGCACCGCTTCCTGCTCGATGCCTGGAAGGCGCTCACGCCCGGCGGCGAGCTGCGGGTGGTGACCGACCACGACGAGCTGTGGGCCTGGGACGGGGCGCACTTCGGGATGTGGTGCACGCCGGGAGGTTTGCAGGGCGCGTCCCCGAAGGACATCCCCGCGATTCCCCCTGACGTGGCGCGGGAGTTGGGCGCCCTGCCCGCCCAGCCCTTCGAACGTCTGGCCTTCGACCGTCCGGGCTCGGCCCGTGAAGGTGAACTGGTGGGGACCAACTTCGAGCGCAAGTTCCGCGAAGAGGGCCGCGGGTTCCACGCGGGCGTGCTCAAGAAGCGTGTGTGATGACCGGTCTGGCAAGCCGCGACTGCAAGGGAGCGGCCGAGCGACGCGCGTCATGGTCGCGGACTGCAATCAACAGGAAACACAACGCGTCCTCTTGCAAGTGCGCGACCGGCGTGGGTTTCCCAAGAGAAGAACCCGCTTACTTCGTGCGCGGCTTCTTGGTGGGGGCGTCCGTTTCCGCGGCGGGAGTCGCCGGGCCTGCGCGAAGCTTGTTGCCCGCCCCCGTGGCGATCATCTCGAGCACTTTTTCCGGATCGGCCGTGGCGGTGACCCATTTGTTTTCGAGGGCCGTCTTCTTGGCGTCCCGCAGCGTGGAGCCGTCGGCGTCCAGCCCGGTGAGCATGCGGGCCAGCGAACGGTGCACGCGGGCGGTCGACCGACGCCGGTGGATCTCGACCGACCACTCCTTCCAGAAGCACCACGCGTGCCACGCGATCAGCCCGACCACGCCGGCGATCGTCGCGATCATCATGACGATCGCGAGCACGTCCTGGGCCGGATGGGGGGCCGCGGGCAGCATCACCGCGATCGCGGCGAAGACCACGGACGATCCCATGGTGATCATCAGGAATCCCAGGATCAGCGCGGTGATCCGGTTGAGGGTGGTCCGCCGCGGGATCGACCCGACCGGCGGCACGAACTGCTCGTAGCTGGCGTGGGCGAAGGCGTTGAGGATGAGTTGCCAGCGCGATTCGTTGGACATCAGGTCCACCTTCGCGTTGCGGTAGGCGTCGGCCAGCGCCACCTCGCGGTGCTCGCGCCCGAAGAAGCGGACCAGCGCGTCGTAGGGTGCTTCGCCTTCCCGCGCCCGGAACCCGTCCCCGAACCCCCGCTCGACCAGCGCCGCGTGCCCGCACTGCGGGCAGCGGACCATCTCGGCGTACGGCAGGTCCACCGGCTTGCGGAAGGGCCGGCGCACCTCGGTGACCACCCGGTGGCGTTCGTGGACAACGGCGTCCTGGCACACCGGGCAGGTGAACGGGCACATACCGAGTTGCCGCCAGCGGAACCGCTTCATAACAGAATGATAAGCCGGGTTGGTCGGAGGAACGCCGACGCCCCGCTCACCCCGGCACCATCCCCGACCGCCGGATCCGCTCGATCCGGCCGCGCAGTTTGGTCGGGCTCATCTTGAATCCGGCGCCCAGGCGGTGGGATTGCAGTTCCAGTCGGGCCTGGCGGATCTCGGCCTCGGTGGGGTCGAGGGGGGCCAGGGCCATCGCCAGCCAGGTGCGGACCCGGACGCGCGGCGAGTGGGTGTTGATCCAGTGCCACAGCCCCAGCCACAGCGCCGCGGCGGCGAACAGGGCGGCCGCGGCCCGCCATGGCTGGCCAAGACTCGTCCACGCAACGTATCCGAGCACGCCCAGGGCGAGCGTGGCCGCGAACAGCAGCCCGCTGGCCAGCGGCGTGATGCGCGCCGTCGGCAGCTCGTCATAGATCCGCGCGAAGCAGTGCACCGCGTGGCGGATCATCTCCTCGCGCATGTCAGGCTTGACCTTGCCCGCCTTGCGCATCGCCTCCATGCGCGTGCAGTCGTCGATGCGGTGGCGGACGATGGGCAGGCACTCGGGTTCAAAGGTTTCGGCCGCGGAGCCGGTCGGGGTGTGACGCAACGGGCGCTCGGCCGCGGGCCGCTCCATGACGCAGCCGCACGACTTGCAGGTCAGTTCGTGATGCTCGTGGCCCACCCGCCCGCGATCAATCAGGAACACCACCCGCCGGTACTCGGCCACCGCGAGGCGGAAGCGGCGCTCCTGGCGGCAGACCGGGCAGAAGTCACTGGTCACACCCGCCGGGCGGACCCGCAACACCGTCGCGCTGAGGAGCGACATCGGCATGACAACATTCTAACGGAAATCGCGGCCGTGTGTTGCAAAATCGACCCGGTTGGGTGCTCGGTCTCCAATCGGGTCCGGACAGCCGAGGACCGCTGCGTACGCTTCGGGCGGAATGTCCCCTGAGAACGCCCAGAATTCGGACTCAGTTTCCCCCCCCGCCCCGGGCGTGGTCCTGCTCTCCGGCGGCCTGGACAGCGCGACCGTGCTGGCCATCGCCCGGCGGCAGGGGTTCGCCTGCCACGCCCTGGCCTTCGACTACGGCCAGCGTCACCGGCACGAACTCGACGCCGCCCGCCGGGTCGCCCACGCCCTCGGGGCCGCCTCGTTCCGGGTGTTCCGCATCGACACCGGTTCCTTCGGCGGCAGCGCCCTGACCGATCCCGGCGTGGCCGTGCCAAAGGACCGCGAGACCGAGCGGGCCCGGCACGAGATCCCTGTGACCTACGTCCCGGCCCGCAATCTGGTGTTCCTGTCCATCGCCCTGGCCCTCGCCGAGACGCTCGAAGCCCACGACCTGTTCATCGGCGTCAACGAGGTGGACTACTCGGGCTATCCCGATTGCCGCCCTGAGTTCATCGCCAGTTTCCAGCAGACGGCCAACCTGGCGACCCGGGCGGGCGTGGAGCGCAACGGTTTTACGGTCCATACGCCGCTGATCGGCATGGGCAAGGACCGCATCATCCGCACGGGCGTGGACCTGGGCGTGGATTACGCGATGACGCATTCGTGCTACGACCCGGTCATCGTCGATGGCGCGGCGCTCGCGTGTGGGCGGTGCGATTCCTGCCGCCTCCGCAGACTCGGCTTCGAGCGGGCGGGCGTGCCGGACCCGACGCGGTACGCAAGGGTGGCGTCATGACCAATCAGATAGCCGCGCCCGAAGGAAGCGGGTTCTTGTTGGTCCCAAGGTGCACGCTCGATCGAGCAAGATCCCGCTTCCTTCGGGCGCGGCTGGTTGGGGTCGCCCGATGACGACCCATCCCCTGCCGATCCAGAACACCGAACTCGGCGGCCCCGGCGCCGTCCCGGTCTCCGAAACCTTCGTGTCCATCCAGGGCGAGGGCAAACTGACCGGCGTGCCATCGTGGTTCCTGCGTCTGGCCGGGTGCAACCTCCGCTGCACGTGGTGCGACACGCCCTACGCGAGCTGGAACCCCGAATCGATCAAGCGGTCGGTCGACGAGGTGGTGGCCGAGGCCCTGGCCAGCGGCGTGCGGCACGCGGTGCTCACCGGGGGCGAGCCGATGATCTTCCCGCAGCTCGTCCCCATCACGCAGGCCCTGCACGCCGCGGGGATGCACATCACCATCGAGACCGCCGGCACCGTCGCCCTGCCCGGCGTGCGCTGCCACCTGATGAGCCTCTCGCCCAAACTGGCCAACTCCACGCCGCACGGCGATCCGCGTGATCCGACCGGCACGTGGGCCAAGCGCCACGACGCCCGGCGGCTGAACTTCGACGCACTCAACGAGCTCGTCGCGTCCGCTCCGGACCGCCAGCTCAAGTTCGTCGTCGCCTCGCCCGCCGACCTGCCCGAGATCGAATCGGTCCTCGCCGGCGTCCGCGGCTGGCGTCCCGACGACGTGGTCCTCATGCCCGAGGGCGTCACCGTGCCCGATCCGGCCTCCGTCGCCTGGGTGGTCGACGCCTGCCGCCAGCGCAACTGGCGCTACGGCGACCGCCTGCACATCCGCCTCTTTGGCGACACGATGGGCACCTGATCCTCCACGACAAGCCGCGCCCGCAAGGAAGCGGCCGAGGCCGCCGTGCTTTCAGCGTTGAAGGAGTGACTTGGTGTTCACGGAGGATTGCAGGCCGTCAGGGTCCTGTGCGTCGCTCGGCCGCTCCCTTGCAGTCGCGGCTTGTCGATCCCGCTCCTTGCAACGGAATCGCCGAGCCTCAACCCTGCTGGGCCGCGATCCACCGGTCGATCTTGGCTTCCAGCACCGGCATGGGCAGGGCCCCCGCGTCGAGCAGCGCGTCATGGAAGGCGCGGAGATCGAACCGCTCGCCGAGCTGCTGCTCCGCCTTGGCCCGCAACGCGCGGATGCGCAGCTGGCCCATCAGATAGCCCGTGGCCTGGCCCGGCCAGCCGATGTAGCGGTCCACCTCGGACGCGATGTTGTGGGCCGACAGCGCGCTGTTCGCGCTCATGAAGTCGATGGCGTCCTGGCGCGTCCAGCCCAGCGCGTGCAGCCCGGTGTCCACCACCAGGCGCATCGCCCGCCACATCTCAAAGTTCAGGCGTCCGAAGTCGTCGTAGGGGTTGGCGTACAGCCCCTGCCCCGGGGGGCCGCCGACCTCCAGTCCGAGCAGTTCGGCGTACAGCGCCCAGCCCTCGACGAACGCCGTGAACCCGAAGGTGGACCGCAGCGGGTGCTGGCCTTCCAGCTCCTGGGCGAGCGCGATCTGATGGTGATGCCCCGGCACGCCCTCGTGCAGGGTCAGGGCGATGATGTCGTACCTGGGCCGCTGCTCGAGGCTGGTCAGGTTGGCCATGAAGGTCCCGGGGATGCCCGCCTCGAGCGAGCCCGGGTAGTAGTACGCGGTGGGGGCCGCCTTGGCGGCGAAGGTCGGGATCGGCGCCACGCCGTAGGAAAGCCGCGGCAACCGCCGGAACAGCCGCGGCATCTCCGCGTCGATGTTCTTGCTGGCGATCTTGTAGGCGTTGAACAGGTCTTCGGGATCGGTGAAATAGAAGCGCGGGTCGGTGCGCAGGTAGTTGGTGAAGGCCGCGAACTTGGCCTGCTCGGACTCCCACGCCGACTGGTTGCCGGCCCAGTCGGTGCGGGCGATCACCGCCATCATCTCGGCGCGCAGGCGGGCGACCTGCTCGAGCCCGATTTTGTGGATCTGCTCGGCGGTCACGCCCGGCAGCGTGGTGTGGACGGTCAGGGCGTGGTCGTAGGCGGCCGGGCCGTCCACGCCGTCGGAGATGGCCACCGAGTCACGGCAAGCCGGCAGGTACTCGTTCTGCAGGAAGAGCGCCAGCTCCTGATACACCGGCACGATCCGCTCGGCGATCACCGCCCGGGCCTCCCGCGCCAGTTCCGAGTCCTGATCCACGGTCAGGAACGGGCGATAGAACGGGTTGGTCGTGGGATCACGCAGGTATTCGGCGGAACCCTGGGCCAGCGCCTGGGCCACCGCGGGCTCCACCGCCGCCCGGGGCGGCACGCGTCCCTCGGCGATCCCCTGGCGCATGTTGTCGATGGTGTCGCCCACCACGATGGGCACCTGCTTGAGCCGCGTGAGGTAGTCCCGCCGGTGCTCGTCGGTCCGCATGGGCAGCCGGGCGGCGAGCTGGGGCAGCCAGACCTGCGGCCCGCCCTGCGAGTTGACCGGCATCTGCCACCCGCGGAACCGCGCCCCGGCGATCTGCCGGTCGAGCTCGAAGACCAGCAGGTCCGCGTCGAGGTGGTCGGCTTCGGTGAAGCCGGTCCGGGGCAGGCGCTCGAGTTCCAGACGCCAGGCGATCACCCGCTCGTCCCACGCCAGATTGGCCGCGGCGGACACGTCGCCCAGCCGATCGTTGAGACGCTCGTCCCCGAAAGCCGGGCCGACCGACTCCGGGCTGGCCTCGTGCAGGGCCTCCAGATACCGCGACATGAAGGCCCAGAGCTGCGGGTCCCGCCCCGGCGGCACCGGCGGGGACAGGGGCGAGGCGATCGCCCCCCCTCCGAGGGTCAGCATGGCCAGCACCAGAGCGATGAGGTTGGCGGCGGTTCGGGTCATGCCCCAAGCGTACCCGGCGGAGGGATTGGCCGGCGCCGGACCCGGGGCTACACTTTGGCCCGGGCCTCGCCCGGACCGGTTCCGACCGGGGGATTGGTGTAATTGGTAGCACGACAGATTCTGATTCTGTTAGTTCCAGTTCGAGTCTGGGATCCCCTACTTTGAAGCACGCTCCGCCCGGCGGGGCGTGTTTTCGTATGCTCAGCGGGAGCGACGAAGCGACGAAGCGACGAAGCGACGAAGCGACGAAGCGACGAAGCGACGAAGCGACG
>CAYNRF010000004.1:10580-43604 GCA_964399525.1 uncultured Phycisphaeraceae bacterium | reverse complement strand
GTTCAACCTCTCGTGCTTCTCCAGCGGCACGGCCCTGGGCTTCTGGGCCGGCCAGTCCCCCCGCGGCGAGCACACCATGCTCGCGCCCACGCAGGACCTGGCCGCCTGCGTCGACGAGCACGGCCGCCCCACCGCGCTGTATCCGGCCGTGCGCCGGCTCGCCTCGTTCGCGTCCTCGTTCTCGCGGGTCTTCGCCAACCACACCGCCGAGACGCCGCCCATCGTCATCGACCCCGCCCCGCGCGAGGGTCACATCGCCGGGCGCACCATCACCCACCTCCGCGGCTCGCACGGGCAGGTCCTCTTCGTCTTCTCCCCGCCCAGGTCCAAGCCCGGCGTGCTGCCCCTGCTCATGCCCGACGGCTCGGCCATGCCCGTCCCGCTGGGCAACCAGCAGGTCCACTGGTGCCTGCTCGACACCCACCTGACGGGCCGCGCCCACCTCGACTACGCCACCCTCTGCACGCTCTTCTTCTCCGGCACCACGCTGGTCGTCTTCGGCTCGGCCGGCTCGGTCGGCACGGTCTCGATCAACGGCACCCCGGTCGAACTCGAAGTGCCCAAGGGCCGCCGCCCCGTCACCATCAAGGTCGACGAGATCACCATCGCCGTCGTCTCCGAGGAGCTCGCCGACGAGACCTTCCACCACGCCGGCACGGTCTACATCGGCGTCGCCGGCCTGAGCACCGCCTTCGAGCCGCTCCCCGGCTCTTCCAAGACCCACACCGAGATCGCCCCCGACGGCGCCGTCACCACGGTCAACACCAAGGCCCCCGCCGACGCCCCCCCGCCGGCCAACCGCCTCCCCGCCGTCACCATCGAGACCTGGGAGGCCGCGCCCGCCACCGCCCACATCGACGGCTCCTCGCCCCGCTACGCCCAGATCAACGGTCCCGCCGAACTTCCCGCACTCGGTGCGCCGCAGGGCTACGGCTGGTACCGCGTCAACCTCCGCTCCGGCGCCACCCGCAAGATCAGGGCCGCCGCCCCGGAGATGGCCGACCGCGCTGCGCTCTTCCTCGACGCCGAGCCCGTCGGCGTCCTCGGACGCGGCCCCGGCGCCGAGTCCCAGCTGCCGCTCTCCCTCAAGAAGGGCACCCACACCCTGACCATCCTCGCCGACAACATGGGCTATCCCTCGGGCGGCTCGCTCATGCACTACCGCAAGGGCCTCTACGGGCACCTCATCGAGGCGACCGCGTTCCGCACGCCCAAGCCCAAGCTCGTCAACGCCCAGCCCTTCAACCTGCTCGCCTGGCGCACGCCCCTGTTCCGCGTCCGCGAGGGCGACACCACCCACCCCGCCCGCGTGTCCTGGGCCTTTGCGCACCGCAAGCACACGCCGCTGGTCATCGAGATCCCGCCCCTGCCCGCCCGCGCCCTGGTGCTGCTCAACGGCGACCCCGTCGACTTCATCGACGGCATGAACGCCCGCACGCTCATCCTTTCCGAGCACCAGCTCCGCCGCGGCAACAACGAACTCGAACTCGCCCTGCACACCGACGAGGGCGACGGCCCCGCCGCCCAGGCCCGCGTCGAGGAAGTCCTGGCCATCTGCTCGAATATCAAGTTCGTCGAGGCCGTCTCCGCCGCCACCGACAAGGGCGACTGGGCCTTCGCCAAGTGGGAGGCCCCCGGCGAGAACGAATACCAGGAAGTCGCCAAGAGCAACCTCGGAAAGCTCACCACCCCCTGCTGGTGGCGCGCCTTCTTCAACGCCCCCGCCGAGCGGGTCGCCCTCTCGCTCGACCTCTCCGGCATGAACAAGGGCGTGGTCTTCCTCAACGGCCGCAACCTCGGCCGCTACTTCTCCCAGACCGGCGCGGGCAAAAAGGTCCCGCCCCAGCTCCCCATGGCCCTGCCCCGCCCCTACCTCAAGGAAAAGGCCAACGAGCTGCTGATCTTCGACGAGCACGCCGGCAACCCCGGCCGCATCAAGATCATCGTCGCCTGACAAGTTTCTTTAAGCCGCGCACGAAGGAAGCGGATTCCTGCGACCACCGAAGCACCCGCATCCTCCGTGCGTCGCCACAAAGACTCGACACCGCCTCGACCCCCGATCCCGTGCCCCGAACCCCGGTTTCCCCCGGCCCCGCCGCCGCGGGTCCGCCTCATTTCTCCTCCCGGTTCCGGCTGGCGTACCCTGCCAAAGGCATGGACACCTCACCCACCCAGCACCCCGCCCCCATCCCCCCCGTCTGGCAGCAGGCCGCCTCCTTCGCCGCCCGCGCCCACGCGGCCCAGATCCGCAAGGACGGCAAGACGCCCTACGTCGCCCATGTCTTCCGCGTCGCCCTGACGGTCCGCGACACCTTCGCCTGCGACGACCCCGTCGCCCTCTGCACCGCCCTGCTCCACGACACCATCGAGGACACCGCCACCGATTACGACGACATCGAGTCCGCCTTCGGCGAGGCCGTGGCCGTCTGCGTCGCCGCGATGACCAAGAACATGCTCCTGCGCGAGGACATCCGCGAGCGCGACTACGACGCCCGCCTCGCCGCCGCCCCCTGGCAGGCCCGCATGGTCAAACTCGCCGACGTCTTCGACAACGCCTGCGACCTCCACCGCACCATGCGTGTCACCAAGAACATCGAACGCTGCGAACGCGCCCTCGCGCTCACCGAGCACGACCACCGCCACCACCCCGCGTTCGTCCGCGCCCGCGCCGCGGTGACCACGATGCTCGACCACCTGCGCGAGCGGGCGGACTGACGCCTCAGTCCCCCGCGGCGTCCATCGCGCGGCTGGTCTCCACCAGCCGCGCGTCCAGCGTGCGCATCCGCGCCCGCACGGACTCGAGCGACCGCTCCATGCCGGACGCGTCGGCCCCGCTGTCGCGGGCCCCCGCGATCCGCTCGACCAGCGCCCGCTCGAACTCCACCAGCAGCGCCCGCGCCCGGATCCCCGCGTTCATCGCCAGCCCCAGGTCCATCCGCCGCTGCTCGCCCACGCTCCGCGTTGCGTCTTCGCGCGTCGCCCAGGATCCGCGCCGCCGCGCGCCCGCGTCGCGGTCCGCCCCGCTGGGCGCCAGCGTCACGCCCGGGCTCTGACGCTCCCCCGCCCGCGGGGGCGTACCGTCCCGGCCTTCGGGGAACGCCGCCGCGATCCAGGCGTCCGCGTTCAGACCTGCGCCGACGCGGTCCGGGCCGCCGATCGACACCCCTTCGCGCGCCAGGCGCAGACGCATCGCCCACACCACCGTCTCGTCGTCCAGCGCCGCCCCGCCCTCGAGGCTCGCGTAGGAGCCCAGCGGGAGCGCCATCTCCAGCATCGTCCGGTCCCGACGCACCCACACCGGCAGCGTGTCGCCCGGACGTCGGCTGAGAATCTCCGCCCGCAGATGTTCCATCCCGCCGACGATCTCGCCGTCCACCGCCGTCACCTCATCGCCCGGACGCAGCATGTCGGACGCAGGGAACCCCGGCACCACCCCCTGGATGGTCACCGCGCCCTCCCCCGAACCCCCGAAACTCACGCCGAGCCCGCCCAGCGGCGCCGATCGGAACCGCCACGCCGCGACCCGCACCAGACGCAGTCGCATTTCCTGCGTCAGATCCGCCCGCCCCAGCGCCGCGATGATCGCCGCGTCGCGGGCCGATTCGTCTTGCTCTTCGACGGTGCCCAGCGCCTCGGTCGCCGCCTCGCGGACCGACCAGGACTCTTCCCCCAGCCGCTCGATCCACGCGGCCGTCTCGTCCGCCGGCTGCCCGGCGAGCATGACCAATCCCAGCATCAGGGGGGTGAAGGGGGCGATGACCATCCGCCCAGTATAAGCCGCCGCGCCCCAGCCACCGCGTGAATGCTCGTTCACACCGCCGCGGTCAACCGGGACGCGATCTCGTCCCGACGGTCCTCGAGCCACTGCGCCTTGCGCAGCACCAGCCACACCGCCCGCGGATCGGCGGCCCCGAGCCCTTCCTCCATCAGCACGCCGGGCAGCAGACCGAGCACCACCCCGGGGTCGGCCGTGCCGCCCCCCGAGCGGTAGCCCCGCCAGTGGGCGGCCAGCCGGTCGAGGTCCGCGTTGGCCGGCCACGCGGCCGGGTCCTGGCCCGCCGCGCCCCGGGTCAGGCTGAACTGGGCCAGCCCCTGCGCCACCTCCCGCTGGCGCGCCCCCAGACGGGCATGATCGAAATCGCACACCGCCACCGGCTCATCCCCGCGGAACACCAGGTTGCCCGGGTGCCAGTCGCCGTGGACCAGCCCCTGCGTGGTCCTCGCCCCCCACACCGCCGCCCGCTCCAGGACGCCGCGCACAGAGGCGACGATCTCTCCGTCCACCCGCGTCCGCCCCGGGGCGACGCGCGCCGGATCGATCACCGCCGCCTCGACGGGCGGCGCCCAGCCCAGCGTGGGACGCACCGCGTCCATCGCGCGGTGCAGTTCGGCCAGCAGCGCCCCGGACCGCTCCGCGCCGGCCACGCTGCGCGGATCGGTGCTGCCCTCGATGTACACGGACAGCTCGTACACCCGGTCGTCGGTCTGCACCATCGAGTTGTTGCCGTCCCGCGTGCCCACCAGCGGCGGCACGCACACGCCCGCCCTCAGGCAGCCCAGCGCCAGCTCGTGGGTGAAGGCCACCACGTCCGGCGCGTCCACGCCGCGGGCCCGGCGCTTGAGCAGCAGCACGCCGCGGGCGCACTCGACCAGCGCCTTCGGGCTGGCCGGCGTGCCCAGCGCCACCTCGCGGACCGATCTCACCTCGCCGAGCTCGTAGCGGGACAGCACCTCGTCCAGCTCCCGCGGCGCGAACCGCTCGCGGGCGTCCGCGCCGGCGGGCGCGGGAGAAGTCGAAGGAGCGGGGGGGCCGGACGACGGCGACGGGTTGGCGCTCAACACACACCTCCGCCCGTCATTCGGCGTTCTGGACCTGCTCCTTGATGCGGTCGATGGCCCCCTTGATCTCCACGATCAGGCGGCTCATCTCCGCGTCCGGGCTCTTGCTGGCGATGGTGTTGGCCTCGCGCAGCAGTTCCTGGCTGAGGAAGTCCATGGTCCGTCCCAGCGGGCGCTCCTCTTCGGAATGCAGCATGTCGCGGAAGTGCCGCAGGTGCTCACCCAGGCGGGCCAGCTCCTCGGCGATGTCCGTCTTCTCGGCGTACACCGCGATCTCGCGCACGAGCACGCCGGGGTCGGTCATCACGTCGGCCTCGCCCAGCAGCGCCTCCATGCGTGTCTTGAGCCGGCGTTCGTAGTCGACGATCACCCGGGGGGCGATCTCGGTCAGCCGCTCCAGCCGCGCCGCGATGAAGTCGAGGTGGCTGAGCAGGTCGTCCTTGAGCGCCACACCCTCGCGGGTGCGCATCTGCACCAGGTGGGCCACCGCCAGTTCGACGAGCGGACGCACCGCCTTGCGGGCCTTGTGCAGGCGCTGCTCCTCGTCCCCCGGCGGTTGCAGCACTCCGGGCAGCGTCACGAGGTCGGCCAGGTTGAGGCTGGACACATCCGCGCCGACGGCCCCGGCGATCTGCTCGGCGTACCGGCGCAGCGCGGCCGCGTTGACCGTGTGCGCCGCCGCCTCGCCCGACTCCGAGCAGGTCACGGTCAGCGTGACCGACCCGCGCGACACCGCGGACCGGATCATCTGTTCGAGCTCGGGCTCCAGCGATGCCAGACGCTCGGGCACGCGGATGGTGGTCTTGAGGAACTTGTTGTTCACCGAACGGATCTCGACGCCGAAGGCCACGCCCCCGTCGTGGCTGCTCGCGTCGCCAAAGCCGGTCATGCTGCGGATCAAGCGGATCTCCTGGGAGGTGCACGGCGGGCCGGCGCGACCGGCATGGTCGGGCATCGGTCCGGCCCCGTCGGGGACAAGGCTCAGGGCCGCAGTGTACAGCAACGGGCCCGGGCGATCACCGCGCGACGTCTCAGCCGGGCAGCTCGGCCGAGGCGGGATCGATCTCGGGCTCGCCGGCGGGTTGATCGGCCGGATCCGCGACGGGGTCGGCGACCGGATCGGTCGCCGCATCGCCGGCGGCATCGGACGCCGGATCCGCCGCGTCCGTCGGGGCGGCGGGCTCGGCGCCGGGCAGTTCGGGCAGTTCCTCCGGCGCGGGCGGCTCGTCCTGCGTCGCGGGATCCACGAGGGTCGGGGCCGCGGTCGCCCGGCTCGTGTCGGGCCGGGCCGCGTAGTTGAGCCCGATCGCCACCAGCACGTAGATCACGAACACCGACACGGTGCCCCAGGTCAGCACGTCTCCGGTCTTGGTGCCGAAGGCCGTCTGACCCGCGCCCTGGCCGGCGCCGCCCGCGCCGAACGCGCCGCTCAGGCCGCCGCCCTGGGGCCGCTGGATGAGCACGATCAGGATCATCGCCACGCAGACCACGAGGAAGAAGACCACCAGCAGGTTGGTCATCACCGAGTTGAGCGCCAGGGTCATCACGGGAAAGAACTCCTCGTCCGCGGGCATCCGGCCCGGAACATCCCCCGGGACGGGCCTCCATGGTAGGCGCGGGCCGGGCTTCCACCCGCCGGCCGCCGCGGGATCATCCCCCGGCCGCCCGCACGATCGCCCCGAAATCCGCGGCCTTCAGGCTGGCCCCGCCGATCAGCCCGCCGTCGATGTCGGGCATCGCCATCAGCGCGGCCGCGTTGTCGGGCTTCATCGAGCCGCCGTAGATGATCCGGACCGTCCCGGCCACCCGCTGCCCGTAGAGTTGGGAAATGACGCCCCGGATCTTCACGTGGGCGTCCTGGGCGTCCTCCGGCGTGGCGGTCCGCCCGGTCCCGATGGCCCAGACCGGCTCGTACGCGATGACCACCCGGTCCATGTCGCCGGCGGACACCCCCGCCAGTCCCAGGCGGGTCTGCCGCTCGTTGACCTCGTCGGTCCGGCCGGCCTCCCGCTGCTCGAGGGTTTCCCCCACGCACAGCACGCTCGTCAGCCCGCCCGCCAGGGTGGCAGCGACCTTCAGATTCACCGTCCGGTCGTCTTCGCCGATCACGTGGCGTCGCTCGGAGTGCCCGGCGAGCACCGCGCCGACGCCGCAGTCGGTCAGCATGGCGACCGAAACCTCTCCGGTGAACGCCCCGTTGGGCTGGTGATAGACATCCTGGGCGCCCAGCACGATCCCCGATCCCGCCAGCGCCTCCCCGACGCCGATCAGATACGGGAACGGCGGGAACACCGCGACATCCGCCCGCTGGTGCCCCCCGCCCGCCACCGCCCCCGCCAGCGCGGCCGCGGCGGCGCGGTCGGTGTTCATCTTCCAGTTTCCGCCCACGAAGGGCCTGCGGTGGGGGGCGTTCATGGTGAACTCCATGGGCCGGGGTGCCCGGGACGGTGCGTCGGATCTCGGACCGCGCACGCGATCCTCGCCAAGGGCCGCAGTGTAGTCAGAGGTCGCCGGAGCCGGCCGGGCCGCTTTCCGGGCGTGGAGCCGCGTGCCCTGAGCCGCCCGGTGTCCGAAGGGCCGCGCGGATCTCCCCGGCGATCCACCGCAGCTCGGCGTCGTCGCGTTCGGCGAACAGGCCGACCTTCCGGCCGCCGGTCGGCCAGATCTGCAGCTCCATCACCGGCACGTCGTTGACCTCCATGCCGCTCTTGCCCACGACGACGCGGTCGATCTCCGAACGGTGCCACGACTGCGTCCTGGCCGCGCCGGTGGACTGGCGGGTGATCAGCAGATCCTCCCCGACCACGTCGATCACCGCCCGGCGTTTTCCGCTGCGGACGGCGGCGAAGAACATCCCCGCACCGATCGCGCCGAAGAGCGTGCTGATTCCAAGGAACGGCAGCGCCTGGAGAACCGGCGTGCCGCCGACCACCATGCCCACGCTGACCGACGCGAAGATCGACACGAACCCCAGCCACAGGATCGAGAAACAGCCCAGCCCTTTGCTGCCCTTGAAGAAGCCCATGGGCGATAACGAGATCGAGATCCCCTCCGGCGTCCGCTCGATCACGGCCGTACTGCCCGCCGGTTGCGCCGGGGTGTCCGTTTCGTCGTCGGCGTGCTCCTCGCGGACGGTGATCGCGATCGGTTCGCCTCTTCCGCCCCCGCCGACCCCCGCCCCGGCCAGCCCGGCGCGGTCGCGGACCCGCTCACCGAGCGCGGCCAGCACGGAACGCGGGTACCCGATCACGAGGGCGGACGGCTTCGTGCCAGCCCGTCCACCCTCGGCCATCAACGCCCCGACGTCCCCCCACGGGCCCTCGCGGACGGGTTTGTCGTTGACCTCGACGGGGGTGAGGTCCACCACCAGCCCCGTGATGTCCGCCAGCAGGATCCGCCTGCGGTAGCGGAACGGCCCGCACCGGTCGATCCCGATCGCGTGCGTCGCGGTGATGAGCAGCTCGGCGTGCCCGAAGCCGATCAGGCAGCCCAGCCAGACGGGCACGATCATGCCGGCGACGGCCAGGACCGGGATGGCCAGCAGTGCCGCGTCGGGACCGGGCGGACCGCCGGACGAAAGCCCGCGCAGGACGGGCCACCACACCGGCGACGTGGCGCCGAGCACGATGGCATCAAACACCAGACCGACCAGGATCACGCCCAGTCCCACTTTCTTCAGGTGAGGCAGCGCGCGGGCGGCGAGCACGAACCGGGTTCCCTGGGGGTCGGGCACTTCCTGCCACGGGTCGCGGTGGGGCATGGCCGCATGATACCGAGAAGCAAACACGCCCCGCGGGTTGCGGGGCGTGGCGGGTGGTCGGTGCGGGGTGCGGGGTGGGGGGGGGGGGGTGGGGGGTGGGGGGGTGGGGGGGTCAGACTTTCGGGCCGGCGGCGCGGACGGCGTCGGGCATGGTGAACTTGGCGTCGTTCTCGCGGAAGAGACGGGCGAGCTTGAGCACCTGCGCGTCGTAGGCCGACTTGTCCTTCCAGGTGTTGCGCGGGTCGAGCACCTCGTCGGGCACCTGGGGGATGCTGGTGGGCATGTGCAGCCCGAGCACCGGGTGCTCGCGGGTGGGCACGCTGTCGAGCTGGCCGCCGAGGATGGCCGAGACCATCGCCCGGGTGTAGCGCAGGCTGAAGCGGCTGCCCACGCCGTAGGGCCCGCCGGTCCAGCCGGTGTTGAGCAGCCAGACGCGGGCGCCGTACTTCTTGATCCGCTCGCTGAGCATGCCGGCGTACTCGCCGGCCCGGCGCGGCATGAAGGGCGAGCCGAAGCACTGGGAGAAGTTGGGCTGCGGCTCGGTCACGCCCGCCTCGGTGCCCGCCAGCTTGCTGGTGTAGCCGTTGATGAAGTAGTACATCGCCTGCTCGGGGGTCAGGCGGCTGATCGGCGGCATCACGCCGAAGGCGTCGGCGGTCAGGAACACCACGTGCTTGGGGTGCCCGGCCACGCTGGGGATCCGGGCCCCGGGGATGAAGTCCACCGGGTAGGTCACGCGGGTGTTCTCGGTGACCGAGGTGTCCTCGTAGTCGGGCTCGCGGGTCTGGGGGTGGATGTTGGTGTTCTCGAGCACCGAGCCGAACCGGATGGCGTCCCAGATCTGGGGCTCCTTCTCGCGGGTCAGGCCGACGACCTTGGCGTAGCAGCCGCCCTCGAAGTTGAACACGCCCTGCGGCCCCCAGCCGTGCTCGTCGTCGCCGACCAGCGCGCGGTCCGGGTCGGCCGAGAGGGTGGTCTTGCCGGTCCCGGACAGGCCGAAAAACAGCGCCACGCTGGTGGGGTCGTGCTTGGCCACGTTGCACGAGCAGTGCATCGGGAACACGCCCTGCTCGGGCATGTCGAAGTTCATGGCGTAGAAGATGCTCTTCTTCATCTCGCCGGCGTACTCGGTCCCGAGGATGACCACGGTCCGGCGCTCGAGGGACTGGGCGATGAAGATCGGGCTCTTGACGCCCAGTTCGGCCTGCTGCTCCGCGGTGAGCTTGTGCGTGCCGGCGTTGATCACCGTCCAGTCGTGCTTCCACGACCCGTCCCCGGCGTCGCTGGCCGAGCCGGGCTTGATGAAAAGCGTCTCGGCGAACAGCGCGTGCCACGCCAGGTGGGTCACGACGCGCACGCCCACGCGGTGGCGCACGTCCGCGCCGGCGAAGCCCTCGAACACGAACACCTCGCTCTGCGCGTTGAGGTGCTCGGTGGCGATGCGCATCGCGATGTCGAACTGCGCGGGCGTGATGGGCTGGTTGACCTTGCCCCAGTCGACCTTGTCGTGGATGGGCGCGGTGTCCTCGAGGTACTTGTCCTTGGGGCTGCGCCCGGTCCGGTCGCCGGTGAACACGCACACCGCGCCGTTCGACGCCAGGCGTCCCTCACCGCGGGCCAGCACGCGCTCGACCAGTTCTGCGGTCGGACGGTTGCGGTGCGCGCGACCCGCGGCCAGGTTCAAGCCTTCCAGACTCAACGCTCCCATGACAGCTCCTCGCCCCGGGCCGGCGCACGACCGCGCCGGGCGGCAACAGCCGGGCCCGCCGGGCCGGGGATCCCTCCTCCCCGGGCCGACGGACGCCGTTCTTTCGGGAGCCATGCTAGCCCGCCCCCCCGCGTTTTCCGCCCCCAAAGCCCGTCCGGGCCTCCATTTCGCCGCCCCGCGGCCCCGCGGACCCGCCGGCGAACTTGGCCGCCCGCGGGGCCAAGGCTACACTTCCCACCGCGTCGCGTGCCCCGCGATGCCTCGGTGGCCATAGCTCAGTTGGTTAGAGCACCGGGTTGTGATCCCGGGGGTCGCGGGTTCAAGTCCCGTTGGTCACCCTCCCACGAACGCCCGAGCCCCGCGCTCGGGCGATTTCATGCGCGGACCGCGGCGGTGGTGTGCTCCGCGTGTCGCCGTCCCGCGCGTCACGCAAGTGCTTTCACGACAGCGCGAGCTCCAACGCACCCATGGCCCGCGCCCCGTACCCGCCCCCGAACAGCGCCGCGTGCACCGCCAGCGGGAACACCTGGTACGCGTGGATCCGCCGCCGACGGAACCCGCGGCGGATCGCGTGCAGCTGCCCGTAGCGATCCCAGAACGCCTCCGACACGCCGCCCATCAGGTCGATGAACGCCAGCTCGAACTCCGGATCCGCCCACTGGGCCGACGGATCGATCAGGGCGGCCGGCCGCCCGCCCCGCCAAAGCACGTTGCCCGCCCACAGGTCCCCATGGATCAGCACCGGACCGGCCGCCCCGCCGAGCAGATCGTCCGCGCGACGGTCGAACTCGTCCAGCCGCGCCATGAATCCGGCGGGCAGCGCGCCGCACGCGTCCGCGAGCCGGCAGACCGGCCGCAGCCGCGCGTCGACATAGAACCGCGTCCAGCCGTCGTGCCGCCCGTTGCGCAGACGGATCGGGCCGATGCGCGTGTCCGTCGGGAACCCGTACGACTCGCCGCGCACGGCGTGCAGACCGGCCACGATCTCCGCCAGGCGTCGCTCGCCGTCGGCGCCCCGCACCCCGTCGTTGCCGATGTACTCCATCGCCAGCGCCCGGGGCCCCGAGGCGATCACCCGCGGCACGGGCGCGTGCGGCGCGAGCGCCGCGAGCATGCCCGCCTCGAGATCCAGCCCCGGCTCGTGGCCCGTCTCGACCTTGACGGCCAGATCGCGCCCGCCCGCGGTCCGCACCCGGTAGACCTCCGCGACGCACCCGCCCCGCAGCGGCGTCATGGCGGCGACGGGCTCGCCGAGCAGCTCTTCGATCAGTCCGCGGGCGTCCACGCGGGGATCATTGCACGGTTCACGCCGCCGCCCGGCCCGCCGCCGCGCAGCCCAGGCGGACCTGCTCGATCAGCTCTTCCATGGCCTCGGGGTCGTTGCCCTCCGCGGCCTGCTCGGCCAGGCGTTCGGCCATGGACGCCACCCCGTTCATCCCCACGAGCATCGCCATCGATCGCACCCGCTGGCAGGTGGCGAACAGCGCCACCCGGTCGTCCAGCCGGACCTGCTGGTCCATCACCACGCCCAGCTTGCTCAGCTCGAAGCACAGCGTCACGAGCGTGGCCCGGTCGACCTTCGAGCGGGCCTTGTCCAGCTGGCCCGGGTCCCAGCCGCAGAGCATGAACTCGCCGAGCACCCGCAGCAGCCCGTCCTGGGTCATCGGGGCGCGGACCAGCGCGTCGGCCCCGCACACGCGCACGATCGAGCGGGTCAGGCCCTGCCCCGGCTCGCCGATCAGGGCCACCGGCCTGTTGTACCCCTTGCTCCGCAGCCGCTTGACCAGTTCGGGCCCGGTGGTGTCGGCGAACTCGATGTCCACCACCAGCATGTCGGGCGCTTCCTCGGCGGCCGCGATCGCCTGCTCGGTGTTCTCCGCGAACCTGAAGTTGAGGTTGGTCTCGAGCAGGAAGCCCTTGACCGCCCGCCGGACGGTCTCGGACTCGGTCACGAACACGACGGTGCCGTTGAGCTTATCGGGCGCGACGCGCTCGAAGCTGGGCATCGCCTCGGTGAAGTCGCCGGGCAGGTAGTCCCGCGGGTTGATGTCCTTGTCGAAGCGGATCCCGATCTCGTGCACCACGCCGCCGCGGTGCTGCACCCGCACCACCCGCCCCCGCAGGCCCGGCGTCGTGCCGTCGGTCCGGGGGATGAAGGCGATCACCCTCGTGCCCGGGTACATGAACGTCGAGTGCAGCAGGCCAACCCCGCCCCGGGAGATGTTGCGGCAGGCCAGCATCATCTCGCGGCGGCAGGCGTTGTCGCCCTCGACGATGAGCCGCACGTACGGGTCCGCGAACGGGACGCGGGTGTGCACGCGCCGCAGGTCCGGCGTGCCCTCCTGCGGGTCCGACTCGAGCTTGGAGAGCAGCTGGTCGTACACCTGCCCGCCCACGCCCAGGGTGTTGCGCACGTCGGAGTTGTGCTTGCCGTTGTTCTGGCCCACGCGTGCCGCCCTTTCCTTGCGCCGGCCTGCGCCCGCGGTGGCCCGACCGACCCCGGGCCTCTGCGGAGCCTGCCCGCCGCTCCGGCCCGTCGCCGCGCGGGCCCGGTGGAACTTCGGAAACCCCCGCCGCCGGCTTGAATCCCCCGCAGGGCACGCCGCACCATCCCGTTCCCGCGTGCCGGTTCCCGCCGCCGATCCCGGTCAAACGGCCCTCCCGCGCTTTCTCGGACCACGGGCGCGGACCCGTTGCGGGGTCTCTGCGGGCGGCGGACTCGCTCGGTACCCAGGCGGGGACCGGGAGGGGTGGGGGAGTGGGAGTGGGGGGGGGGCGGGAGGCGTCAGACGTCCAGGTTCTTGACCTCGAGCGCGTGGTCCTCGATGAACTTGCGTCGCGGCTCGACCTGCTCGCCCATCAGCAGGCTGAACAGCGCGTCGGCCTCGCCCGCCTGCTCCCAGCGGACCCGCATGAGCGTGCGCACCTCGGGGTCCATCGTGGTCTCCCACAGCTGGATGGCGTCCATCTCGCCCAGACCCTTGAAACGCTTGACCTCCATGCCGCGGCGCCCGATCTCGTGCAGCGCGTCGAGGATGGCGGGCAGGTTGGCCGCCTCGACCACGCGGGCCGTGGCCGACGCGGTGGGCGAGCTCACGTCGCCGTCCTCCTCGTCCGCGGTGCGGGCCGGCTCGGGGGCCTTGCCGACCTTCTCGGTCTCCCACGCGAACTTGGCCGGCAGCACCTCGCCGGTGACGCTCTCCTCGCGGATGAGGCCGTAATCCTCGATGGCCAGGCCCAGCGCGGCCAGGTCGGCGAAGATGACCTCCAGCTCGCGGTTCTCGTGCAGCTCGCGCACGGTGGCGGGCTCACCGTCCTCGTTGGAATCGCCGTCCTCGACCAGCTTCCAGCCGCGGGCCTCGACGATCTCGTGGGCCTCGCGTTCGGTCCAGGCGTATTCGCCGACGGAGCGGGTGGTCACCCGGTGGGTGGGCAGGCGGCCGTCGCGCCTCGAGGCGAGCAGGTCGACGAACCTGACGCCGCGCCGCTCGGCGATCTCGGCCAGTTCGGCCAGGCGGGTCAGCAGACGGACCACCCTGGCCGCGTCGGGCCCGGTGATCTTGCGGACCACCCTGGGGTCGCGCCCCGGCTCGGCGTGCTCGATGTCGCGGACCAGCAGGGCCGAGCCGTCCAGGCCCAGCTCGGTCAGCACATCGGCCAGCCGGCGTTCGTTGATCACGTACCGTGACTTCTTGCCCTTCATGATCTGGTACAGCGGCGGCTGGGCGATGTAGACGTGCCCGCGCCGGATCAGCTCGGGCATCTGACGGAAGAAGAAGGTCAGCAGCAGCGTGCGGATGTGGCTGCCGTCCACGTCGGCGTCGGTCATGATGATGACCTTGCCGTAGCGCAGCTTGCTGGCGTCGAACTCGGCGCCGATGCCCGTGCGCAGCGCGCCGATCAGCGTGCGGATCTCCTCGAAGCCCAGCACCTTGTCGATCCGCGCCCGCTCGACGTTGAGCAGCTTGCCGCGCAGCGGCAGGATCGCCTGGTTGTCCACGTTGCGGCCCTGCGTGGCCGAGCCGCCGGCGGAGTCACCCTCGACGATGAACAGCTCGGCCTGGTCCACGTCCTTGGTCTTGCAGTCGCGCAGCTTGTGCGGCATGGACCCAGAGTCCAGCGCGGTCTTGCGCCGCGTCAGCTCGCGGGCCTTGCGGGCCGCCTCGCGGGCCTGCGCCGCCACGATGCCCTTGAGGCACAGCCGCCTGGCCTCGGCCGGGTGCTCTTCCAGCCAGTTGGTCAGCGCCTCGCCCACCGCCTGCGACACGAAGCTCTCGATCTCCGGGTTGAGCAGCTTCTCCTTGGGCTGGTTGTTGAAGGTGGGGTCGGGCAGCTTGACGCTGACGATGGCGATCAGGCCCTCGCGCAGGTCCTCGCCGGTGGGGACCGGGTCCTTCTCCTTGATGATCCCCTCGCGCTTGGCGTAGCCGTTGATCGTCCGCGTCAGCGCCACCTTGAAGCCCTGCGCGTGCGTGCCCCCGTCCACGTTGTTGATGTTGTTGGCGAAGGTCATCACCGATTCGTTGTACCCGTCGTGGTACTGCAGCGCGACCTCGCAGACGAGGTTCTCGGCGGCGACCTCGCGCCGCAGGAACACGGGGCTGGACAGCTCGGTCTTGCCCGCCATCAGGTGCTGCACGTACTCGAGCAGGCCGTGCTCGGCCCGGAACACGTCGTGCCGGGGCTTGCCGTCGGGCCCGACGCGCTCGTCGCTGAGGCGGATGGTCACGCCCGGGTTGAGGTACGCCAGCTCGCGCAGGCGGTTGGCCAGGGTCGCGTAGCTGAAGGTGGTGTCCGGAAAAATGGTCGCGTCGGGCCGGAAGGTCACCGTCGTGCCGTTGCGGCGTTCCGCCGAGGCCGGGATCGGCCCGACCCGCACCAGCGGATGGCTGACCACGCCCCGCGAGAACACGATGCGGTGGATCTCCCCGTCCCGCCACACCTCGACCTCGGTGAACTCCGACAGCGCGTTCACGCAGCTGACGCCCACCCCGTGCAGGCCGCCCGACACCTTGTACGCCGAGCCTTCCTGCTGGAACTTGCCGCCCGCGTGCAGCTTGGTCAGCACGATCTCCACCGCCGGACGCCCGTTGAGGTTCGGGTCGTCGTTCTTGACCGGGTCCACGGGGATGCCGCGCCCGTCGTCGACCACCCGCACCGAGCCGTCCGCCTGGATGCTCACCGACACGAAGGTCGCGTAGCCCGCCATCGCCTCGTCGATCGAGTTGTCCACCACCTCGTACACCAGGTGGTGCAGGGCGTTGATGCCGGTGCCGCCGATGTACATGCCCGGACGCTTGCGCACCGCCTCGAGGCCCTCGAGCACCTTGATCTGGTCCGAGGTGTAGCCGCCGTTGCCGGATCGGGGCGCGGTGGCGGGGGGCGTGGGCTGGGGAGAACTCGTCTGCGGCGTATCGGTCATGTGCGTCTCGTCGCCCCGTCGGCGGATCCTGTGAAAATCAAGCCCCAACCGGCCGCGGACCGGCGCTCAAACCCCAAAGGCCACCGGGGCGAACCGCCCCCCACACGGGGGCCGCGGACTGACGTTTATTCTAGGCGCAGACGCCGATCCGGGGCCGATTCCGGAACCCGCCGCACCCCCTTGCTCCCGGCCGCCCGACGCCCGCCGACAACCATCCAGGCCGACCGCCATGGTGCGCCGGGCGACGGGACGTTCGCGATGCGTCATCCTGCGGCACGCCGCGACCGCGTGAAACCCGCGCCGCGCCTTTCGGTAGTATTGCCCGTCCGGGGAACGTCCCCGCGTCGCCCCATCCAGACCGCACACGGAATGCACGCATGACATCGATCCGCCGTTCAAGTCCGGCCCTGCTGCCCGCCGCTGTTCTCGCCGCCTGCGCCGGTGTCGCCCTCGGGCTGCAGCCGGCGGCGGACGCGGCGCCCAACCCCGGCATGTTCCGCTACCCCGACGTCTCGGCCTCCGAGATCGTCTTCACCTACGCCAACGATCTGTGGGTCGTCCCCCGCGCCGGCGGCATCGCCCGGCCCCTGGCCAGCCCCCCCGGCCAGGAGACCTTCCCCCGCTTCAGCCCCGACGGCCGCTCCGTGGTCTTCGTGGGCAACTACGACGGCAACCGCGACCTGTACACCGTCGCCACCGACGGCGGCATCCCCCTGAGGGTCACCCACCACCCCGGCGGCGAGCGCCTCCACGACTGGACGCCCACCGGCGATCTGCTCTTCTCCTTCAACGGCCTGTCCGGCAACGCCGCGCACCAGCGTCTGTTCACCGTCCCGCCCGAGGGCGGGATGCCCGCGCCCCTGCCCGTGCCCTTCGGCGCGGTCGGCGCGCTCTCCGCCGACGGGACCATGCTCGCCTACACCCCCGACTCGCGCGACTTCCGCACCTGGAAGCGCTACGCGGGCGGCCTGGCCACCGACATCTGGATCTACAACCTCGCCACCGATCAGGCCGAGAAGATCACCGACTGGGCCGGCACCGACACCGCCCCCATGTGGCACGGCTCCTCGGTGTATTACCTGTCCGACCAGGGCGAGGGCAACCGCCTGAACATCTGGCGCTACGACACGGCCAACGACCGGCGCGAGCAGATCACCCGCTTCACCGAGCACGACGTCAAGTTCCCCGCCGTCGGCCCCGGCCCCAACGGTCAGGGCGAGATCGTCTTCCAGCTCGGCAGCCGCATCCACCTGCTCGACCTGCGCACCCGCCAGTCGCGCCCGGTCGACATCACGGTGCCCGGCGCCCGCGAGACGATCCGCCCCCGCACCGTCGACGCGGCGGCCAACCTCGGCGGCGGTGGCATCTCCGCCACGGGCAAACGCGCCGTCGTCGAGGCGCGCGGCGATATCTTCACGGTGCCCGCCGAGCACGGCCCGGTCCGCCAGCTCACCGACACGTCCGGCGCCGCCGAGCGCACCCCCGCCTGGAGCCCCGACGGACGCTGGGTCGCCTATTTCTCCGACGAAACCGGCGAGTACGAGCTGCACATCACCCAGTCCGACGGCCGCGGCCCGACCCGCCAGCTGACCAGGGGCAACCAGACCTACTGGATGGGCCTTTCCTGGTCGCCCGATTCCAAGACCATCCTGCTGACCGACAAGGCCTCCAACATGATCCTGGTCGACGTCGAATCCGGCGAGATGACCACCTTCGACCGCGACCCCTGGGCCAACCCCGTCAGCGCGTCGTGGTCGTCCGACTCGCGCTGGATCGCCTACGGCAAGACCGAGGAGAGCAGCCTCACCAGCGCCGTCTGGCTCTATGACACCGAAACCGGCGAGAAGCACCGGGTCACCTCCGCGTTCTTCAGCGACTCCGATCCCGTCTTCTCGCCCAAAAACGACTACCTCTTCTACCGGTCCAACCGCAACTTCACCGACCCGACCTACGAGGACGTCGGCTCGACGTTTGTCTACAACAAGACCGGCCGCCTGATCGCGGTGCCGCTCAACGCCGACGTCAAGAACCCCCGGCTGATCGAGTCCGACGAGGAGACCTGGGACGACGAGGAAGACAAGAAGGACGAGGCGAAGGACGACGCCGCCAAGACGGACGATGCCGCCGGCGACGACGCGCAGGACGCCGGAGACGACGCCGACAAGCCCGGCCCGCTCGACCGGTTCGACACCGAGCATCCCCTGTTCGGCCGGTGGGAAGGCGCGGCCAAGGGCTTCGCCGCCATGGGCATGCCCACCGACGAGATCGCCTTCAGCATGATCATCCTGGTCGACAAGGACGGCAACATCACCGGCCGCTCCGAGGCCATGGGCGAGACCGACGACCTGGGCGACACCGTCACCTGGGACGCGGCCACCAACCGCTTCACCGCCGAGGACACCGAGGACGGCATGACCGTCATCCGCCGCGGCACCGTCAGCGGTGACGAGATGTCCGGCGACTGGGAGATCAGGCCCCTCGGCGCCACCGGCACCTGGTCCGCCAAGCGCACGACGCGCGAGCTGGACGACAAGCTGGTGGAAGAGATCGCCGGCGCGTCCTCCGAAGAGACCAAGGAACTCAAGATCGACCTCGACAACTTCGAGGCCCGTGGCTTCGAACTCGACGTCCCGCCCGGCGACTTCTCCTCCCTGTCCGTCAACGACGCCGGCCAGCTGATCTACATCCGCGGCGGCGAGCCCGCCCCCTCGCTCAAGCTCTACGACGTCACGGACAAGGAGCCCGGCGAGAAGACGGTCCTGGGCGTCGCGCTCGGCTACGACCTGTCCGCCGACGGCAAGAAGATCCTGGCCCGCACGCCCGCGGGCTTTGCCATCGTCGACGCCAAGCCCGGCCAGACCGCCAAACCCATGAACGTCGACCTCCGCAAGACCGTCGACTTCCGCGAAGAGTGGCGACAGATCGTCACCGACGCCTGGCGCCGCCACCGCGACTTCTTCTACGTCGAGAACATGCACGGGGTGGACTGGGACGGCGTGCTCGACCAGTACCTGCCCCTCGTCGACGACGCCGTCTCCCGCGAGGACGTGTCGTACATCATCGGCGAGATGATCGGCGAGCTCAACGTGGGCCACGCCTACTACTGGGGCGGCGACACCGAGCGTGAGCCGTCCACCAATGTGGGCATGCTCGGGGTCGACTTCTCCGTCGCCACCGCGCAGACCGAGGACGGCAAGCCCGTCTCCGGTTTCCGCATCGACCGCATCCACGCCGGAGCCCCGTGGGATTCCGACGCCCGCAACCCGCTCCAGGCCCCGGGCCTGAAGGTCAGCGCCGGCGACATCATCACCCACGTCAACGGACGCCCCGTCGACACCGACAAGGATCCCTGGGCCGCGTTCATCGCCACCGCCGGCAAGGACACCAGCCTGACCGTCGTCTCCGCCCTGACCGGCGATGAGGAGACCGTCAACGAGCGCACGGTGGTCGTCAAGCCGCTGTCGTCCGAATCCAACCTGCGCTACCGCGCCTGGGTCGAGGCCAACCGGCGCTATGTCGAGGAGACTTCCGGCGGCAGGGTCGGGTACATCTACGTCCCCAACACCGGCATCGAAGGCCAGAACGAGCTCTTCCGCCAGTTCTACGGGCAGGCCGGCAAGCCCGCCCTGCTCATCGACGAACGCTGGAACGGCGGCGGCCAGATCCCCAACCGCTTTATCGAGCTGCTCAACCGCCCGCGCACGAACTACTGGCACCGCCGCGACGGCAAGGACTGGCCCTGGCCCTACGACTCTCACCAGGGCCCCAAGGCGATGCTGATCAACGGCAACGCCGGCTCCGGCGGAGACATGTTCCCCTGGCTCTTCCGCCACCACAACCTCGGCAAGCTCATCGGCACCCGCACGTGGGGCGGTCTTGTCGGGATCACCGGCGTGCCGGGCCTCATTGACGGCGGCTACACCGCCGTGCCCACCTTCGGCTTCTACGAGACCGACGGCACCTGGGGCATCGAGGGCCACGGCGTCGACCCCGACATCGAGGTCATTGCCGATCCGACCAGGTTCAAGGACGGCCGCGATCCCCAGATCGACGCGGGCGTGGCGCACCTGCTCGAGGAACTCAAGACCAACGCCTACCAGCCCGCGCCCCGCCCGGCCCCCCCGGTCCGCAGCGGATTCGGCATCGAAGAGAAGGACAGGTGAGCATGTGAGGCATGAGGGACTGACACTTCGTTGACGACCAGTTTGGGATGTGCTCAATAAAGAGGGATGGCCAGTTGGCCATCCCTCTTCTGGCATATCCGTTGTCGGCTCACACGGCCGAGTGCCTGATGCCTCAGGCCTCACCCCCTCAAGGCACAATCTCCACCACGCTGACCCGCTCGGCCAGCAGTTCGAACACCAGCGCGATGTCCTCGTCCCGCAGCCGCACGCAGCCCATCGACATGTTGCGCCCGACCGACCCCGGGTCGATCGTGCCGTGGATGCCGTAGCCGACGATGCCCTCGCTCTCGCCCACCCCGTCGAGCCCGAGCCAGAACTCACCGATCGGGTTCCGGGGATCGTCGGGCGCGTACCGCTCCCGGCTGTCCCGCGGGTTGACCCAGCCGGGGTTCTCCAGCTTGTTGGCGCTGACCGTAAACCGCCCCGTCGGCGTGCCCCCGCCCTCCCCGAGCCCCACGTCGAAGCTGCGGATGTAGACCCAGCGGTTCGGATCCCCGGGCGGCCCGTGCCACACGTCCATGCGGAAGTCGCTCTTGTCCACCACGGCGTGGAACGGACCGCGTACGAGCTTGAGCTTCTGGTCCAGCCGGATCCGCGTCGGATCGCTCAGGCCGTTGACGCGCTGGATCAGCTTCCAGTGCGTCGCCAGCTCCCGCCGCGTGGCGATCCGCGACAGCGAGTCGCCCGACACCACCGTGTACTCCTCCGTGATCGGGTCCGCGCGGTCCACGACCCGCCCGAAGAGCAGCTGCTCGTTGAGCAGCGTCAGCTCGTCCCGCAGCTGATTGGCCTCCGAGGCCGTCAGCCCCGGATCGCGCAGCACGCGCGACAGCAGCGCCCGCGCCCCGACCCGGTCGTTCTCCGCCGCCAGCCGTCGCGCGGTGTCGATCTGCACACGCACCCGCGACGCGGCGGGATCGGGCTGGACCACGGGTTGGGCCGCGGGCTGGGACGGCGGATTGGCCGTCCGCGCCGGCTCGTCCAGCGCCCGCGTGAGCATGCCGCCCGACTCGCCGGAGGGCGACTGCGGGGCGACCCGGACCGGCTGCTCGCCGGCCGACGTCGCCAACGCGCGGTCCATGTCGTCCGGCGTCGGCTCCTGCGCTCCGGGCAGCGTCCGCGGCGGCACGGCCGGCGTCTGGTCCGCAAGGCTCCGCCGCTGGTTGCCCTGGGCGATCTCGACCGGCGTGGGGGTTGCGGCCCCGTCGGGCGTGGGCGCCGACTCGGACACCGCCGGCGGCACCGCCGGCTCGTCCGTCCGCCCCCCGCCGCCCCCGGTCGGACGCACCGTGAACCACACGATCACCACCAGCACCACGATGATCAGGAACGGCAGCGCCGACCGCACCGGGCTCTTGCGCCGCCGACGCGTTGACACCGACGTCGCCCGCACCCCTCCACGCGCCGATTGACTAGGCAGACTCATCCACAACCTCCGTGCCCTGCGTCACCATCACCAGGCCCGCTTCCGTGACGAGCCCGTCCACCCGCCGATCATGCGCCCCGCTCGGGATCCGCCCCACGACCTGCGCCGCAAAGCACGCCCCGAGCACGACCTTCCGCATCGACCCGCCGGCCGACCGTTCAGCAAGAAACCGATCATAGAAACCCCCGCCCCGCCCCAACCGCGTCCCGTCGCCGGCGAACCCCACCCCGGGCACGATCACCAGATCCAGGCACGCCGGGTCCACGAGCGCGCAACCCGTTGCCGGAGCACGGATTCCGTGCCGGTCCACCGCCAGGTCCGCCCCGGAATGCACCGCCGCCGGCATCAGGCGTTTGGCGTCCCAATCCACCCGCGGCACGCACACCGTCTTGCCCGACGCCCTGCCCAGCCCGATCAGCCCGTCCAGATCCGGCTCCGACCCGTCCGCCGCGTACACCATCACCACCCGGGCCCGCGCCCACGCGGCCGATCCGGCGAGGTGCCCCCGCACCGCCGCTGAAGCATCCGCCCGCGCCGCCGGGCTCATCGCCGCCACCCGCGCCCGCAGCTCGGCCCGCAGCGCCCGCTTGGCCTCCACCGGGTTCATGGCTCGCCTTGCCCCGCCCCGTCCCCGCCGTACCGCTCGCGCCGCTTGCCCCGGATGTCCTCCAGCCGCTGGCGCATCGCCGCCTCGGCCCCGATGTCCTTGGGCTCGTAGTAGCGTTTCTCCACGCCGAGATAGTCCTGCCCGCTCACCTGGCCGTCCACGTCGTGCGAGTAGACATACCCCTCGCCCCCGACCTTCTTGACCCGCACGCCCTGGCCCGCGCCGACCGACACCGGCGAGCTGTTCGGATCCCGCAGGTACATCGGCACCGGCAGCACCCGCCCGTTCTTGACATCGTCCATGGCGGCGTTGATCGCCAGATACGCCGCGTTGCTCTTGGGGGCCAGCGCCAGGTAGCAGGCGCACTGCGACAGCGTGATCCGCGCCTCCGGCATGCCGATCCGCTCGGTCAGATCCCACGCCGCCTGCGCCACCATGATCCCACGCGGATCGGCGTTGCCGATGTCCTCGCTGGCCAGGATCGCCAGCCGCCGCGCGATGAACCGCGGGTCCTCCCCCGCGTCGAGCATCCGCGCGATCCAGTACACCGCCGCGTCCGGGTCGCTGCCGCGCACCGACTTGATCATCGCGCTGATCGCGTCGTAATGCCCGTCGTCGCCATACACGGCCACCTTCGCCTGGATCGAATCCTCCGCGATCTGCTCGTCGATGACGAGCGGGGAAGAGACGGAGAGACGGAGAGACGCAGAGACGGAGTGATCGGAATCTGAAGTCTTCCCACTTCGTCTCTCTGTCTCTCCGTCTCTTCGTCTCTCTCCGACGAGCGATTCGACCGCGACTTCCAACGCCCCCAGCGCCCGCCGCCCGTCCCCCTCGCTCTTGACCGCCCACACCCGCAGCGCCCCCTCGGTGATGTCAATCGGGATGTCCTGGTACCCCTTGGGATGCGCGATCGCCCGGCGGACCAACTCCCCCCTCTCCGCCTCCCGCAGCGGCTCCAGCCGGAACAGCGTCGACCGCGAGATCAACGCACTGTTGACGCTGAACAACGGGTTCTCCGTCGTCGCCCCGATCAGCGTGATCAGCCCCCGCTCCACGTCGCCCAGCAGCACATCCTGCTGCGCCTTGGTGAACCGGTGGATCTCGTCGAGAAACAGGATCGTCCGCTTGCCCTCATCGCCCAGCACCCGCTCGGCCTCGTCGATGATCTCGCGGATCCGCTTGACGCCGACCGACGCCGCGTTCTCCCGCACGAACCGCCGCTTGGTCCGTCCCGCGATCACCCCGGCCAGCGTGGTCTTGCCCGTCCCCGGCGGCCCGTGCAGGATCAGGCTTGTGATCGCGTCCGCGTCGATCATCCGCCGCAGCAGCTTGCCCGGCCCGAGCAGGTGCGTCTGCCCGATCACCTCGTCCAGGTCCCGCGGGCGCACCCGCACCGCCAGCGGCTCGGCCTTCCGAACCGCCGCCTCCCGACGACCTGACCAGAGATCCGACATGACAGGGGATTGTACGGGATCCCGCCTCCGTCCGTCCCGTCCAGAACGCCCCAGTTCTGCGGGCCGCCCACAAAATCTCCCGCCCCGGGGAGCCGAAGTCTTTGTAATCGCTAACATACACGCAGGGATGATCATCTGGGTCTTGTCCATCACGCTGGGGATCGCCCTGCTGCTGCTCGCGGCTGGGTGGATCGCCGCACGCCAGCTCCGCGACCCTGCCGACCCCCTCACCGGCCTGCTCTATCTCTCCGGCCGTGCGTACGCCCGCCTCGTCCACCGCCTGACGATCGAGACCGAGCCCGGCGCCCTTTCCGACATCGACGGCCCGCTCATCGTCGTCTCCAACCACACCGCCGGCGTCGATCCCATCCTCGTCTCGTCCGGCTGCCCCCGGCGCATCGGCTGGATCATGGCCGAGGACATGCGCCTGCCCCTGCTCAACTGGTTCTGGCGCTGGCAGGGCGTGATCTTCGTCACCCGTGATAAGGAAGGCCGCAAGGGCCTGCGCGACGCCCGGGCCGCACTGGCCGCCGGCGGCTGCATCGGCATCTTCCCCGAAGGCCGCCTCGAACGCCCGCACGGCCGCCTGCTCCCCTTCAACCCCGGCGTGGGCATGCTCGTCAAACGCTCGGGCGCCCGCATCCTGCCCGTCATCGTCGAGGGCACGCCCGAGACCCGGACCGCCTGGCAGGCCCTCTGGACGCCCAGCCGCGCCAAGGTCCGCTTCATGCGGCCAATCTCCTACGCCGATTCGACCCTGACCCCGGCCGAGATCGCCGCCGACCTGCAGCACCGCTACGCCGCCTGGACCGGCTGGCCCGTGGCCACCCACGCCCCCGCGGCCCGCATCAAGTCCAAGGCGGCCCCGCCGGCGGACATCAGCACCGACCGGTCGATCGCCTGAGCCCGGCCGGCGGTATCCTCGCCGCCGACTCGGGCTGATCTCGGGCGTATTCCCCCTGTTCCGTGTATGCTCGCACGATGAGCACCCCGCAGGGCGGATCGATCGCCCCGAATGCCATCCAGCACGACATCTGCTGCGGTTCGGGCTTGGCCGATCTTCCCATGGACCCTGGCCGCCCGGCCTGCTCCCCGACGGACGTCCGCGGGCCTTCAGGCGCGGTGCATGCGGCGACGCCGGGCATCGCGTCCAACCGGTCTGACATGCGCCGACGGCTCCGGGGGCGTGGATGATGTCCGATCGAGCCGAAAGCATCTTCGAGCAAGCCCGCTCGCTGAATCCGGACCGCCGCGCCGCGTATCTGGGCGAGGCCTGCGGCGACGACGTCGCGCTGCGGAGCAGGGTCGAGGCGATGTTCGCCGCGGACGCGGAAACGATCGACCCCCGCGACACCGCCGACCCCGACGCCACGGTGTCGCGGATCGGGCCGGTGTGGCGCGGACGCTCCGAGCAGCCGGGCCAGCAGGTCGGCCACTACAAGTTGCTCGAACAGCTCGGCGAGGGCGGCTTCGGCACGGTCTGGGCGGCCGAGCAGACAGAGCCCGTCAGGCGACGCGTGGCGCTCAAGGTCATCAAGCTGGGCATGGACACCCGCCAGGTCATCGCCCGCTTCGAGCAGGAACGCCAGGCGCTGGCGCTCATGGACCACCCCAACATCGCCAAGGTATTCGATGCCGGCGTGACGGAGCAGGGACGGCCCTTCTTCGTGATGGAGCTGTGCAAGGGTGAGCCGATGGTCGACTATTGCGACCGGTTCAACCTCAGCATCACGGAGCGGCTCGAACTCTTCGCCCAGGTCTGCGCCGCGGTTCAGCATGCGCACACCAAGGGGATCATCCACCGGGACATCAAGCCCAGCAACATCCTCGTGAACATGCAGGACGGGCGCCCGAGCGTCAAGGTGATCGACTTCGGCATCGCCAAGGCGACCGCGAGCAAGCTCACCGAGATGACGCTGTTCACCGAGCACCGCCAGCTCATCGGCACCCCGGAGTACATGAGCCCGGAACAGGCCGAGGGCAGCCTGGACATCGATACCAGAACGGACATCTACAGCCTCGGCGTGCTCCTCTACGAACTCCTGACCGGCACCACCCCCTTCAGCAGCAAGCAACTCCGCGCGGCGGGATTCGCCGAGATCCAGCGGATCATCCGCGAGGTCGACCCGCCCAAGCCGAGCACCCGCCTGAGCGAGAACACCGACACCGTGACGCAGGTGGCCTCCAGACGCCACACCGAGCCGAAGCGGCTGGGCACCATCGTCCGCGGCGAGCTCGACTGGATCGTGATGAAGGCGATGGAGAAGGACCGCCAGCGTCGCTACGAGACGCCCAACGCGCTGGCCGCCGACATCCTCCGGTACCTCGCCGGCGAGGCGGTGGTCGCCGCGCCGCCCAGCAGGTCGTACCGGGTCCGCAAGGTCATCCGACGCAACAAGGGGTTGGTGGCGGCGGGCGCGGTGGTTTCGGCATCCCTGGTGCTCGGCCTTGTCGGCACGAGCTGGGGCCTGTCGCGGGCGCTGCGCGAGAAGGACCGCGCGGACGGGCAGGCGACGCTCGCGATGGCCGCGGCGCAGTCCGAGGCCGAGCAGCGGGCGATCGCCGTCGCCCGCGCCGAGGAGGCGGAGGCCTCGCGGGTGCGCGCCGAAGCGGCCGAGGCCGAGGCCCTGGCCCGCGCAGGGGAGCTCGAAATCGTGGCCGCGTTCCAGTCGGAGCAGCTCGGCGCGATCGAGCCGCAAGCGATGGGCGCTTCTCTCCGCCGGTCGCTGCTCGACGCCGCTCCGGAGGCCGGGCGCGAGACCCTTGCCGCGGCGCTGGAGCCTATCAACTTCACGGGTGTGGCGCGGACCACGCTTCAGGACAATATCTTCGATCGCACGATCCGCGCCATCGATGCGCAGTTCGAAGGTCAGCCGCTCGTCCGGGCCAGTCTCCTCCAGACCGTGGCCGATACGCTCCGCCGGCTGGGAATCCTCGACCCCGCCCTTGATCCCCAGTCGCGGGCGTTGGCGATCCGCCGCGATCAGCTCGGGAACGATCACCTGTTGACACAGACCAGCACCAACAACATGGGCAGGCTGCTGGCGGACATGGATCGGCTCTCCGAGGCCGAGATGTACTTCCGCGAGGCGACGGAGAGCGCCAGGCGGCTCTGGGGCGAAGACCACCTCAACACGCTGACAGGCATGAACAACCTGGCCGGCCTGCTGCGCGCGCAGGGAAGGTCGAGCGAGGCCGAGCCGTATTACCGCGAAGCGCTGGCGGGGTATCGCCGCTCGCTGGGCGACGATGACCCCTTCACGCTGAACGCGGCCGGCAATCTGGGGAGCCTGCTGCAGTCGATGGGGCGTCCGAACGAGGCCGAACCCTACACACGACAGGCGCTCGAGGGCCGCCGACGGGTGCTCGGCGATGACCATCCCAACACGCTGGTGAGCATCTCCGCCATGGGCGAGCTGCTCCGGATGCTCGCAAGGCCGGCCGAGTCCGAGCCCTACCTGCGTGAAGCGCTCGAGCGGAGTCGGCGGGTGCTGGGTGACGACCACCCGACCACACTGACACGCATCAGCGACCTGGGTGTGCTGTTCCAGTCCCAGGGCAGGCCGGCGGACGCGGAGCCCTACTACCGCGAGGCGCTGGATGGATTCCGACGCGTGCTCGGAGAGGACCACCAGTTCACGGTGAACAGCCTCAACAACCTGGGCGGCGTGCTGGCCGATCTGGGCCGTCTCGCGGAGGCCGAACCCTACACGCGGTCGGCGCTGGAGATCAGCCGGCGCGTCATGGGCCAGAACCACCCGGCCACGATCGCGGCCCTCGGCAACATGGGCGCTCTGCTGCGGGATCTGGGCCGTGCGGACGAGGCCCGTGCCTGCTTTCTCGAAGCGATCGAGGTCTCACGGCGCATTCTGGGAGACGACCATCCGCACACTCGGATCTATCTGAACAGCATGGGCAGGCTGCTCGAGACCGACGGCAGACCGGACGAGGCGGAACCGTATCACCGCGAAGCGCTCGAAGCGAACAGACGTGTGCTGGGCGATGACCACCCGAGCACATTGATCGGGATCAACAACATGGGTTCCTTCCTGCGAAACCTTGGCCGCCTGGACGAGGCCGACGCGCTGGGGGACGAGGCCGTCCGACGCGGTCGTCTTGCGCTGGGGGCCGAGCACTGGAATGTTGGGGTGTTCCTCGGCCAGCACGCGCGCACGCTGATCGTGATGGGCCGGTACGCGGACGCCGAGGAGCGTGCCCTGGAGTCGTATGCGGTGCTCAGCCAGGCCTTCGGTGCCGATCACGGGCGATCAAGGCAGGCAGCCAGCACGCTTGCGGATCTTTATGATGCCTGGCACGCCAGTGACCCCTCCGCAGGACACAACGACAAGGCGGAGCATTGGCGGGCCGTGTTGGAGCCAACCCCGTGACCACTCAAGTACCGGGCAGCATCGGCCCCTACACGATCCAGCGCGAACTCGGCCGCGGCGGCATGGGCGTCGTGTATCTGGCGACGGACACCCGCCTGGACCGGTCGGTGGCCATCAAGGCGCTGCCCGAGCACCTCGCCCTGGACCCCGACCGCCTGACCCGCTTCCAGCGCGAGGCCCGGGTGCTGGCGTCCTTGAACCACCCCAACCTCGCCGGCATCTACGGCGTGGAGGAGCAAGGGGGCGCGAAGTACCTCGTGCTCGAGTTCGTCGACGGCGAGACCCTGGAAGAACGCCTCGACCGGGGCCCGCTGCCCTTCGACGAGGCCGTGGAGCTGGCCGTGCAGATCGCCGCGGGCATCGAGGCGGCGCACGAGGCGGGCGTGATCCACCGCGACCTCAAGCCCGCGAACATCAAGATCACCCCGGACGGCGTGGCCAAGGTGCTCGACTTCGGCCTGGCCCGCGCGGACGGCGGCGAGAGCTCCTCAACCAGGCCTGACGCGGAGACGGTGACGACACCGCCGCCGCGGCGCCCGACGATGGAAGGGGCGATCCTGGGCACGGCGGCGTACATGAGCCCGGAGCAGGCGCGGGGTCGTCGTGTGGACAAGCGCAGCGACATCTGGTCGTTCGGCGTGGTGCTGTACGAGATGCTGGCGGGGAGCAGCCCGTTCCGGGGAGAGACCGCGGGCGACTCCATCGGCGCGGTGCTGCACAAGCAGTTCGATTTCGACGAGCTGCCCCCGGCCACGCCGCGCGGCATCCGCCGCGTGCTCGCGCGTTGCCTCCAGCGGGATCGCAACCTGCGATTCCGCGACATCGGCGACGTGCGGATCGAACTGATGGCGATGGGCGAGGATCCGACCGATCACGCGGCCGGCGTGGAAAAATCGCGCCGCCGGACCTTGCTGGTTCTGGTCCTGCTTTTTCTGGCGGTCCTGGCGCCGCTGGGCTTCGTCGCCGTCCGCGGTTCTTCCGCTCCCGCGGCCGGGCCGGTCATCGCCGACGTGCATCTGGATCTGCCGGAGGAGCACACGCTCGCGTCATGGCCATTCCCGCGGGTGTCCAGGGACGGCACCCGCGTTGTCCTTGTGGCGCAGCGAGGCGGCCAGCGGTACCTGATCGTCCGGGATCTGCGGGATCGCAGCTGTCGGGAACTGCCCAACAGCCAGGGTGCGTTCGAGCCGGGCATCTCCCCCGACGGACAGTGGATCTCCTTCCAGCAGGACGGCTTGCTCAAACGGGTCGCCGTCGAGGGCGGGCCGTCCATCACCATCTGCGATCCTGGCATGGTGCGGGGCACGCTCTGGATCGACCAGAACCGGCTGGTCATCGGCCAGAGCCAGGGGCCGCTGCAGATCACGGCGATCGATTCCGGATCGCTCGCCCCGCTCTACAGCGTGCCCTCCGATCAGGCGATTTCCGATCGGCATCCGGCCCTGCTGCCGGACGCATCGGGGGTCGTGTTCACCCGCGTGCCCGGCGACGGCGGCAGCCTGAGCGAGTCCGAGGTGTGGCTGTACCAGTTTGCCCGGGAAGCGCCGGTGCTCCTTGTGCGCGGCGCTGCTCACCCGTTCGTGATCCCGTCGGGGCATCTGCTCTTCATGAGGGATGGGACGCTGATGGCGGCGTCCTTCGACGCCAAGAGCCAGCGGATCACATCCGCCGAGACTCCCCTCGTCGGCAACGTGCTCGATTCCGGACCCGCCGGGCCGCGACTGTACGACATCAGCCGTTCGGGTTCGTTCGTGTACTTCGATTCAACCCAGAGCGCGAACATCAGAAGCGACCGCGCGATCCAGAGACTGACGGCGGACGGCGCCATCGAAGACCTCTTCGAAGCGCGAGGCGCGTACGGGTGGGTCTCGCTCTCGACGGACGGCTCCATGGTCGCGTTCACCGAGGAAGACTCGGAGGCAGGCGGCGATCAGCTCCGGGTGCTGGACCTCAACAAGGGAGTTGTTCGCACGATCTCCTCGGATGTAAACGGGAATCTGAGCAGGCCGGTCTGGCACCCTTCCGGGGACTACCTCTACTTCAGCGTCCGCAGCGGCGAAGACGCCGGGTTCTATCGCGCTCGCGTCGAAGGCTTCCAGACGCCGGAGCGGCTGACTTCCTCGGACGGCCTGATCTCCGACCAGTTCCCCTGGCATGTCCGGCCCGACGGGAGCCGTATGCTCGTCTCCGCGTTGAACAAATGGGAAGGAATCTACGAGTACGAGCTGGATTCGAACGGCCGGATTGTCGGTGATCGGATCCCGCTGATCGAGACCGAAGCGCGATGCATTTTTCCCAAGTACTCTCCGGACGGGAAGTGGCTCGCGTTCATCATCGATCGCCCAAAGACCGGGTTCGAGCTCTTCGTGACCTCGCTGGAAGACCCGAGCGGGACGGGGGTCCAGGTCTCCACCGGCGAAGCCGCGGACGTCGAATGGGTGCAGGGGCGGCAGGCGCTCGTGTACGCCAACCTGCTCAATGGCGTTGATCGTGCGTATCGGGTCGAGTTCACGGTGGACGAGAGCGGCGTTTTTCGTCCGGGCTTGCCCGAGCCGACCTTCGATCTCCGGGGCATCCGCTTCGGAGGCTCCGCCGTGGAGCCGAGCGGGGAGAGCGTCATCGCGGTCCGCCGGCCCGGAGCGGACGATTCCACCGGAATGATTCCCCGTGTTGGAATCGGTTGGACCGATTTCATCGCCCGCAAGCTGCCGAGGCCGAGCCCGTGAACGACCGAGTTGGCCCGTATCAGATCCATCGTGAACTCGGCCGCGGGGGCATGGGGGTGGTGTACCTGGCGACGGACACGCGGCTGGGCCGCCAGGTCGCGGTCAAGGCGCTGCCGGTGGCGCTCGCGTCGGACCCGGCGCGTCTCGAGCGTTTCGAGCGTGAGGCCCGGACGCTGGCGGCGCTGAGCCACCCCAACCTGGCGGGCATCTACGGCGTGGAGGAGCAGGACGGGGCGCGGTACCTGATCCTCGAGTACGTCGATGGCGAGACGCTGGAAGAACGCCTCGACCGGGGCCCGCTGCCCGTCGACGAGGCCGTGGAGCTGGGCGTGCAGATCGCCGCGGGCGTCGAGGCGGCGCACGAGGCCGGCATCATCCACCGGGATCTCAAGCCGTCCAACATCAAGATCACGCCCGAAGGTGTGGCCAAGGTGCTCGACTTCGGTCTGGCGCGGTCCGACGAGGGGAGCAGCTCGCTGGCGAGCCCGGACCAGCCGACCGTCACCACCCCGCCGCCGCGCAGCCCGACGATGGAGGGTGCGGTGCTCGGCACGGCGGCGTACATGAGCCCCGAGCAGGCGCGGGGTCGTCGGGTGGACAAGCGCAGCGATATCTGGTCCTTCGGCGTGGTGCTGTACGAGATGCTCACAGGCGAGTGCCCCTTCCGGGGCGACACCGCGAGCGAGTCCATCGGCGCGGTGCTGCACAAGCGCTTCGAGTTCGAGGCGCTCCCCGCCGGCACGTCCGATGCGCTGCGCCGGGTGCTGCACCGCTGCCTCGAGCGCGACAGAAACCTGCGGTACCGCGACATCGGCGACGTGCGGATCGAGCTGCTGGGGGCGGGCGAGCCCGGGCCGACGCCCGCGGCGCAGGGGCGCCAGGCCGCGGGCCCGTGGCGGATCGCGACCGCGACGCTCCTGATCGCCGCGGCCGGCGGCTGGGTGTGGGTGGCCTCGCGACCGCCGCCCCCGGCGATGCGGCCCGCGCCCACGCTCGGCCTGTCGATCCACGCGCCCGATGGCCACGAGATCAAGGGCCCCATCGCGATCGCGCGCGACGGCCGGCGTGTCGCGTTCGTGACCCGCGACGACCAGGGAGCATCACGGCTGTACGTGCGCGACCTCGACCGCTTCGACCTTGTGGAGGTCCCGCGGTCGGGCGACGCGGCGTGCCCTGCGTTCTCGCCGGACGGCCGGTCCGTCGTGTTCTTCAACCGCGACGGGCTGTACCGGGCCCCGGTCGACGGCGGCACGCCCACCCGCATCGCGCTGACCTCCGGGGTCGCCGGCCTGTGCGTGCTCGACGACGGCGCGATCGTGTACTCGACCGGCGTGGACTCGCCGCTGTGGCGCATCCCCCCGGGCGGGGGCGCCCCGGCCGAGATGACCGACCTGGGCGCGTACCCGGGGACCTACGCCCACGTGTGGCCGCAGCACATCCCCGGCACCAGCAGGTTCATGCTCACCTCGTGGGGCGACGCGGAAAACAGCGGCGCCCGGATCGCCGACGTGCGCGACGGCACCGTGACGCCGATCATGGACAACCCGGGCGAAGTCTGGGTGCCGCCCGCCCGGTGGCTGGCCTCGGGCCACCTGATCCTCGAGGCGTGGGGCACCCTGATCGCCGTCGCCTTCGACCCGGAGACCGGCGGCAACTTCGAGAACTTCGAACGCAACGAGGTGCTCGGGTCCGTGGCGCACCTGGGCAGCGCCACGCGGTGCGTCTTCGACGTGTCGGACGACGGCACGCTCGCGTACGTGCCGTCCGCCCCGTCCGATCCGCACCTGGTGTGGGTCAACGCCGATGGCTCCGTCGAGATCGTCCTCGAGCCGGACAGCACCTACGGGTTCAACTTCGCGGGCAACATCGATCTCTCCCCGGACGGCGCCCGGGCGCTCATCGGTGTCAACGACATCGCCGTGGTCGACCTCCCGCGCCGGCTGCCGCGTCAGCTCACGTTCGACCCCGCGAACGACACGTCCCCGGTATGGTCCGCCGACGGGTCCGCGGCCCTGTTCAACTCCAACCGGGAGGACCGGTGGGCCGTCTGGTCCGTCGCGGTGAGCGGCACCGGCGACGCCGGGCTCGTGCACAAGGGCGAGAGCAGCGTCTATCTTTCCTCGGTCGGCCCGGACGGCCAGGTCTGCTTCGAGCAGCGTGCGCCCGGGTTCGGTGACGACCTCTGGATCATCGAGCCCGCCGGCAGCGTCCGGCCGCTCCTGCAGACACGCTTCAACGAGCATTCCGGCGTCTTTTCCAACGACGGTCGCTGGGTCGCGTACGTCTCGGACGTCTCCGGCCGGGACGAGGTCTATGTGATCGACGCCTCGGGCGACGGCCAGCCCGTCCAGATCACCACGAGCGGCGGCGATGCGCCCAAGTGGGGCCCGCTCGGCACCGCGCTGTACTACCGCGTCGGGCGCACCATCCAGCGCGTCTCCATGGCGGACGGCCAGCCCCGCGGCGAGGCCGAGCGGGTGTTCCAGGGCCCGAGCCTCAGGGAGGGC
>CAYNRF010000004.1:0-10570 GCA_964399525.1 uncultured Phycisphaeraceae bacterium | reverse complement strand
GTACGATCTCGCGCCGGACGAAACGCGGGTGCTGGCGGTCCGGATCTCCGAGGAGTCGATCAGCGACGAGATCCGCATCGTGACCAACTTCTTCGACCGCGTCCGGGAGGTCGCCGGCCCGGGCAGCCGCCAGAGGGCCGAGCCATGAACCAGCAGATCGGCCCGTACACCATCGAACGCGAACTCGGGCGCGGCGGCATGGGCGTGGTGTACCTGGCGACGGACACCCGCCTGGACCGCCGGGTCGCCGTCAAGGCCCTCCCCGAGCACCTCGCCCTGGACCCGGACCGTCTGGCCCGCTTCCAGCGCGAGGCCCGGGTGCTGGCGTCCCTGAACCACCCCAATCTCGCCGGCATCTACGGCGTGGAGGAGCAGGGCGGCGCCAAGTACCTGATTCTGGAGTACGTGGAGGGCGAGACGCTGGAAGAGCGTCTGGACCGCGGGCCGCTGCCGGTCGACGAGGCCCTTGAGCTGGCCGTGCAGATCGCCGCGGGGATCGAGGCGGCGCACGAGGCGGGCGTGATCCACCGCGACCTCAAGCCCGCGAACATCAAGATCACCCCGGACGGCGTGGCCAAGGTGCTCGACTTCGGCCTGGCCCGCGCGGACGGCGGCGAGAGCTCCTCAACCAGGCCTGACGCGGAGACGGTGACGACACCGCCGCCGCGGCGCCCGACGATGGAAGGGGCGATCCTGGGCACGGCGGCGTACATGAGCCCGGAGCAGGCGCGGGGTCGTCGTGTGGACAAGCGGAGCGACATCTGGTCGTTCGGCGTGGTGCTGTACGAGCTGCTGGCGGGGAGCAGCCCGTTCCACGGTGAGACGGCGACCGACTCGATCGGGGCGGTGCTGCACAAGAGCTTCACCCTCGATGGACTGCCCGCGAACACGCCGCGCATGGTCCGTCACATCCTCCAGCGCTGCCTCGAGCGCGACAGAACGCGTCGGTTCCAATCCATCGGGGACGTGCGGATCGAGATTGAGGACGCGCTCAGGCGGCTCGAGGCGGGCGAGCACGACGAGACCGGTCTCGGACGCTCCGGACGGCGCACGTGGGTGTGGCCGATCCTCGCGACCTGCTCCGCCCTCGCCGCGGCCGCCGGCTTCGGGCTCTGGCTGACCAACCCGAGGGCGTCCCGCGGGTCGGCACCGGCCGCGGAGGTGCCGGGTGCTCAGCCCGCTCCACCGACCGTTTTCGCCGTTGAGCAGATCACCGACTCGAAGGAGAAGATGTGGTACGCCGCGATGTCGCCCGATGCTTCGACGGTTGCATACTCAGCGGATGTGGTCGACACCGGGACGCAGATCCACACCCTTCGGATCGGGGGCGCGACCCCGTTTGTCGTGAACCGCAGCGAGAGAGTCTTTAAGCCGAATATGGCGTTCAGCCCGGGCGGCGAGTCGATCGCCTATGTCAGTTTCGGGCCGGAGCCCACGGCGAGGGGCATCTTCGTCATGGGCGCCACCGGCGAGAGCCCGCGCCGGATCGTGGAGCCGCCCGGCTTGAACCCCGCGTGGTCACCCGATGGTCGATCGCTGGCCTACTCCACGGGCTTCTGGGTAAGCCCGTACTCAAGAAGCGACACCAGCGAACTCTGGATCGTTGACATCGCGACGCGGGAGCGGCGGCTGATCGACACGACCGATCCGGGCGGAGGCGCGGACACGAGCGAGATGTCCAGCGACGCCGTGTCGCCGGATTGGTCGCCGGACGGAACGCGCATCGCCTACTGGGGTGTGAGGGGGGGAACACGCGACATCTACACGGTCTCTCCCGCGGGCGGCGATGTCATCCGCATCACCGATGATGTGCACACGGACTGGAATCCGATCTGGAGCCCGGACGGACGCTCCATCTGGTTCCTGAGCGATCGGGGCAATCAACCCGGGATCTGGTGGATCGCCCTGGACGAGAAGGGCAAGCCCGCCGGTCTACCGCGGCCGATCGTCCTCGGGCCCGGTCGGATCGACCAGTTTTCGAGATCGCGCGACGGACGGTCGATCGTCGCGCTGGTGAGCGGCGGTCGCGATCTGGTCGAGCGCGTGCGATTCGATCTGGAGACCGAGCGATTCATCGGATCCGCGGAGTTGCTGCTCGAGAGCACGACCGCGATGTCGGCGCCTGACATCAGCCGCGACGGCGAATGGATCGCGTTCCATAGCGCCGCGCCACAGGAAGACATCACGGTGATGCGGCTCGACGGCTCGGGCCGGCGACGCCTCACCGAGGGAGCCGCCAAAGACCGCGTCCCCCGTTGGTCGCCGGACGGAAAGGCGTTGTACTACTACTCGAACGAGAACGGGGATTACCAGCCCTGGGTCGTCGATCGCGACAGCGCCGAGGCGCGTCCGCTCACCATCGAGGGCGCACTCCCTTCATTCGGCGCCTCGGTATCACCCGACGGCACGAAGATCCTGTTCGAAGATCGAAACGTGGGATCGGCTCAGATCGCGACACTCGGCGACGATGGCACAGTGATCCAGATCCGACCGACACCCACGGACTTCTCTCCGGGTGGGAATGCGGGTCGGTGGTCGTCGGACAACCGATGGGTCAGCGGCAACATGACATCTCCCGACGGGCCGTCGAGTTCTGCCGTGCTCGATACCGAAGCGAACACCGCCGTCGCGGTGCGCAAGCCGGACGGAGCGCGCGCCGGGATTTTCAACACGCTCACCTGGATCGACGCCACACGGCTTCTGTTCAGATCGGCGGGGGAGGAAAAGGTGTTCGTCTTCGATGTCGCGACGGGAGAGTCACGCTGGGTTGAGGGTGTCCCGGCGGATCTGGGGGACTTCATCACGCTGCGCACCGACGGGTGGCTGTACACCAGCCGGGAAGACGACTCGTCGAATCTCTGGCTCATCACCCTCAGCGGAGCAGGCCTTGACTGATCAACCGTTTTCTGTCGCCGGTGACGCGTCGAACCATGCCGGTGGCACCGCCGGCGTGGGCGGGCGTCGGCCAAGGACCAAGCGCGAGAGGATGTTCACGATCGGGTCGATCGATCATGTCCGGCGGGCCAGCGAGGGCTCACCATGATCCCGCAGATCGGCCCCTACACCGTCCAGCGTGAACTCGGCCGCGGCGGCATGGGCGTGGTCTACCTGGCCACCGACCAGCGTCTGGACCGCCAGGTCGCCATCAAGGCCCTGCCCGAGCACCTGGCCGCCGACCCCGACCGTCTGGCGCGCTTCCAGCGCGAGGCCCGCGTCCTGGCCTCGCTCAATCACCCCAACATCGCGGGCATCCACGGGCTGGAAGAGTCCGGCGGCCAGCACTACCTCGTCCTGGAGTATGTCGAGGGCGAATCCCTCGACGCCGTGCTCGAACGCGGACCCGTGCCGATCCCCGATGCGATCGACACCGCCATCGCCATCGCCAACGCCCTGGAAGCCGCCCACGAGAAGGGCATCGTGCACCGCGACCTCAAGCCGGCCAACATCATGCTGACCACCGAGGGCGTGCCCAAGGTGCTCGACTTCGGCCTGGCCCGCCAGTCCGAGGCCGGCGGCACGAGCACCGCGATCAGCCCCGACTCGCCCACCCTGACCAGCCCCGTCCACAGCCCGACCATCCCCGGCGCCATCATGGGCACCGCCGGCTACATGTCGCCCGAGCAGGCGCGGGGCCGCCAGGTGGACAAACGCTCGGACATCTTCAGCTTCGGCTGCGTGCTCTACGAGCTGCTCACCGGCGCGAAACCCTTCGCCGGCGACACCATCGCCGACGTGCTGGGCGCCACGCTGCACAAGGATCTGGATCTGTCGCTCTTGCCCGCGGCCACGCCGCCCAACGTCCGGCGCGTGCTCGCGCGATGCCTGGCCAAGGACAAGCGCCAGCGCCTGCACGACATCGCCGACGCCCGCATCGAGCTGCAGACGCCCGAGCCCGCGGCCATCGAACAGCCCGACCCGGGCCGCCGTTCGCTGATCCCGCTGGTGGTCGGCGCGGTGCTGCTCGCCGCCGCCGGCGCGGGCGCCGCCTGGCTGGCCAAACCCGGAGCCGCGGCGCCCGCCGCCCTCCCGCCCGCGCCCCCGCCCGTCGTCCTCGATGCCGAGATCCTCCTGCCCGCCGGCCAGCGCCTCGGCCACGCCTTCCAGCCCGGCGTCGCCATCTCCGACGACGGCACGATGATCGTCTTCCCCGTCAACCCCGAGCCTCCGATCGACGCCGACAGCGGCATCGACCGCGCCGGATGGGCCGCCTCGACCGGTCTGATGCTGCGTCGCCTCGAGTCGCCCGCGCTCACGCCCGTGGTCGGCACGGAGCCGGAGAGTTTCCAGCCCGTCTTCTCCCCCGACGGACGCTGGATCGCGTATGTCTCCGGCCGCTCCGATCTCATGAAGATCCCCGCCAGCGGGGGCCGCCCCGTCCGCCTGGCCACCGCCCCCGCCCCGATCGTCGGGCTGGACTGGCACACCGACGGATTCGTCTACTTCGGTCTGCGCACCGACGCCGGCATCCACCGCGTGGCGGAGAACGGCGGCCAGCCCGAAGCCGTCACCACGCCCGACCGCGCCGCCGGAGAACGCGCCCACGCCATGCCCGCCGTCCTGCCCGGCGGGGGCATGCTCGTGACGGTGTACCGGTCCGATGTCGACGACGCCTCCATCGCCTTCGCGCCGGCGCCCGGAAGGCCACTCGTCCGACTCGTCCGCAACGCCTCGCACGCCCGCTTCGCCAACGGCCACGTCCTCTTCGCCCGCGAGGGCGGGCTCTTCGCCCTGCCCTTCACCCCCGACGCACCCGCGACCACCACCGACCCCATCCCCCTGCCCGAGCGGGCCGTCCACTCCAAGTACTACGGCAACATGCTCACCATGAGCCACGCCGCCCAGTTCGATCTCTCACCCTCGGGCACACTCGTCATCGCCGAGGGCGGCGTGCCCCGCGAGGCCTCCCTGGCCCCCGTGTGGGTCGACGCCCAGGGGGCCGAGTCACCGATCGGTGTCGAGCCGCGCTCCTACCTCATCGCACGCGCCGCCGCCGAGACGGGCCGGCTCTACTTCATGTCGTCCTACGGAACCAACGGCGCCCTGTGGTCCCACGAGCCCGACCGCGGCATCACCCAGACCATCATGCGCACCCACGACATCTGGTTCGCCCCGGGCCCCGGCCCGGGAGAGATCACCCTGCTGCTCCCCCAGCAGGACGCCCTGCTGCCCGCGCTGGGCGTCATCGACGCGGACGCCGGCCCCAGGTCCTTCCGCCCGATCACCCTGCCGGACGATCTGGAGTTCTGGCCGGCCGAGTGGTCCCCGGACCGTCGGTTCCTCGTCGGAGCCGGACGCAGCATCCTGAACGATCAGATCATGCAGGTCTGGGTGTACGAACGCGACGCCGGCGTGGCACGCCTCACCGATTCGGACACCTCCATCGAAGGATGGCCCGACATCTCGCCCGACGGGCGCTGGGTCCTCTACGCCGCGCCCGAGTCCGGCCGCCTGGAGATCTACGTCCGCCCGTTCAACCGCCCGGGCCCCGCCCGCCGCGTCTCCACCGAAGGCGGTTTGGAGCCACGCTGGTCCCCCGACGGCTCACAGATCTTCTTCCGCGAACATGGAAAGAGCGGCATGGGCGCCGGACGAGCCGTCTTCTCCGTCGGTGTTTCCTTCGCGGACACCGATCCCGACCGCATCATCCTCGCCCGCCCCGTCGAGCGATACCGCACCGCCTCGGAGTATGTCAGCACTGTCCCGATCACCTCGTGGGACTTCGCCCCCGACGGCCGGTCGATCTTCATGAGACGCCAGGAATCCGCCGACCGCCACGCCTTCATGTCCGAACTCTTCCCCGCCCGCCTCCGCGTCATCCACAACTGGGCGGCGCGCCTGACGCCCTGACCACGCCCGGAACGTCCACGTCCCCTACAACCACCGCTTCTTCCTGAACCACCACACCTGCGCCCCCGCCAGCGCCGCCAGCACCCCGCACACCACGACGAACCCCCAGCGCGACTCCACCAGCGGCAGCCCGCCCACGTTCACGCCCAGCAGCCCCGTCAGAAATCCCAGCGGCAGCATCACCGTCGCCACGATCGTCAAGAGGTACACCGTCCGCCCCACCCGCGCCTCGTGCCGGGCCCGCATCTCCTCCTGCGTCACCGCCGCCCGGTCGCGGATCTCCTCGAGCGCGTCGCACACCCGCGCCGTCTGCTCCTGCGCCATCCGGATCTCGGCCCGGTCGTGATCGCCGAGCAGCACCGAGGGGCTGCTGGCCAGCGCGCTCAGCGCCTCGCGCTGCGGCACCAGATACCGCCGGTACGCGATCGCCTGGCGGCGGATCGTCGCCAGCTGCGGCCGCCTGCCTTCGTCGTCGGTGTCCCGGGCCAGCATCTCGACCTCGATGGTGTCGAGCATCTCCTCCAGGTTCGTGATCGTCGGCCCCATCCGTTCGGCCAGCCCGCGTGCCACGGCCGCCAGAAAGGCCCCGGCCGTCCGCGGCGCCGCCCCGCGCTGCGCCCGCTCCCGGATCGCCGCGATGGTCCGGAACCTGAACTGCCGCAGCGTGATCACCCGCCCCGGCTCGATCCACATGCGGATCGAGATCAGCTCGTCCGGCTCGGCCCCCGCGTTCATGTTGATCCCCCGCAGGATCACCAGCAGCCCGTTCCCGAACCCCTGCGCCCGTGGCCGGGTCTCCTCGGCCAGCAGCGACTCGGCCACCAGCCCGTCCACTCCGGCCTGCTCCCGCAGCCACGCCTGCGCCCGCGGCCGCGTGCGGTCCAGATGCACCCACAGGGGCCCGCCGGATTCGGCCGGCATCAGCCCGTCCCACCCCCGGCGCGCGGCGTCGAAGTCACCCGGCTCTCCCGGCAGGCGCGTGGCGAACACCAGCCCACCTTCGGCGTCAAACGGCGTGATCGGCGCGGGATCGGCTCTGGTTTCCATGTCCACAAGTCTAATCCCGCCGCATCCACGCCAGCGCTTGCGGACGGCGGCGGACTGACCCGCGGAATCCGTCCGCCTCGCCCGCGACTTGTCTCTCGGCGGCCCGTCGGGGCGCTCCGCCCGCCCGGGGCATAGAGTCCCCCGAGACCCGATCCGTGCGTTGCACGGGCCGAGGCAGCGTAAATCTTTTTTCAGTCGTCCGGCGCGGGCATGCACAAGGACCGCCCTTGCAGGCAACGCGATTCCGATCCTGGCTCTTCGCAGCACACCTCGCCGTGTGGCTGACGCTCGGTGCCGCGGCCCCCTTCACGGCCGCAGCCCAGCCCGACCCGGCCCCCATCTTTGCGCCCGACGAACCCCGCCAGCCCGGCCCCACCTCGCCGGAGGGCGACGACCTCTCCCCCGCGCCCACCCGCGTGGATGTCCAACCCGGCGACGACGACCAGATCCGCGACCGCCTGCAGAGCGTGCTCGATGCCACCGGGTGGTTCGTCGGCCCGCTCGTCCGCGTCGAAGACGGCGTCGTCTTCCTCAGCGGGCAGGCGGACAATGAGGAACTCAAACGCTGGGCCGGCGACCTGGCCCGCAGCACCGAAGGCGTGGCCGCCGTCGCCAACCGGATGGAGGTCGCCCAGCCGTCCCCGTGGGACTTCGGCGCCGCCACCAGCGGCGTCTCCCGCCTGTGGCGCGACTTTGTCGCCTCCACGCCCTTCATTGTTCTGAGCATCCTCATCCTCGTCCTCTCGGCGTTCGCCGGCTTCCTGGCCACCCGCGCCGCGCGGGCCCTCCTCGTTGGCCGCGTCCGCGCCCGCCTGCTCCGCGGCCTGCTCTCCCGCGCCGCCGGCGTCGCCGTCTTCCTCATCGGCACCTACATCGTCCTCCGCGTCGCCGGGCTGACGCAACTGGCCCTGACCGTCGTCGGCGGCACCGGCCTGATCGGCCTGGCCGTCGGCATCGCCTTCCGCGACATCACCGAGAACTACCTCGCCAGCATCTTCCTGAGCATCCAGCGCCCCTTCGAGACCGGCGATCTCGTCCACGCCGTCGGCGTGACCGGCTATGTCCAGCAGCTCAACGTCCGCACCACGGTCCTCATGTCGCTCGACGGCAACCTCGTGCAGATCCCCAACGCGACGATCTACAAGAACAACATCGTCAACTTCACCGCCAACCCCAACCGCCAGGAGAGCTTCACCGTCGGCATCGGCTACGACGACCCGCTCGAGCACGCCCAGGAGATCGCCCGCGCCGTGCTCGTCGACCACCCCGCCGTGCTGAGCGATCCCGAACCCTGGGTCCTCGTCGACAGCCTCGGCGCCTCGACCGTGAACCTGAAGATCTACTTCTGGTTCAACGGCCACACCCACAACAACCTCAAGCTGCGCTCGGCCATCATCCGCCTGACCAAGCACGCCTTCCAGAAGCACGGCATCTCGATGCCCGACGAGGCCCGCGAGATCATCTTCCCCGCCGGCGTCCCCGTCACCCTGTCCGACGATCGCGCCGAACGTCATCCTTCCGCGTCACCCGCCCAGGCCACCCAACGCCGCGCCTCAATGCCCGCAGCCCCCGCCGGCGACTCCGACCCCATCGCCACCCCCGCCGAGGCCGGCCTTTCCAGCGACGCCGCCACCATCGAACAACAGGCCCGTCAGGTGAAGCCCCTCGACAATGCCGAGAACCTGCTCCGCCCGTCAAGCGATACGCCATCGGGCGAGATCTGACGGCCCATCGCCTATTGCCCCATCCCCCGCAGCGCCGCCAGCCTTCTGCGATGGATCTCCCGATCCGGCTCGATGATCGTCAGCGCCGTCAGATGCCGCTCCGCCGCGGCCCGATCCCCGGCCAGCAGCGCCATCCGCGCCGCCTGCTCGCGCTGGTTCGCGTCGAACGGCGCGATCCCCGACGCCCGCTCGGCCTTGGCCAAGGCCCGCTCGCGGTCGCCCAGTTTGGCGTACAGCTCGGCCAACTCCGCCGCGTACGCGGGCGAGTTGATCTCCCGCACATCCAGAAACTCCAGATGCTCCACCGCCTTTACGCGTTCGGCGAAGGCCTCGCCCGCAAGATAATGCCGCGCCAGCCGCCGGTGCGGCGCATCGTCCGACGGCCGCACGTCCATCATCCGCTCGAGCAGCCCGATCTGCTCGTCGGTCAGCCGTTCGCCCGCCCGCGACAGCGCGAAGGCGATCTTGAACTCCAGCAGTTCCGGGTGCGCCGGGTGCTGCTCCAGCAGCGAGTCGATGACACCCTCCTCGGGCATCTGCTTCGGAGCCTCGCCGAGCACGCCCGTCAGCAGTTCGACCATCGAAGGCACGCCGTCCGGCAGGGCCAGCCCCTCCCGCACCAGCTGTTCGCCCGCCCACGCGATGAACGCGTCGCGGAACGCCCCCGGCGACATCCCCAGCGCCTCCTCGAACGCCTCCGGCCCGCTCCGCCCCGCCGCCGACAGATCCATGATTTTCCGCGGCTTGGCCGCCCCCCAGCGGTCCACCAGGAACTCGAACATCCACGCCCCCTGCGCGTACGCGAGCCCCCGGTCCTCCGGCCGCTTCGGCCGCACGAACGCGATGTTGATGGCCTCCAGATCGAACAACCCGTCCGACGCGTGCGCCGCGGCCAGCTGCCGCCAGGTCCGCATGTCCCGCGGCGCATCCTCGTTGAACACCGCGTTGGCCTCGGTCAGCCAGTGGATGATCCGGTTCTTCGTCCGCGACAGGTTCACCGTGTGCGTGTACTCGTGCTGCATCACCCGCCGCCAGTCGAACGGCCCGACGGTGAACTTCGGCCCCACCTGCGGCGATTCGATCGCGATCACCGGCCCCGTCGATGCCGCCATCGTGTGGATCGACGGCATGCCCCCGATCCGCACCGCGAACCACTCGTGGTTGGGCATCAGCTCCACGATCGTCCTGCGCTCCGGCACATGGTCCGAGCCCCCCGGCCCGTCCGACACCACCCGCTCGTGCATCGCCTCCAGCGCCGCCGCCATCTCCGGCGCCAGCGCCGCGTCGATCCCGTCCTTGTACCGCACGATGAAGTGGGGGGTCTCGATCGTCTCGTAGGTCAGCAACTCACGCACCAGCGTCAGCGAGTTCTGCGCCCGGATGTCGAACGGGTCCAGCGCCAGCGCCTTCTCCAGCTCCGCCAGCGCGGCACGGTCCTCGCCCGCCTGGACGAGCATCAGCCCCCGCTCCAGCCGAGGGTGCGACCAGAACGGCGCCCGCTCGATGGCCCGCGTCAGATACGCGTCCGCCTCGCCGTACTGCCGCGCCTCGCTCAGCGTCCGCCCCACCCACATCAAGGCCTCCGCCGAACCGGGCGAGAGCGCCTCGAAATCCGCCAGCATCCGCTCCACCCCCGCGAAGCGGAACCCCGCCGCGGTCGCGGCGATCTCCATCGCCCGCAGTTCTCTGTGCTCACCCATCCGCCCCAGCGCCGGATCCAGCGCCATCTCCGCCCCCGCCGGATCCCGCCGCCGCAGCGCCCCCCGCGCCCGGATCGCCGCCGCATCGGCCGTCACGCGCTCTTCGCCCCCGAGCGCCGCCGCCTGGTCCATCGCGTCCGCCACCGCCCCCGCGGTGTCGAAGTCGAACCCGTCCACCGCGATCTCACCCACGATCCGCATCGCCGCCGCGTTCCTCGGTCTCGGCGGGATGCTGATGTTCGCCCGCCGCCG
>CAYNRF010000003.1:33100-46918 GCA_964399525.1 uncultured Phycisphaeraceae bacterium | reverse complement strand
TCCCCCGTCGCCGACGGGGGAGGTGGCACGGCGCAGCCGTGACGGAGGGGGATGTCTTCACGAGCGCCTGCGTCCCCACCTCCTCCCCCGCCCGGGCGGGGGAGGTGCCCGAAGGGCGGAGGGGGCAACTCTAACATCCCCGTGGGGCCGACTTGCAGTCGGCCACTCCCCTCCGTGACGCCGGCGATGCAATCGCGGGATTCCAACTCTCCCCGTCACCCCACCCCGTTCACATCCGCCGCGAAGCCGTGCATGGCCACGTCAGAGGGCGTGTCCTCCAGCCCCGTGTGCGGCCGAACGGAGCGGGGCGGTCACATCGCGCCGCCGTCGAACACGACCCGCTGCTTCTTCTGACGCGGATCCGGCTCGGGCACGGCCGAGAGCAGCGACTGCGTGTAGCGGTGCTGCGGGTTCTCGATGATGGCCTCGCGGCTGCCCTCCTCGACGATCTTGCCCTTGTACATCACCGCGATGCGCTGGCAGACGTGCTGGATCACCGCCATGTCGTGGGAGATGAACAGGTACGACAGGCCGAACTCGCTCTGCAGGTCGGTGAGCAGGTTGATGATCTGGGCCTGGATGGACACGTCCAGGGCGCTGGTGGGCTCGTCGCACACGATGAACTTGGGCTCGAGTGCGAGGGCGCGGGCGATGCCGATGCGCTGGCGCTGGCCGCCGGAGAACTCGTGGGGGTACCGGTCGGCGGCGGCCTTGGGCATGCCGCACCGCACGAGCAGGTTCTCGACCCGCTCACGCAGCTCGGCCTTGTCCTTGACCATGCCGTGGATCACCAGCGGCTCGCCGACGATCGAGGCGATCCGCATGCGGGGGTTCAGCGAGCCCGCGGGGTCCTGGAAGACGATCTGCATATCCCGGCGCAGTCGCTGGAGTTCGGAGCCGGAAGCCCGGAAGACGTCCTTGCCCTCGAAGATCACGGATCCGCCCGTGGCCGGGATGAGGCGCAGCAGGGTCCGCCCGACCGTTGTCTTGCCGCAACCCGACTCGCCCACGAGCCCGAGGGTTTCGCCCTTGCCGACCCGGAACGTGACGCCGTCCACGGCCCGGAAATGGTCGGTCACCCGCTGAAGCAGCCCGGTGCGGATCGGGAAATAGGTCTTCAGATCCTGGACATCGAGCAGGGGTCCGCGGGCGGCCGGCGGGTTCTCGGGCTTTTCAAGGACGGCGGTCTGGCTCATGCCCGGATGGTAGCCGAACGCCCCGCCGGCGGTTGCGGAACGACCCGACGCGTTCGGCGAGGGTTTGCTGGTTGACCGGGGGCCTCGGGACGATAATGATGTGCTCCCCGGGACAGCCCGTGGGACGGGCAGGTAGCTCAGTTGGTAGAGCACCGCATTGAAAATGCGGGTGTCGCCGGTTCAAGTCCGGCTCTGCCCATTCGAAGGCCCGGCGTGCTCCTCCGAGCGGCGTCGGGCCGTGTTCGTTTTTGGCTGGCGCAGGACGTGACAACCCAGAGGCCGCCCTCCGCATGACATCGCCGCGGATCATCTGGTCGGGGGATCGCACCCTGCACATCGTGGTCGGGTCGGAGGATTCCGACACGGTCGCGCGGCGTGTGGCGCGGGTCGACGACGCGCTGCGTTCGGCGGCTCGCCGGAGCGGACGGCCGATTGTCGATGTGACCCCCGGCTCGGCTTCGGTGCAACTGACCTTCCGGCCGGGGGTGCTCGGAGCGGAAGATCCCGACGCGGTGGAGGGCTGGATCCGGGAGGCCGTCGCCGAGGCCTGCTCGGACGGAGCGGCAGGTTCTCCGCCGCGGGAGGTCGTCATCCCGGTCTGCTACGGCGGCGACCACGGTCCTGATCTCGCTTGGCTGGCCGCTCGGTCGGGTCTGACGGAACAAGACGTGGCGTCGCTGCACGCGTCGGCTGATCATGTGGTCCGCTTCCTCGGCTTTGCGCCCGGGTTCGCGTACATCGCGGGCCTGCCCGCGGCCTTGAAGTCGCCCCGGATGGAATCGCCCCGCACGCGGGTGCCGGCGGGCAGCGTCGCCGTGGCGGGCGGGCGGACGGGCATCTATCCGGCGGCCTCACCCGGCGGATGGAGGCTGATCGGGGCGACCCCGCTGCGGATGTTCGATGCAACGCGGCGCCCGCCCGCGCTGCTGCGGGCCGGGGACCGCGTGCGGTTCGAGCCCATCACCCGCGAGCGGTTCGCAGAACTCAGCGCGGAGCAACGCCCATGACCCGCGTGATGACGGTGCACGAGCCGGGCATGCTCTCGACGATCCAGGATCTGGGTCGTCCGGGGTTGGGCGCGGTGGGGGTTCCCGAATCGGGCGCGGCCGACCCGCTCTCGCTGCGGGTGGGCAACCGCCTTCTTGGAAACCCGGACGATGCCGCGGCGCTGGAGTTCACGCTGCGCGGTCCGATCGTGTCGTTCTCGCACGATACCTGGATCTGGGTGAGTGAAGCGTCAGGCTCCGCAGCAGGCGACTCACTCCCGGTGCTGGCGCCAGCGGGTCAACCGTTGAACCTGGGGGTGCTGCAACGCAGCGCACGCGGCTTTCTCTGCGTGCGGGGCGGATTGATTGTTCCGCCGGTGATGGGCAGCGCTTCGACGCTGGTGCGTGCGGGCATCGGCGGATGGCACGGTCGGCCAGTGCGTGCCGGAGATGAGATCCGTATCGGCGAGGCCCCGGGCGGCATGGCAGATCCCACCCGAGCTCGGGTCGCCGCGGCGTGGTTGGGTGACAGCCTCGGCCGACGCACGCTGCGTGTCACGCGAGGTCTTCATGCCGACCTGTTCCCGGCCGAAGCGTTCCGCACTCTTCTGGATGGTTCGTTCAGCGTCTCGGACCAATCGGACCGCGTTGGTGTCCGCCTGATCGGACCAGAGGTGGCGCGGGGCGTGGGATCCGACATGCTGTCCGAGGCGACGTCCCTAGGCAGCATCCAGATCCCCTCTGACGGGCACCCGATCATCCTGGGCGTCGACCGGCCGACCACCGGCGGCTACCCGGTGATCGCCAGCGTTGTCGCGGCAGATCTGCTGCTGCTCGGCGCGCTGCGCCCTCGGGAGCGCGTTCGTTTCCAGAGCGTCACCCTGGGTCAGGCCCGCGCGCTGTGGCTGGAGCAGGAAGCCGCGCTGGACCGATTGCTGCCGGCGCCATCCGGGAGCGTTGCATGACCTCCACCGGCCGATCGCCTCAGATTGATCTGAATGCGGACCTGGGCGAGGCGTCCGACCCGCACGCTCAGCGCATCGAGGACGCGCTGATCGGCCTCGTAAGCTCGGTCAACATCGCCTGCGGCGGGCACGCGGGCGACGACGCGAGCATGTTGCGGGTGCTCGATCTGGCCGCGGCCCGCGGGTGTTCGGTCGGCGCGCACCCGTCCTATCCAGACCGGGCCGGGTTTGGACGGGTTCGCGTGCCGATGTCCCCGGGAGATCTCGCGAGCGCCATCGGTGAGCAGGTCGGCCGGCTGGCCGAGCTGGCCCGGGCCCGTGGCGTGCCGGTGGCCCACGTCAAGCCCCATGGCGCGCTCTACCACGACTGCAGCAGGTCCGAACCGACAGCCCGGGCGGTGCTGGACGCGGCGACGCTCATCATCGGACGTCCCGCGCTCGTCGGCCCGGCAGGATCCCAGGCCCTGGCGTGGTGGTCGCAGTGGGGGAGCGTGGTCGTGGCGGAAGGGTTTGCGGACCGCAGGTACGAGCCGGACGGCGCCCTGCGGCCCCGCGACCGGGCGGGGGCGATCCTCGACGCGCCCGCGGAAGCCGCACGCCAGAGCGTGGACATCGCGCTGCGCGGACAGGTGTTGGCGTCCGACGGGTCCTGGGTGCGTGTGCCCGCGCAGACGCTGTGCGTGCACGCCGACACGCCCGGGGCGGTGGCACTGGCCCAACGGATCCGTCGGGAGCTGGAGGCGGCGGGTATCCGGATTGGTCCTGTCCTGCCACCCTGACGCTCAATCGGGCGGAATCTCGACGGCGAGCCGTGCGGTCGCGATCATCCGGGGGTCCGCGCGGAGAGCGAGCGATGCCTCGATGGCCGACTCGGTCCGCGGGACGACACCCTCGAACACCAAACGCCCATTGGCGATCACGGTGACGGGCTGATCCAGATCGATCAGCGCGTCGTGGAGCAGCACATCGACACGCCGTACATCGGCGGACCGGAGGGTGATGGACTGGCCCTCGACGGTGGCCCGGATGGTCCGACCATTGGCCATCTCTTCCGGCGGGACGCTCAGCCAGGAGAAACGCGGGTGCGTGGTGTGACCCTGACGCCAGACCAGCGTCTTCGGCCAGGGATTGCGGGTGTGCGCCGCCATCCACGGCACGCCCTCGGCGTCCTTGCGGTCCATCCAGTGGCCCAGGCCGGGGTAGATCCGGACCAGGTGGGTGTAGCCGTCGGGGTCGGCCGCGTGGAGTTCGGCCAGCTGATCGCCCCATTGGCGGGCGACGGTGTTGCGGTTGTACGCGCTGTCTTCGGCGCCCATGAACAGGGCGAAGGGGAGGTTGCGCAGGCCCTCGGGGCGGGCGTCGTTGGGGTGGCCGGCCATCATGGCGGCCGCGGCGAAGCGGTCGGCCATGCGGGGGGCGAGCTGGTAGACGCCGTCGCCGCCCGCGGAGTATCCCATGAGGTAGACGCGGTCCGGGTCCACGTCCCAGGCGATCACCGCGGATTCGATGAGCCGATCGAAGAGCGCGTCGATCTCGGAACGGTGCCAGAGGTTCCACGTGTCCGTGGGCGCCCGAGGCGCGATGTAGATGCCTTCGGCGGGCTCGTACAGGCGGATCTGGTTCCGCCATTGCTGGTCGTTGACCTCGGTGGGGGCTCCGCCACCGCCGTGCATGGAGATCCACAGGCTGCGACCCGAGGGCGGGGCTTCGCCGAAATCCTTGCGGAGCAGACGCATGGTGTATTCGTCGTGGGTGAGGACCAGGGAATCGAGTTCGGCGCGCCGGGCGTCGCGGACGGCGTCGGCGTGGGCCTGCCAGTGTCGCTCGGCCGCGCGGTCTGCCGCGGACCGGTCCATGCCGAGTTCGTTCCAGTACAGATCGATCAACCGGCCCGCGGCGTGGTCCTCGGTGAGCGTTACGGTGCGGGTCTCATCGCCGGTGGAGAAGCGGACCTGGAGCGGGCGGGCGCCCGGGTCGGGCAGTTCGGCGGCGAGGTTGATGTCGTCCGGGTCGGCGTGGGTGCGGTCGGTCGTGTCCTCGCCCGCGTGGGAGAGCGTGGCGTCGGCCGCAAGGCGGGGCCCACCCCGGGCGGTCCAGAGACGCAGCACGAGCGTGGGCTCTGGACGGGCGGCTCCGGGGGTGGCGTAGCGATCGGAGACATCCACGGCCGGGACGGAGCGGTCGTCCATGTCCCAGACGAGCGGATAGTGATCCCCGGTGGCCGCCCAGGAGCTGGCCCAGACGCCGTGGAGCACGTGGCCGGTTACCGCAGCGCCGGCCTGGCCGGTGAACCAGGCGCGGTCGAGCCCCTGGGCGTCGTACTCAGCCGCGCCGGTGAAACGCCAGCGCTGGCCGTCGTGGATCTCGACCCAGGTGTGGTTGCCCCCACGCCCCGGCCAGAACGCGATACCCGCCAGGCGGGCGGGGATGCCGACGCTGCGATAGGCATCGACCAGCATGATCGACAGGCCGGTGCAGGAGGCCAGGCCGGTCCCCATGGTCTCGGCCGAGCATTGGTTGGCGCGGTTGCGGGCCGTGCTGTAGCGGACATTGGTCAGGCGGAAGAGGTCGCGGTTGATGGCCTGGGCGGCCTCCTCAGCGGTCGCGGCGTCCTTGACCAGCGGGGTGCAGAGTTCCAGCAGCCGGGCGCGGGAACGCGAGCGGGTCTCGTCGAGCACGGCGTAGGGGAGCACGTCGTTGAGGAACAAAGCCTCGTCCACGGCAGCGGCCCAGGGGAACCGGTCGCGGGCCTGCAGAGCCAGCCTGATTGTTTCCAGGACCAACTCGGGGTCGATCTCGGCGTCGCGCTCGGGGCGGTGGCGTGCGAGAAACTCCGCGGCCCGGGCGCCAGGATCGCCGAACCGCTCGGCGGCCTGCGTGCGGATCTGGGTCCATGCCGGGTCCGCCAGACTCTGCGTGGCGGATACGGCGAGCAGCAGAACGGTCCACAGAACGGTCCGGAGTTGATGCATAGCCGGAGTGTACCGGGAAACCGCGCGATCAGGCGGCCCCGGTCGCCGGATCAGGCTTCGCCGGCGGGACGGGAGGGGGAGCACCCCGGCGGACGCGGTACAGCATCGCGTAGAGCACCGGCACCAGCAGCATGGTGATGGCCGAGCCGATCGCCAGGCCGAACATGATGACCACGGCCAGCGACGACCAGAAGACGTCGCTGAGCAGCGGGATCACCCCCAGCACCGTGGTTCCGGCGGCCAGCAGCACGGGCCGCAGGCGCCCCACCGCGGCGTTGACGAGGGCGTCGTAGGGCGCCTGGCCCTGCTTCTGGAGCGCGGTGATCTCGTCGAGCAGCACGATGGCGTTCTTGACCATCATGCCGGCCAGCGACATCGCGCCGAGCAGGGCGACGAAGCCGAACGGCTGGCCCGTCACGATCAGCCCGACGATCACGCCGATCAGGGCGAACGGAACGACCAGCAGCACGATCAGCGGCTGGCGGTAGTTGTTGAACAGGCCGACGATCACCAGGGCCATGATGATGAACGCGGGGCCGACGCCGGGCAGGAGCGACTTCTGGGCGTCCCGGGACGAGCGGTACTCGCCGTCGATCGTCAGCGTATAGCCGGGCGGCAGTTCGATGGCCTCTAGCTTGGGGCGGACGTCGTCGAGATAGTCGGTGGCGAATCCCAGCGGCACGCCCTGGGCGGCGATGGTGCGACGGCGGTTGAAGCGGAAGATGAACGGGTCGCGCCACTCTGGTTCGACCCGGGACGTCACCTGCGTCAGCGGGACGGACTGGCTGGACAGCAGAGGGCGGATCTGCAGCACGTCGAGGTTTCTTGCGCCCTGCTCGCGGTCGCCCGCCGAACTGCGAAGGAGGATGGGGATCAGCTTGTCGTCCTCGCGGAACAGCCCGACGACGGTCCCGTCGTTCGAGCGGCGCAGGGCCGACGCGACGTCGGTGCGTGCGACGCCGGTCCACCGGGCGTTGGTCTGGTCGAAGTCGGCGACGATCACCGGAACCTTTTCACGCCAGTTGGTGCGAACCGCCTTGGCGTGCGGGCTCTCGGCCAGGATCGCGGCGGCCTGCTCGCCCAGCGACCGCAGCACGGCCAGGTCCGCGAACGCGGGCCCGCTGATGCGCGCCTCAACGGGCCAGGACTTGAACGGGCCGAGCCCGTACCGGCGGCTGATGACCATGGCCTCGGGCGCGTTGGCGTCCGCCCAGGCCTGCACGACGGGCAGCACCCGGCCGACCGTCGCGCCGTCGGTGGTGTTGACGATGAGCTGGGCGTAAGACGAGTTGGGGGATTCGGGCTCGACGGGGAGGTAGAAGCGGGGGGGGCCGCGTCCGACGAAGGTGCTGGTGGCGGTCACGCCTTCCTGCTCCATCACGAAGGATTCGATGCGGCGCGTCACCTCGGAGGTTGTCTGGATGGACGTTCCCTCGGGCATCCAGATGTCAACCATGAACTGGGCGCGGTCCGAAGCGGGGAAGAACATCTGGTCGACCAGACGGAAGGCGGACAGCGACCCCACCAGGGCGCCGATAAACACCAGCAGCACCAGCACACGCACCCGCAGTGCGCCCTCGAGGATCCGCCGGAACATCAGGTAGAAGCCGCCCGAATAGGGATCCTTCTTGCCTGCCTTGGGCTTGGGAAGCATCACGACGCACATCAGGGGGGAGACCGTGATGGCGAACAGCCAGGAGATCAGCAGCGCCACGCCCGCGATGGTGAACAGGGCCTGGCAGTACTCGCCCGCGCTCTCGGTCGATGCGGCGATGGGATAGAAGGCCATGACCGCCACGACGGTCGCACCCAGCAGCGGCAGGGACGGGCCGGTGGCGGCCTCGATCGCGGCGGTGATGCGGTCCATGCCGCGTTCCATCCGGATGAGCACCCCGTCGGCCACCACGATGGCGTTGTCGACCATCATGCCCATGGCCACGATCAGCGCGCCCAGCGACATGCGGTGCAGGTCCTCGTCGATCAGGTTCATCACCAGGAAGGTCGCCACGATGACCATCAGCAGGCCCGAGAGTCCCACCACCAGCGCCGTCCGGAAGCCCATCGCGACCCAGAGCACCGCCAGCACGATCGCGATCGCCATCGCGAGGCTGACCATGAAGGCGCTGACCGCCGAGTCGACCTCCTCGGACTGCCAGGAGATGCGGTTGATCTCGACGCCGACGGGCAGCTCGGCGTTGATCTGGGCCAGACGCTCATCGATCGCCCGGCCGAGGGTGACGATGTTCACGCCCGAGGCGTTGGAGACCGCGATGCCGATGGACGGGAGCCCGTCGAACCGCATCTCGGAGGTCGGCGGCGTCATGTAGCCGCGCTCGATCGTGGCGACGTCGCGCACCCGGATCAGGCGTCCCTCGTCCTGGCCGCGCAGGGTGCGTCCGCGGATCAGCAGCTCTCCGATCTCCTCGGGCGAGGCGAACTCGCCGGTGACCTCGAACCGCATGCGGCTGCCCTGCAGGTCCAGCGCCCCGGAGTCGACCACCGTGTTCTGCTGGGAGAGCGTCATGTTCACGTCCAGCAGCGAGAGGCCGAGCTGGGACAGCCGCGCCTCGGAGATGTCCAGGAACACGCACTGGCGCGGCACGCCCCAGAGTTCCACCTTGGCGACGCCCGGGATGACCGAGAGCTGGGCCTTGATGTCGTCGGCGTGCCGCTCGAGGTCGGCCATCGAGAACCCGTCGGACTGCAGCGCGAACAGGAAGCCGAACACGTCGCCGAAGTCGTCGAAGACGATCGACTGGGAAGCGCCGGGCGGCAGCTGCGGCTGGGCATCGGCCACACGCTTGCGCAGCTCGTCCCACACCTGGGGCAGTTCGTCGGACCGCACGGCGGGCTGGATGATCACCTTGACGGAGGAAAGCCCGGCGCTCGAGTACGACTCGATCTCTCGGAGCACCGCGATGCCCTGCACCGCCCGCTCGATCACGTCGGTGACCTCGAGCTCGACTTCTTCCGGCGACGCGCCCGCGTAGGGCGTGGCGACCACGGCGGTCTTGACCGTGAACTCCGGGTCCTCCAGCTGGCCGAGCTGGAAATAGGAAAGCACCCCGGCGAGCATCACGACGGCCGTCGAAAACACCGTCACGACCGACCGCTCAAACACCTTGGCGATGAGTTTCATTCGGCGTTCCCCGGGGTCGCTTCGGAGGGATTGAGGATCCGCACGCGCTGTCCCTCACGCAGGAAGGCCGCGCCGGCCGTGGCCACCACATCGCCCGGCTCGACGCCCCGCACGCGGACGCCGCCCGGGGAGACCTGCCCGACCTCGACCGTGCGGCGGGAGACCACGCCGCTGGACTCGTCGATCAACCAGACGAAGCTTTCCTCACCGGCGTTCTGGCGGACGGCGCTGGGGGGCAGGTCGAAGACCTCCGTCTCGGTCTCCGCGCTGCGCAATCTGGACACCCAGGCCCGCCCGCTCATGCCGGGCAGGATCGGGCCGTTGCTCGGCTGGTCCATCACCAGGGTGATGGGGAAGGTCCGCGTGACGGGGTCGGCCTCGCGCTGGAGTTCGTCGATCTTGGCGACCAGTTCCTGGCCGGGGAAGGCCTCGAACTCGCACAGGATCTCCTCCACCGCTCCGAGCTGGGCCATGAGCTGTTCGGGGATGTTGACGGTGAAGCGGATGCGGGAATTGTCGACGATGCGGAGCACCGGCTGGCGGGCCTGGATGTCCTCGAAGTTCTCTGTAAACCTCGCGGAGATTTCCCCGGAGAAAGGAGCGCGCAGCGACGTATCGGCCAACGCGTCGCGGGCGGCCTGCAGTTCGGCCTGCAGGGACTTCACGTTGGCCGCGGCGATGTTGCGCGCCTCGCGGGTCCGCACGATTTCCATCTCGGACGCAGCGCCCCGGTCGAAGGCGACGGTCATCCGGGCGAACTCTTCTTCGGCGCGGGCCAGCTCGGCCTCGGCACGGGCCAGGCCCGCCTCGGCGGCGGTCACGCGGACCTGAAAATCCCGCTCGTCCACACGCGCGATGACCTCGCCCTGCTGGACAGGCTGTCCGATCCGCGCTGCCAGCTCCTGAAGCGTTCCGGACACGCGGAAGGACAGGTCCACAAACTGGACCGGCTCGGCCCGGCCCGGAAACTGCCGCCCGCGGAACTCCGAGAGATCGCCCACACGCATCACCCGCACGGGGCGAACGCCTTCGGGCGCTTCCGCGGCATCTCGGCAGCCGGTGAGGGCTGGCGTGAGAAGAAGCAGGGTGACGAGGCCCAGGCGGCCGAGCGGAGCACAAGCGGCCCACCGGCGTCCCGGGGAACCGGACAGAGATGAAGCGGTATTCATGGCCTGAGTGTAACAGGGGCTTTCCCGCCGTGTAATGATCTTGCCACGGGTGTTTTTGACCGCCCCGCGCGGGCACAGCCGCATCGATCAAGCCCACTCGCCCCGGCCTGCCGCGTCCGGCCGGTGGACTCGGACTGCCCGCGGCTGTAACAGTTACGCGTGCCTGTGGTGGTCATCTTCCGGCCTCGGACTCGAAAACTGGCCGCTAAGCCTGAAATTATCGGACCCTCATCCGGATTTCGCTCGCCCGCGAAACAGTTCCGGTTGCAGAAACCCCCCGTTTGTGGTCCAATAGGGGGACGACCCAAGAGGATGCAGGAGACCCGATGCGACAGACCCACCGGACCGCCATCGCGATCACCATGGCCTGCGGCGCCATCGCCCACGGGCAGTGGACCCAGATCTGGGCCGACGAGTTCGACGGCGCCGCACTCGCCGGCCACTGGGAACCGATGATCGGCAACGGCTCCGCCTACGGGATCCCCGGCTGGGGCAACAACGAGCGCCAGTATTACACCAACCGGTCGACCAACGTCTCGGTGTCCAACGGCACCCTGAAGATCACGGCCCGGCGCGAGAACTTCGGCGGCCAGGCGTACACCTCGGCACGCCTCCGCTCGATGGGCAGCTTCGAGTTCAAGTGGGGTCGGGTCGAGGCACGCATGAAACTGCCGAGCACCAGCGGCGTCTGGCCCGCCTTGTGGATGCTGCCCACCGGTTCGCCCTACGGCGGATGGGCTTCGTCCGGCGAGATCGACATCATGGAGTCGGTCAACAACGCGGACCGGATCTACGGCACCATCCACCACGGGGGCCTGTGGCCGCAGAACACCTACACCGGCAACTCGATCGTCACCGGCACGGACTACTCGCAGGGCTTCCACGTCTACGCCGTGGAATGGGAGCCCGACGTGATCCGCTGGTACCTCGACGGCGTGCTGTACGGGACGATCACGAGCGGTCAGTGGTTCTCCAGTTCGGCGCCGGGCAATCCCCGCGCCCCGTTCGATGCGCCGTTCCATCTGCTGGTGAACGTCGCGGTCGGGGGCAACTTTCCGGGCGATCCCAACGCCTCCGCGCAGTACCCCCAGACCCTCGAAGTCGACTACATCCGGGTGTTCCGGCGTGAGCAGCGGGCCTTCCAGGGCGTTGCCCGCGCCATCCCCGGGCAGATCGAGGCCGAGCATTACGACGAGGGCTACCCGGGTGAAGCCTTTTCCGACGCGACCGTCGGCAACACCGGCGGCGCCCTGCGGAGTGACGACGTCGATCTGCAGCCCTGTTCGGAGGGCGGCCAGAACATCGGGTGGGTCGACACCGGCGAGTGGCTCGAATACACCGTCGACGTCCAGACCGCGGGCCTGTACACCGTCGAGGCCCGCGTGGCATCGCCCAACAACGGCGGGTCGTTCCGCATCGAGGTTGACGGCCAGGACCGCACCGGGCCCATCGCCGTCCAGAGCACGGGCGGCTGGCAGTCGTGGCGCACCGTTGAGGGCCAGCTCCAGCTCGACGCCGGCCCCCAGACCCTGCGCCTGCACGTGATCAACTCCAACGCCGGCTTCAACATCAACTGGCTGCGGTTCACGCCCGAGGGCGGCTGCTCCGCGGCCGATCTGGCCCAGCCCTTCGGCACGCTGAACTTCTTCGACCTGGCCGCCTACATGGGCCAGTTCAGCGCCCAGAACCCGGCGGCCGACCTGGCCGCGCCGTTCGGGCAGTTCAACTTCTTTGATGTCGCGGCGTATCTGGGCGTGTTCAACGCCGGCTGCCCCTGATCGACAGGATCGAGATCGCGCGTGAAAAGGACCGGCCCTGGGGCCGGTCCTTTGTTTGTGCTGGGTCGATTGGCGAGTTGTGCGTCGTCGGGTGACCGCGGCCGCTCCTTTGCAGTCGCGGCTTGTCGGGGCCGTTACTCGACCACGCGGAAGGGCGCGTTGACCGTGCCCGCCCGGCCGGTGCCGTCGCGGACGAACACGAACAGCCGGTAGGAGCCGGGCTCGGTGGGGGCGATGACCTCGGCGTTCAATCCCTCGGAGGACACGATGCGGTCCGGGATGGTGGGGGGGATGCGCTCGGCGTCGCCGCCGGAGCGCCGGTCGGTGGTCTCCGCGATGACCTTCCACTCGATCCGCAGTTCGTCGCCGTCGGGGTCGTCGGCGCGGACGGAGGCGGAGAATCGCTGGCCGGGCCGGACGTTGGCGGGGTCGGGCAGCTTCATCTCCATGCCGTAGACCCGCGGCGCCCGCTGGGCGGGCACCTCGCCGGTCCAGAACTCGCTGAGCCGGTCGGCGGCCTCGGTGGTCTCGCCGGTGGGCAGCAGCAGGCCGAACCAGGTGGCCGTGGTCTCCTGCTTGTGCCCCCAGAGGAAGGCGAAGGAGCCCAGGCAGCGCTTGCCCACCTGGGACTGCACGCCGCCCAGATAGCTCTGGGCGTAGAAGTTGGCCTTGTCGTGCCCGGAGGCCTCGATGGGCGGGCCCCAGGGGGCGCTAGGTCCTTCCCAATGGCCCAGCGGGCCGAACTCGGTGATCATGTAGGGTCCTGTGTAGCCCTGCTCCAGCAGCCGCTGCGGCACGCTGGACGCCCCGCCGTACGCGTTGACGCCCAGCAGGTCGATGCTCGGGCATTCGGCGGCGATCCGCCTGGCCTTGTCGTCGCCGATCTCGGCCACGATGGCCACCGTGGGATGATTGGTGTCGATGGTCTTGATCAGGGCCGCGGCTTCCTCGATGGAGCGCAGGGCGATGTCCAGCCCGCCGCCGAGTTCGACCTCGTTGCCCACCCCCCAGGCCAGCACCGCCGGGTGGTCCTTGTACCGGGTCACGAGGCGACGGACCTTGTCGAGCTGCTCCTGGCGGACATCGGGATCGTTGTAGTCATGCCCGTGGCGTTCGTGGACCAGCCAGATGCCCACGCACACGGCCAGGCCCCTGGCGTGGGCCTCGTTGAGCAGGTCGTCGATGCCCTCGGCGTCCCAGGTGCGGATGGCGTTGCCGCCCATTTCGACGAGGCGGTCGAGATCGCTGGTGCCCCCGACGCCGCGGATGAAGAAGGGGCTGCCGTTGCGGATCAGTTCAAAGCCTTGTTCGGTGGGACGGACCTCCACGACCGAGGGAGGTCCGAGAACAGACCAGTCCGGGACGGGGTCGGCGGCGTGGGTCGTCCGGCAACCGATCAGGGACATGAGGGCGGCTCCGAGGGCGATCAGGTGGGTTCGCATAAGGGGCAGTGTAACTGTTCCGTGAACCCACGTCACGGCGTTTCCGTCGCGATCCGACCGAAAATCTGGCCGCTCCCGGTCGGAACAGGCCTCCCGTTAATCCCGTAAAGCCTTGTAATTCAAAGACTAATCGTGTATTTTACCCTTTTTGAACTTCCGGCCCGTCGGGGC
>CAYNRF010000003.1:0-33090 GCA_964399525.1 uncultured Phycisphaeraceae bacterium | reverse complement strand
ACTGATGTAACTGTTTCATTCCGGCACGTCTTCGGGCGTGCCGGTTCACCGGGTCTTGAGGGAGCACCCAGACATGACAGCCAGAGGGAATGCGGCGTATCGCCGCGCGTTCACGCTTATTGAGCTGCTCGTCGTCATCGCGATCATCGCGCTGCTGATCGGCATTCTCCTGCCCGCCATCGGCCGGGCCCGGGACACGGCCAAGGGCCTGCTCTGCCAGACCAACATCCGGCAGGTCGCCCAGTCGGCCCAGGTGTATGCCGTGGACTTCAAGGGACGTTTCCCCCCGGTCCTCGGCGGACCCCAGGTTATCGACCCCGAGAACGGCAAGCGCAACATGGTCTGGCATGACGTCAACCGGATCGGGCGGTACCTTCCGGAGACGGCCTTCCAGAACGTCCGCGCCACCAACATCGAGAACGCCACCGTGGGCGGCGGCGTGCTGCGGTGCCCCAACCATCCGGACGGCGCTCGGTCCTACGCGATGAACTACTGGGCCGCCTCGGCCGCGGAGTTTGTGCCCAACTTCCAGACCGGCACGATCCGCCCGATCCGCCCCGGCCAGCTCGCGTCGAACCCAGCGACCTATCGCAACGGCACGCCGTTCAACGACGACACGGGCCGCGCCAGCGAGCTGATCCTGTTCGGCGAGGCCTGGGCTCCGTTCCGCTCCGAGATCCCGCTCGACGGCGTCGATGTGACCTGGTTCTCCCAGGGCAGCATCGGCAGCAATCAGTTGCCCGGCCGCCGGTTCGGCGCTGGTCAGGGTCTGCCGTCCAATCTCTTCCTGGGTGGCAACGGCGTTTCGAACTGGACCGCCGCGCCGTCCTCGCCGGAACTTCAGGGCAACCTGACCTCCATGCCCACCAGCTACCTGCCGTACTATCGCCACCCCAGCCGCGGCGGCGATTTCCGCGAGATTTCCGGCACCGCCAACATCGCCTTCGCCGACGGCCACGTCGAGAACATTTCCGCCCGGGATCTGTTCAACGAGGCGACCGAGCAGAGCACCTACAAGGCGCTGTGGTCGGAAAAGGACCGCGAGCTGGAGCGTGATCTGGACGGGAACCCCTGAGCCATGAGTTCGGTCCGAGCCATCGCGGATGAGTTGGGCGTGTCGGTCGCCACGGTGTCCCGCGCGCTCAACAACCACCCTGGGGTCAGCGAGGAGATGCGCAAGCGTGTCCTCCAGGCCGCGGACAGCTCGGGCTACCGCCCGTCGGTGGGCCGCAAGCCGACCAACGTGATCGGGCTGGCCTATCCGAATGAGCCGGTGCGGGCCGACTTCGGCGCCTTCGAAGCCGTGCTGCTGGCCGGCATCCTCGAGGGCGTCAACGAGCGGCGCTTCGACCTGACCTTCATCAACGTCCACCGCGACAAGAACCCCAGCGAGACCTACGAGCAGTTCTTCGACCGCAAGGGCGTCCGCGGCGTCATCGTCCGCCCGCTCGACGACGATGGGCTGGCCGAGGCGATCGCCGCCGACGGCGTGCCGATGATCCTGGTCGCCGACCGCAGCGACGACCCGAGGGTCAACTACATCGATTCGGACTCCAGACGCACCTCCCGCCTGGCGGTCGAGCACCTGCTCGGTCTCGGACACCGGCGCATCGGCCTGGCCATCCACCGCGTGGCCGACTCCGACCACCGCGACCGCGAGGCCGGCTACCGCGCGGCCCTGGCCGCGGCGGGCATCGAGGTGGACGAATCGCTGATCGTGCGGGCCGAGGCCAGCCCCGAGGGCGGCGCGATGATGCTCATGTCCATCCTCGACCAGGAAAACCCGCCGACGGGCATCTACTTCACCAACCCGCTGTCCACGGTGGGCGCCCTGCACAAGTGCCTGCAGCTGGGCATCCGCGTGCCCAAGGACCTGTCGATCGTCGGCTTCGACGACGGCGACATCCGCATGCGGACCTTCCCGCGGTTCACCGCCGTGTGCCAGGACGCCCAGGCCCTCGGGCTGGAGGCGGCCCGCTGGCTCAGCCGGGCCCTGTCGGGCGAGGTGAACGGCAGCTTCCGCGAGGTCCGCCCGACCACGCTGGCGGTGCTCGACAGCACCTCGTTCCCGTCACTCCAACCCGTCCGGCTCGCCGAGCGGACGGCTGTTCCGCAGGTGTCCTGACCCTCCTCCCAGTCGACCGATCCGTCCCGCCGACACTCCCGACCATTCCAGACATGCGCCGGTCCGTCCCGATCCTGTGCACGCACACCGAATCCCTCAGGGGGCTCGTGGCCTAACGGCCGCCGGCCCCTTTCCTTCACCCCCCGTCCACACCCGCACCGGAGCCCTGACGCATGCGGATCGTCACCCTACTCACCGCCGCGCGGGGGCTGTCGCTGGGCCTGTGGGTGATGATCGGGCTGATGGCGTTGTCGGTGGGGGTGCTGTTCAAGGCCCGCCGGGACGCGGGCGACGCGGTGGTGTTCTGGCTGTTCTCGCCCGAGCACAAACAGCTCTACGTGCCGCTGCTCGAGCAGGCCGGGGACGGCATGGAACGCCCGCTGGACATGCAGCTGATGAGCATCGCCGCGATCGAGCGGCGCATGATGTCGGGCTTCTTCGGCGGCCTGCCCACGGCCGACCTGATCGAGGTCGAGCGGGCGGTGGTGGGGCGGGCGTTCACCGGGCCGCTCGAGTCGGTGGGCTTTCTGGACCTGACCGATCGGCTGCGGGACGAGGGGCTGCTGGACGAGATCAACCCGCCGTCGTTCGGGCCGGTGACCTCGCGGGGACGGATCTTCGGCCTGCCGCACGACGTGCACCCGGTGCTGCTGGCGTACCGGTCGGACATCGTCGAGGCGGCCGGGATCGATCTGAGCACGGTGGAAACCTGGGACGACTTCTTCACGGCCATGGCGCCCCTGATGAAGGACGAAGACGGTGATGGCGAGCGGGATCGCTTCGCCCTGTCGTTCTGGCCCACGCACCTGGACAATATCGAGGTGCTGCTGCTCCAGGGCGGCGGAACCCTGTTTGACCACCAGGATCGGCCGGTGATCGACACCCCGCGCAACGCGGAACTGCTGGCGAAGATGGTGTCGTGGTGCGTCGGGCCCGACCGCGTCGCGGTGGACATCGACGACTTCTCCGCCACCGGGCACCAGCAGCGGGTGGACGGGTACGCCATCGGCTACCTGGCCCCGGACTGGATGTGCGGCATCTGGAAGATGCACGTGCCCAAGCTGGCCGGCACCGTCAAGGTCATGCCCATGCCGGCCTTCGAACCGGGCGGGCGGCGGACCTCCGTCCGCGGCGGCACCGTGCTGGGCATCCCCAAGGATTCGCCAGACGTCGACGCGGCCTGGGAGTACGCCAAGATGCTCTACACCTCCCCGGAGGTCGCCCGGCAGATGTACCAGCTGACCGACATCATCAGCCCGGTCAGCTCGCTGTGGGACGACCCGGTCTATCACCAGCCCGACCCGTTCTTCTCCGGTCAGGCCAAGGGCAAGGTGTACATCGAGCAGGCCCCGCACGTGCCCACGCGGACCTCCTCGCCGTACAACCGGCAGGCGGTGTTCCTCGTGCGTGACGCCGCCGTGGCGCTGGCGGAGTACGCCCGGCGCGAGGGCGTGTACGATGCCGCATCGCTGGAGGCCGAGGCGGCCCGGCTGCTCGCGGGCGTCCAGGCCAGGATGGTGCGGGTGATGGAGCGCAACGCGTTCTCGTCGGTCGCGGCCGAACCGGAGGAAGCACGCTGATGGCCGCGGACGCACGCGCTGCAACGGTGTCCCAGCGGGCGGCGTGGATCTTCCTCGCTCCGTTCCTGCTGATCGTGCTGGTCTTCGTGCTGTACCCGCTGGTGCAGTCGACGGTGCTGGCCTTCCAGCAGACGTACGGCCCCGGGACCAAGGCCTTTGTCGGCACGGACAACTTCACGAACATGATGACCGACCCGGTGTTCTGGACGGCGGTGAGAAACACCGTGGTCTACGCGCTGGGGAGCCTGTTCATCCAGCTGCCCCTGGCGCTGCTGCTGGCGATGGCGCTCAACTCCCCGAAGCTGCGCGGGCGCGGGGTGTACCGGCTGATCTTCTTCAGCCCGCAGCTGATGGGCCTGGTGTTCGTGTCGATCCTGGCGGCGCTGATGTTCGAGAAGCGGGCCGGGCTGATCAACCAGTCGCTGCACCTGTTCACCGGCGGCGAGTGGAGCCTGGACTTCCCGTGGCTCGAATCGCACGTGATGGCCACGCTGATCCTGATCTCGCTGTGGATGTACGTCGGGTTCAACATGATCTACTTCCTGGCCGCCCTGCAGAGCGTGGACGACACGCTGCTGGAAGCCTCCGAGATCGACGGGGCGGGCCCGGTCGCCCGGTTCCGGCACGTCATCGTGCCCGCGATCCGGCCGGTGGCGTCGTTCGTGGTCATGCTCTCGATGATCGGCAGCCTGCAGCTGTTCGAGCTGCCCTTCGTCCTGCTCGACGGCAGCGGCGGGCCGGGGAATCAGGGGCTGACGGTTGTGATGTACCTCTACCAGTCGGGCTTTGAGGTGGGTGATCTGGGGTACGCCAGCGCCATCGGCTGGGTGCTGGCCATCATGCTCATCGGGCTGGCCCTGCTGCAGCTCTGGATCGTGCGGAGGGACGAAGCATGAGCGTGGGGCGGCGTTCTCCGCTGTGGCGTCGGCTGCTCCTGCAGGGCCTCCTGGGCCTGCTGGCGGTCGTGACGCTGGTGCCCTTCGCGTGGCTGATCATCGCCTCGCTCAAGAACCGCGAGGATTTCTCCCAGTCCATGTTCCTGCCGGGCGGCGACGGACTCTTCGGCGTCGCTTGGGACCGGCTGACCCTGCAGAACTACGAGAACCTCTTCGGCCTGGGCTTCGGCGGGGCGTTCCTCAACTCGGTGTTCTACAGCTCGACCACGGCGGTGCTGGCCACCCTGATCTGCGCGGCGGCCGGCTACGCCCTGGCCAAGTTCCGCTTCCGGGGGCGGAACTTCTTCACGCTGGCGGTGCTGGCCCTGATCATCCTGCCCCCGACGCTGCTGATCGCGCCGGGGTACGAACTGCTCTACCACCTGCGTCTGCTGGACACGGTGCCCGGGCTGATCCTGCCGTTCCTGGCGCCGGCCTTCGGTGTGTTCCTGTTCCGCCAGGCCGTGTCGCAGTCGGTGCCGGACCAGCTGCTCGAGGCCGCCCGGATGGACGGGTGCTCGGAGATCGAGATCTTCTTCGCCATCGTGCTGCCGCTGATCCGCCCGATGGTGGGGGCGTTCCTGCTGATCACCTTCCTGGGCATGTGGAACAACTTCATCTCGCCGCAGATCGTGCTGCAGTCGGGCGAGAAGCAGCCGTTGTCCGTGGCGATCGCCCAGCTCCGCGGCCTGTACCGCTCGGACTACGGGCTGATGATGGCCGGCACGGTGGTGTCGATCGCCCCGGTCGCGGTGCTGTTCCTGATGCTGCAGAAACAGTTCATCTCGGGGCTTACCAGCGGTGCGGTCAAGGGCTGATCTGAACGACCGCACAGGGCGATGGCGCCGGGTTCGTGATCGGGTCCATCATCAACCGCCGGGTCCGGATCATGTCCGCAAAGAGAAAACGCCGGGCGTGTGCCCGGCGTTTTCCGTGGTTCTGATCGTCAGGGAGCGGCTTAGTTGCAGCCCTGGTTGAACGCGCCGATGAAGGCGGACACGTCGAAGAAGTTCAGGATGCCGTCGCCGTTGAAGTCGGCGGGGTTATTGCAGCCCGCAGCGCCCTCGGTCAGGCTGATGCTGTCCCAGAAGCTGGCGCCGGCCGAGGTGCCGTCGAGCTGGAGGTGCAGCAGGGCGATGAGGATCTGGGCGGTGTTCGGCGGGGCGATGGCGGTGATGTCATAGTCCAGCCAGGTGTCCGTGGGAGAGCCGGGCTCAAGGACGACCTGGTCGATCACCTCGATGTTGCCGCCGGAGGCGTTCTGGAACACCATCTGGAGGATGATCAGGTTGCCGGCGCCCAGCAGGTCGGCGCTGTTCTGGTACAGGCTGCCGCTGAGGGTGTAGGTGGTGCCGGCGGTGATGCCCGGCACGGTCTGGAGGAGCACCTGGTCGCTCTGGATGCCCGGGCCGGGGAAGCCGCCGAACATCTTGGCGGAGGTCGTGCCGTCCAGCGCGGGGATGTCGACGGACTCGTCCGCGAAGACGTTGCCGAAGTTCTGCCAGCCCTGGAACAGGATGAACCCCGGGCCGGGGGTCTCGAAGCTGCCGTTGGTGACGAGGTTGGGTGAACCGCCGGCAAGGGCCGAGGTGGCCAGGGCCGCGATCAGGGCGGCGCTCAACTTGGTACGCATGTGTGCTCCCTCCGAAGTCTTGATATGGACGGCTCCGGGCAGACCCACCGGATGGGCGACCTCAGGCCGTAACAGTTACATCAATGTACCGGAAATGGCGGAACTGTCAACCGCAATCGGGGTCTTCGCGGAGAAATCTCGCGGCCATGAAAACGCCCCGGCCGGGGCCGGGGCTGTAACTGTTTCAGGTCTTCGGATGTCACTTGTCCGGCCGTCCCGCGTTATCGGAGCGGGGATGGGGCCTGCGGCAGGCAGGCGCCGTGACTCGCGATGACATCGCGGTACCACGCGTACGAGTCCTTCGGGATCCGCTGGCCGGTCAGATAATCCACGTAGACCAGACCGAAGCGAAGGGCATACCCCTCCCCCCACTCGAAGTTGTCGAGAATCGACCACTGGAAATACCCGCGGACATCCACCCCGTCGGCGATGGCCCGCCTGAGCTCGCCGAGGTATCGGGTCAGGAAGTCAATGCGGCCGGCGTCGTGCACTTTGCCGTCGGCATGGACCCAGTCCATGGACGCCAGCCCGTTCTCCGTGATCACGACGGGGAGTTTGTACCGTTCCTGCAGGAAACGGGGTCCCCAGTACAACGCATCCGGCTGCACGGGCCAGCGGAACATCGTCATCGGGAAGCCGGGGCCGCGCTTGACGGGCTCGGCCTCGCCGTTGGGGCCGGCCCGGACGATGTCGGAGCTGTAGATGTTCACCCCAAAGAAATCCATAGGCTGGTAGATGGTCTCCATGTCGCCCGGCTCGGGCGTCGGAGCATCGGCGCCGAACAGGCGGAGACCGTCCTCCGGGTAATGGCCGCGGAGCATCGGATCGCAGTACCAGGTGTAGTTGAACGTCCACCCCTGGGCGGGCACGGAGAACGTCGCGCGGCGGGCGGCCTCGACATCAGCGGGCGCGTTCGTCGCGGGGGACTTGAGATTGCCGACCGGGGCGCAGCCGATGAGCGGGGCCTTGCGGGCGTGGGCGCGGATCGCCTGGGCCGAGTGGCCGTGGGCGAGGAGAGCATGATGGGTGGCGCGGAGCACGTCCTTGCGGGACAGCTTCAGGCCGGGAGCGTGGGTGCCCTCGTTGTGGCCGAGCCCGAGAAAAATCTGCGGCTCGTTGAGGGTAAACCAGTGTGTGACCCGGTCCGACAGGCGGTCGACCACGGCCTTGGTGTAGTCGGCGAACCAGGCGGCGCAGTCGCGGTTCAGCCAGCCGCCCTTGTGATACAGGCAGGCGGGCATGTCCCAGTGGAAGAGGGTGACCCAGGGCTCCACGCCGCGGGCGAGGAGGGCGTCGACGAGGCGGTCGTAATAGGAAAGACCCTCTTCGTTGATCGCTCCGGTGCCGCCGGGCATGACGCGGGGCCATGAGATGGAGAGGCGGTATCCCTTGGCGCCGAGCCCGGCGATCAGGTCGACGTCCTCGCCGATGCGGTGGTAGCTGTCGCAGGCCGTTTCGCCGGTGTGGCCTTCGAAGACCTTACCGGGCGTGGCCGCGAACTCGTCCCAGACACTGGGGGAACGCCCGCCCTCTCTGGCGGCGCCTTCGACCTGGTACGACGCGGAGGCCACGCCCCACACGAATCCTTCCGGCATGCCCATGTGCGTGACTCCTCACGTAACTGTTTCGGGGAGCGATGGTAGACCGGGCGCGAAAACCGGTCTTGGGCAAAGGCGGCCGGAATCGACGCGGGTCGGGTTGCTTTCATTTGCCCGTCTGGCGGCGGTGCATCGGGGGCTGGGCGGACGGGCGTACTGTGGGGGCGTGCCCGTGTTCCACAAGCGATCCCGGATCGATGCCCCAGCCGCCCGCGTGTTCGCCTGGCACCAGTCGCCCGACGCGCTCACCCGGCTGATCCCGCCCTGGGAAAACGTGCAGGTCGAGAAGCCCCCCGCCAGCCTGGGCAACGGCGACCGGGCGGTGCTGGTCATCCGCAACGGGCCGCTGCGTCTGCGTTGGGTGGCCGAGCATCACGGGTTCGAGGATCGCGGGGTCGCGGGCGGTGAGTTCACGGACATCCAGGTGTCCGGTCCGTTCCGTTCCTGGCGGCACCGACACCTCGTCGAATCCGACGGTCCGGATGCCTGCTGGCTCGATGACCGGATCGAGTACGAGCTGCCGCTCGGGCTGCTCGGACGCCTCGGCGGCGGCTGGGTGACGCGTCGCAAGCTTGAGCGGATGTTCGAGTTCCGGCACGAGGTCACGCGCCGGGAGACACAGACGGGCTGATCGATCAGAGCTGTCCGCCGATCACGCGATCGAGATCACCGAGTCGGAGCGAGGGCCCGGGCGAACGGATGGCGGAGTTGTTCTGACCGGGGAGGTCGCCATCGGCTCTCCACGACCGCCGCAACGCCGCCATGCTCGCGTCGGCGATGGCCGATGCGGGGATGCCGGGGGTGGCTTGGGTGGGGGTCGTCGGCGGAGCGGAGCGTGAAGAAACGGACGGGGAAGACGGGACGCCGGCGCGGAGCTGCGAGCGCCCGTCCACGGAACCCGTCGGGGCCGCGGGAATCCACAGCAGCGCGATCAACACCCCGCAGGCCACCATGCCGGCCGCGGCGGCACGGCGGCGGACCACGGCCCGGCGGCGGGTCCGAACAGCAAGCCGCACGGCCTGGGGCAGCGGCGGGCATGGCTCGAGATCGAACTCGATGCGGGGATCGTCAGACGATGTCGGCATGGCGGACGGCTCCGTGGGAGTTGGCAGGGTGGCGTGTGACGCGGCTGTCGGGCGGCCGCGACGGGTCCGCCACGCCCGCCCGCAGCATGGTCATCGCGGCGTGATGGCGGCTGGCGACCGTCCCGCGCGGCAGGCCGAGGGCCTGGGCGGTCTGTTCGGTGGTGAGGCCAAGGGCGTGCCGGAGATGAACGACCTCGCGCAGGCGTCGGGGCATCGCGGCCAGGACCGCGTGCACCTCGGAACCGCCGTGGCTCGGGGCGGGCGCATCCGCCGTGGCGCCTGCGAAGGCTTGGGCGTCGCGGCGGTGACGGCGGCGCAGCGTGCGCAGCTGGTTGAGCGCTTCCCGGCGGACCAGCGCGGCCAGCCACGGGCGCGCTTCCCGGACGGCGCGGATCGTTCCGCGGTCCAGCGTGAGGACGCGCAGGAACACGTTCTGCACCACGTCTTCCGCGGACACGCCCCCGCGGCGTCCGACCACGGACCGGGCGAAGCCGAGCATCCAGGCCGCATGGCGTGCCCAGAGCATGGCCGCCGCGGGCTCGCTCCCGGCGTGCATCTTGCGGAGCAGGATCTCGTCGGTGTCCCTCACGCGGATTACTCCGTGGCGCCGCCCGCCTCTGCGGGCCGATACGCCCGCAGGGCCGTCAGGGCCGCACGCAGGGCCTCCTGTCCACGCAGATCGGACGCGCGGGCCCGCCCGAGCGAGGCCGCGAAGACCTCGGCCAGGGGACCGAAGTCGCCATCATCGACCTGCCGTCCCAGGGCGTCGATGTCCGCGACCGCGGTCTGACCGTCCCAGAACTCCAGCGTCCGACGGTAGTACCCGAGCATCCGCTCGGCGGCGGCGGCGAGTTCCGAGGCGTCCATGCCGTCGAGCCGTGCGACGGTGTCCGGGTCGGGCGTATCGCCGAGCAGTCCCCACGCCGCCAGACCGGACCCGGCCCGACCCTCCGGGAAGGCCGCGGTGATCCAGCCGATGGTCAGCACGCCCTCCATCCGGACGCAGCGCCGGACGTGGAACGGATCGTCGGTTCCGAAGCGTTCGAGGGCGGCGATGAGCCGGTCGCGGGCTGGGGCCGTCAGACGTCCGGAAGCGAGAAGTTCGTCGGCCGCCTCGTGCGCGGCGCTTGCCATGGCCATGGACACCAGGCTGGAAATCAGCACGCCGTCCGATCGCACGTGCCGGGCCATGTGGTAGACGGCTTCGAGGCGGTCTGCCGCGGCCTCGGTGTCGCCGTCCCGAGCCTGCCGACGGGCGTCGGCCACCAGCACACGGGCGGCGCCGCGGAGATTGCCCAGATGCGGCAGGATGGCCTGCCAGCCCTGCTGGTACTGCACGCCGAAGTCGCAGGACGGCAGGCCGGCGGCCCACATGAGGTTGGCGATGACGTCCTGGCCTTCGTTGAACGCGGCCTCGGCCTGATCCCGATCGATGCTGGCCGTCGCGTCGTCGTCCGGATCGGGCGTCAGATGGGCCACGCCGGCGAGCATCGGCTCCAGGCGTCCCTGCAGGAACAGCTGGTAGTAGACGAGGGCCGCGTTGGTGGGGGCCATGGCTTCGATCATGGCCGCGGCCCGGGCGGGCGCAATGTCAAGCGTCGGCTCCGGCTGGGCGGCGGCGTGGCCGGCGATCAGGGCCAGCATGGCTGCGGCGATCGGGCGGCGGTGCGATCGGACGTTCGTGGTCGGCATGCCGGGGTCTCCATGAAGTCGGTGTGGGATGTTTGTCTGCAGACGGGACACCGCCGGAGGGGTTTCGTGTCGCGGATGGCAAAGATTGTTTCATCGGCCCGGCGCGGCGGGGCGAACACGGCGGAACGCCCGAGGAGAACAGCGGATGGGCCAGCAACGGATCGGGATCATCGGGGGCGGGCTGGCGGGGGCCGCGTGCGGGGCCCGCCTGCGGGACGCAGGCCTCGAGGTGGTCGTGTTCGACAAGGGACGCGGGCCGGGGGGCCGGGCGTCCACCCGCCGCAGCGATCTGGGATCGTTCGATCACGGCGCGCAGTATTTCACGGCCCGGTCCGAGACGTTCCGGGCCGCGGTGCAGGACTGGCAGCGGGCCGGGGCCGCGGACGTCTGGGAGGGCGTGTTCGGCGTCTTCGCCGACGGTCAGTGGCGGGCAGCCGAGCCCAAGCCGCGCTGGGTGGGCACGCCGGGCATGAACGCCATCGTCCGCGCCGCGTCGGATGGGCTGGACATCCGGTACGGGGCCCGGGCGGATCGGATCGCCCCGGATGGCCGCGGATGGCGTGTCGAGGCGGGGGAGCACGGAGCGGACCGCTTTGACGCGCTGGTGGTGGCCGTGCCCGCGCCGCAGGCCGCGGACCTGCTGGACGGGGTGTCCAAGACGCTGGCCGACGTGTCGCGTCGCGCCCGCATGGACCCGTGCTGGACCGTCATGGCGGTCTATCCGGCACGGCTGCCGGTCCGATTCGACGGCGGGCAGGCAGAGGACGACGGCCCGCTCGGCTGGGTCGCGCGGGATTCTTCGAAACCGGGTCGAACGCGGGACGGCGTGGAGCGGTGGGTCATCCAGGCCACGCCGGCGTGGTCGCGTGACCATCTCGAACGGACGCCGGAAGAGGCGGGCTCCCTGCTGCTCCGGGCGTTCGCCGCGCTGGTCGGGCCCGAGGGAGGTCGGCCGACCGGATGGGCCGCGCACCGGTGGCGGTACGCCTTCGCGGCCGAGCCGGTCGGCGCGGATTGCCTCTGGGATCCCCGGACCTGCGGAACGGGCGGAGGGGCACTCGCGGTGGCGGGGGACTGGCTGGTGGCGCCTCGGATCGAATCGGCGTATCTCAGCGGGCGGGCGGCGGCGGAGCGGATCCTGCTCGCCACGGCCTGACGAGGGATCAATCGCCCTCGATGTCCCGATGCTGGGAGAGCAGATCTGAATACGAGCCTCCGACCGGCTCGCCCAGAGCCGGGGCGAAGGTGGCGCGGATCTGCTCGGCGAGGAGTTTGGCGTGCTGTTCGTCGGCGGGTTCGCGGACGAGCGACTCGATCTCGAAGAACCAGCCGAGGTGGTCGACCTTGTCGAGGTGGATGCGGACCGAGCGCCACATCCAGAGTTCACGGATCTTGGAAACCGTCAGCCAGACCGGCAGCGGGGACTGGCCGTAGCGCTCGCGCAGCTCCGGCTCGGTCAGCACGGAATAGTCCGACGGGCGCAGATCGACGCGGTTGGCGCGTTCGTAGACGATGTACTCGACGGGCTCGGGCGTGGCGACGGCACGGTCGAGCGCGACGGCCTCGCGCTTCTTGAGCCGGCCGCTGGCGACGTTGTAGTAGGTGTCGGTCTGCTGGACCTTGACGATGTGGTTGGCGCCGATCTCGCGGGCGATGGCCCGGGCCAGGTCGGGGTCGCGGAGTTCGGCCTTGTACTCGATGTTCTTCATGGGGTCTCGATCCCGGCCTCGGCCAGTGCGGCGAGCAGTTGCGCCTCGTCCCAGACGGTCACGCCCAGCTCCTGGGCCTTGGAGAGCTTGGAGCCGGCCGATTCGCCGGCGATGACCAGATCCGTCTTCCTGCTGACCGAGCCGGAGACCTTGGCGCCCAGGCGTTCGAGGATCTCGGACAGCGCGGTGCGCTCGTATCGGTCCAGCGTGCCGGTGAGCACGATGGTCTTGCCCGAGAAGGGCGAGTCCACGGGCGCTTCGGACGGCGGCGCGTATTCGCGGCTGGTCAGGTCGACGCCGGCCCGGCGCAGGCCGTCGAAGGCCCGGCGGGCGGCTTCGGAGTGGAGGTAGGCGTGCACCGCGGGGGCGGTCAGGGCGCCCAGGCCGGTCTCGGGGCGGTCCTTCGGGTCTTCGGCGAAGCCCAGGGCGGCGGCTTCGTCTTTCTTGAGCGTCTTGGGGCGCAGGGCGGGCTCGTCGGCCGCGAGGAGGGCGTCGAGGTCGGGGAAGAGTTTGCACAGGGCCTTGGCGGTGGAGGTGCCGACATGGCGGATGCCCATGCCCGACAGCACGCGGGCGAGGCCCTGCGACTTGGCGGCCTCGATGCCGGCGAGCAGGTTGTCGACCTTCTTCTCGCCCATGCGGTCGAGGGTGAGCAGGGCGTCGCGGTGCTCGGCCAGGTGGAAGATGTCGGCGAAGTGGTCCAGCGGGATGGACGGCGTATCGGCTGGCACGCCCAGTTCAGCTCGCTGCGGGTCGGCCGGGTCGAGGTGGGTGGCGCGGATCTGGTCGATGGTGCTCTCGCCGAGGCCCTCGATGTCCATCTGCTTGCGACCGGCGAACCAGACAAGTTTCTCGCGGACCTGGGCGGGGCATTCGGGGTTGATGCAGCGGCGGACGGTTTCCAGCGACGGGGTTTCGATCGCTTCGGGGGGTTCGATCTCGACGGTGCCGGAGCAGACGGGGCAGGTCTCGGGCGGGTGGATCCGGGCCGCGTTTTTCGGGCGGCTGGGCAGGTCGACGCCCATGACCTGGGGGATGATCTCGCCGGCTTTTTCCACATAGACCGTGTCGCCGGCGCGGAGGTCGGTGGTCGTGCCGAGGGGCTTGGCGGCGTCGAAGGCCTGGGCGTCGCGGGCGCGGCCGTAGTTGTGCAGGGTGGCGTGCTGGACAACCGTGCCCGCCAGCACGACCGGTTCGAGCACCGCGCGGGGCGTGATTTTGCCGGTCTTGCCCACCTGGTGGTCGACGCGGATCAGCTTTGTGGTTCTGCGCTCGGCGGGGTACTTGTACGCGATGCACCAGCGGGGGGACTTGCTGGTCAGGCCGAGGGCTTCCTGCTGGGCGTAGGCGTCGACGCGGACCACCACGCCGTCGATGGCGTACTCGAGGTGGCCGCGGAGAGCGTCGATGGCGTTGATCGCCTGGAAGATCCCGTCGGCGTCGTTCTGGACGCTGCGGTGCTCGCCGACCGGAAAGCCCAGCGTGGCCAGCCGATCGCAGAACTCGGCGTGGCCGGCGCCGAAGGGTTCGGAGAGTTCGCCCCGGCCGTGAGCGACGAAGCCGAGGTGGCGCGAGGCGGCAACGGTGGGGTCGAGGTTCTTGAGGGTGCCCGCGCAGGCGTTGCGGGGGTTCATGAACAATTCTTCGCCCTCGGCCTCGCGCTCGGCGTTGATGCGTTCGAACTCGGAGAGGGGGATATAAACCTCGCCGCGGACTTCGAGGATGTCGGGGCAGTCTCCCTCGATCACGAGCGGCAGGCCGGCGATGGTGCGGGCGGCGTGTGAGACGTCGTCGCCCTTCTCGCCGTCGCCGCGGGTGAGGGCGCGGACGAAGCGGCCCTGCTCGTAGCGGACGGAAAGGGCGACGCCGTCGATCTTGGGTTCGCAGACGAAGCGGGGACCTTCTCCTCCGAACAAGCCGCCGGAGCCCGAGCCGAGCGCCTTGTGCATGCGGGCGACCCAGGCGTCCACCTCCTCGCGGGAGTAGGTGTTGTCGATGGAGAGCATGGGCACGGTGTGGCGGATGGTCTTGAAGCCCTTGATGGGCTGGCCGCCGACGCGCCGGGTGGGAGAGTTGGGGTCGTCCAGGTCCGGGTGGGCGGCCTCGAGGTCGGACAGTTCCTTGAGGCGTTCGTCAAACTCCCGGTCGGACATGATCGGGGCGTCGCCGGCGTAATAGACCCGGTTGGCCCGGTGCAGCAGGGCGCGGAGTTCGGCGACGCGTTGGGCGGGGTCGGATGGGGCCACGGGGCCATCGTACGGGGATCCCGCGATCCCGGGGCGTACCATGGAGGTCCATGCCCGCCAAGATCATCGACGGCAAATCCATCGCGCAGGACCTGCGGCTCAACGTGGGCATCCGGGCGGCCAAACTGGCGGCCCGGGGCACGCCGGCACGCCTGGACGCGATCCTGGTCGATTCGGGCGACAACGGGGCCCGGGTGTACGCGGAGAACCAAGCCCGGACCTGCGAGCAACTGGGCATTGGGTACACCCTCCATGAACTGCCGGCGGGGTCGGACCAGGCGTCGATCCTGGCGGCGCTCAAGGGGCTGAACGAGGATCCCGGCGTCCACGCGGTGATGGTCCACATGCCGCTGCCGCCGGGGGTGGACCCCCACGCGATCCAGGCCCGCATCGATCCGGACAAGGACGTCGAGGGCGTCAACCCGGCCAACATCGGCAACGTGGTCTACGGGCGGTCGATGAAGGCACCCTGCACGGCCCTGGCGACACTGCGGATGCTCGACCATACCGGGGTGGACCTGAAGGGCAAACGCTGCGTGGTGGTGGGGGCCAGTGCGCACGTGGGGCGACCGATCGCGGTCCTGCTCATGCAGCGCGAGGCGACGGTGGTCAGCTGCAACAAGTTCACGCACGGGCTGGGTGACCTGTGCCGCTCGGCGGACGTGCTGATCCCGGCGGCCGGCGTGCCCGGGCTGATCACGGCGGACATGGTCAAGCCGGGGGCGATCGTGGTGGATGTGGGGGTCAACCGGGTCAAGGCCGTGGACGGCTCGATGAAGACGGTCGGGGATGCCCTGTTCGCGGAGGTCGAGGGCGTGGCGGGGTGGATCTCCCCGGTGCCGGGCGGGGTGGGGCCCGTGACGGTGGCGGTGCTGCTGCACAACGTGGTGGATGCCGCCGAGGCCGGGGAGGGCGGATCGGTCGGCCGGCGGGCCTCGGGCGGGTGAGGCGGCAATCCCGGCCCGGTGCGGGCGTTGACCGGGAATGATCGCGCCCCTTTCATCCGGCATGAACACTCTCGCCTTCCTGCCGAACATCGGCTGGACCGAAATGATCGTCGTCGGGGTGGTGATGCTCCTGCTGTTCGGACGCCGCCTTCCCGAGGTCGGTCGGAGCCTCGGGCAGGGCATTGTGCAGTTCAAGAAGGGTCTCAAGGACATCGGGGACGACATCGAGACGGAGTCGTCGCGCAAGTCCGAACCGGCCCGGTTCGAATCCGCCCGTCCGCCTGTTTCGGGGGGCGTGGACCAGCGGGTGTCGCAGGGGGCCGAGCAGGCCCGCTCGGAAACGACGCCCTGACCGCCGGGGCCGGGACGACGCGTCCAAACGCTCCACGCGGGTGAACCGATGCGTCCGAACCGGCTGGCCGCGGCCACTTTGGGGCCTACCATCGGCCCTGCCAGACAGACCTTGGCGAGGTAGCTCAGCTGGCTAGAGCGGAGGATTCATAACCCTCAGGTCGGGAGTTCAAGTCTCCCCCTCGCCACTTTCACGCGACCCGGCCGGTATACCACCGGCCGGGTCGTGTGCAATTTGCGTCCGTCCGGGGCGTTGGGCCGAAACTACAGGACCACAGGAGGTTCGGCGGATGAACACGAAGCTGATTTCGGTGCTGGCGGTGGGGGGGGCGGCCGCGGCGGTGGGGGGGGCGGTCTTTGTGTTCGGGGGCCGGGCCCCGGACGCGGCAACGGCGGCTCCGGCGGTGCCTGTAGCGCCCCCGCCCGCTCCTCCCGCGTCCGTCGAGCCGGCGGTCGGCTCGGTGTTTGATGACCCCTCGATGCCCGCCGGGGACAACCGCTGGGCCGACATGGAGGAGCGATTCGCCAACTTCGACTGGTCCCAGTTCCAGCAGCTCTCCCCGGAGGAGCGCCGCGAGCGGATGCGGGCCATGCGGGCCGAGATCGAGGCCCGCCTCGACACCAACGGGGACGGCAAGGTGGACGACGACGAACGTCTGGACGGCGTGCTCGCCTCTCCGATGGGTCAGCGGCTGCTGGACCGGTTCGACGCCAACGGCGACGGGCTGCTCGATGAAGCCGAACGCCAGGCGATGCGGGAGCAGGAAGCCCGGCGGCGGGCCGAGCAGGAAGCCCGGACGCTCGAGCGCTGGGACGCCGATGGCGACGGCCAGCTCAGCCGCGAGGAACGCAACGCCATGCGCGAGGAACAGCGGCGCCGGCAGGACGAACAGCGTGCGCGCATGACCGCCGAGTTCGACCGCGACGGGGACGGGCAGCTCAACGCGGACGAGCAGGCCGACGCGTGGCAGACCATGCGGGCCCGCGGCGAGATCGATTCCTTCGTGCGGCGGTACGACACCAATGGCGACGGCCAGATCACCACGGCCGACCTGAACGCCTTCCTCCAGCTCTATCAGTCGGGCAACGCGCGGGCCGATGTCAACGGCGACGGCTCGGTGGACTCCCTCGATGTGTCCGCGTTCCGCGACATGATGGCCCGGTCGGCGAACCGGCCGTAAACCCAGCGGATCGCGGGGGGCCAATGATCGGTCATGCCGTTCGTGGATGTCGCGGAGCTCCCCGGCCTGACGCCGATGCCGATCACCGGCGTCGCGGTTGTCTTTGATGTCCTGCGAGCAACCACGACGATGGCGGCGCTGCTGGACGCCGGGGCGAGCGGGATCCGGGCGGTGGGGCAGATCGACCGGGCGCGGGAGCTGAAGGACGCCGATCCCGGGCTGCTGCTCGCGGGCGAGCGGGGCGGGGTGCCGCCGGACGGCTTCGACATGGGTAACTCGCCGGTCCGCATCGATCCGGCGGCGGTGGCCGGGCGGGTGATCGTGATGACGACCACCAACGGGACCAGGGCGGTCGAACGGGCCGCCGCGGCGCGGGTCTGCCTGATGGGCTCGTTGACCAATCTGGACGCACTGGCCGAACGCCTCCGGGATCTCGGGCAGGACGTGGTGCTGATCTGCTCGGGGACGGACGGCGGGCGATCGGACGAGGACGAACTGGCCGCGGGGATGCTCGTCGAGCGCCTGCGCGGTTGGTCGGCCACCGAGGCGGCCGAGGACGCGGCGGATCGGGCGACCGGGTCGATCGGCGCGTCGGGCGGCGTGGCCGCGGCGGTGGGGCGGTCCTGGCATGCGCGCCGGCTCGTCGAGCTTGGATATGGCGACGATGTCGCGTTTTGCTCACGTCTGTCGGTCACCCCAACCGTCCCCACCCTGGACGCGGCCGGCGGGCTGATCGTCCGGGGCTAGGATTGGCCCGACCCGACCCCCACCCCGCCTCACAAGGAACCGCCCGCGATGCACACGATCGTCCTCATCCGTCACGGCGAGAGCGTCTGGAACAAGGAGAACCGCTTCACGGGCTGGAAGGATGTCGCGCTCTCGGACCAAGGCCACGAGGAGGCGATCGCTGCGGGCCGGCTGCTCAAGGCCGAAGGGTTCACCTTCGACGAGGCGTACACCTCGGTGCTCAAGCGGGCCATCCGCACGCTCTGGCACGTGATGGAGCAGATGGACCTGATGTGGATCCCGGTGACGCGGTCGTGGAAACTCAACGAGCGTCACTACGGGGCGCTCCAGGGTCTCAACAAGGCCGAGACCGCGGCCAAGCACGGCGAGGACCAGGTCAAAGTGTGGCGCCGCAGCTACGACATCCCGCCGCCCGCGCTCGAAATGTCGGACGAGCGCTGGCCGGGGCACGACCGGCGGTACAGCGGCCTGTCCGAGTCCGAACTTCCGGTGACGGAGTGCCTCAAGGACACCGTCGAGCGGGTCGTGCCGTACTGGAACTCCGAGATTGCACCGAAGATCCGGGCCGGCAAGCGCCTGGTGATCGCGGCGCACGGCAACTCGCTGCGGGCGCTGGTCAAGCATCTCGATGCCATCTCCGACGAGGACATCGTCGAGCTGAACATCCCCACCGGCATGCCGCTGGTGTACGAACTGGACGCCGATCTGAAGCCGATCTCGAGGCGCTACCTCGGTGACGCGGCCGCGGTGGAAGCGGCCATGGCGGCGGTGGCGGCGCAGGGGAAGACCAAGTAACGGGGCGAAGCGTCGGGAGAAGGGTTGTTGCGGGCTCTCAGGCCACGCGAAGAGCCCGCTTCCTTCGGGCGCGGCTGGTTGATCAGGCCCAGGTCAGGCCCAGTTGAGGCTGGTGGGCAGCGTGTTCAGGTTCACGCAGCCGTCGTCGGTCACGATGACCATGTCTTCGACGCGGACGCCGCCGATGGCCTTGCAGTAGAGACCGGGTTCGATGGTGAGCGCATCGCCCCTGACCAGCGGCGGACCCTTGCGGTCGAGCAGGGGCGGTTCGTGGACTTCCAGGCCGATGCCGTGGCCGGTGCCGTGGACCATGCTTGTGAATGAAGGGTCGGTGTCGGGGTTGGGCAGGCCGGTGGCGTAACCGTGTCGTTCGATGACGCCGATCGTCGCCAGGTGGACCGTCTCTCCTGTGACACCGGGACGGACGGCAGCCTCGGCGGCGTCCTTGGCCTCGACCACGGCGGCGTGCATGGCGGCGACGGCGGGGGGGATGCGCCCGTGGACGACGGTGCGGGTGCAGTCGCCGTGGTAGTGGGTGGCCTTCATCATGGGGAAGATGTCGACGATGACCGGCTCGCCGGTGCGCAGGGGCCCCTCGCCGCGGTGGTGGCAGTCGGCGCCGACGGGGCCGCTGGCGACGATCGAGCCGTGGGTGTTGAGCGCGCCGTGCTCGAGGCAGTAGATATCGATCATCGAGCGGACCCGGTCGGACGTCAGCACCGCGCCGTCGTGGTGGAGCACACCGTCCGCGTCGGCGGTGGCGCGGGCGATGGTCTCGCAGGCCATCCGCATCACCTGCTCGGTGAAGGACTGGGCGGCGCGGAGGTGGGCGATCTCGGCCTCGTCCTTGGCGCGGCGGCCGGTGACGCCCAGGGCCGGGTCGTATGTCAGCGTGATGCCCCGCTCCATCATGTGGTGGGCGAAACTGAAGGGCAATGAGCGGTCCACGGTGGCGCAGGTCACGCCGCACCGGAAGAGACACTCGGCCAGCGCTTGGGCCGTGGCGGTCTCGCGGTCGCCGGAAAGACCACCCTGCGGGGCGAAGTCCGCCGGGCAGTGGACGGCGTCCGCCAACGCGTGCTGCCGCGCGCGTTCGAGCTCGATGTCCCGCACGATGAACACGCGGGTCCATGAGCCATCGGGCGCGGGGATCTCGGCGTAGGCGGCGGGGTCGCCGACCATGAAGCGGACGCGGTGGTAGAGGGCGAGGTTGATCGCGGGGATGCCGGCCATGACGACGGCGGGACGGTCGGTGTGCATGGCGGAGGATATCGCCGCGTACAGTGCTGGCCCATGCGCATCGCCACCTGGAATGTCAACGGGATCCGTGCCGCCGTCCGCAAGGGTTTCTCCGCCCATGTGGAGCGGGTCGGGCCGGAGGTCCTGCTGCTGCAGGAAGTCCGGGCCAGTCCGGAGCAGATCCCGCCGGAGTGGCGGGAGCCGGCCGGATGGTCGGCCATCTGGCACCCGGCCGAGCGGCCGGGGTACTCCGGCACGGCGGTCCTGGCCCGGTCCGCGCTGAAGGACGAGGCCCGCGGCGCCGGCGAGGCGGACTCCGAAGGCCGAGTCTTGGTATCCCGGGTCCACGGCGTTCGGCTGGTCAGCGTCTACCTGCCCAGCGGATCGTCCGGCGAGCACCGGCAGGCGGAGAAGGACCGTTGGCTGGGATTCTTTCTGGGGTGGTCGGAGGCGCTGTCCAGGTCGAAGGTTCCGACGATTCTGGGTGGAGACTTCAATATCGCCCACACGCCGCGGGACATCTTCTACGCCAAAGCGAACGAGAAGACCTCCGGCTTTCTGCCTCACGAGCGGGCGTGGTTCGGGGAGTTCCTCGGGCAGGGCTGGGCCGACCTGATCCGCGACAAGTACGGGGATGTGGACGGGCCGTACTCCTGGTGGTCGAACCGCGGGCAGGCGCGGGCGCTCGATCGGGGATGGCGGATCGACTATCTGCTGGCCAACAAGGCCGCGGCCAGGCTGGTCACGGATTGCCACATCGACCGTGCGAGCGGGCTGGAGGTTTCGGACCACGCGATGGTGGTGGCCGACCTGGATGTATGATGCCGGTCGGTCGAACCCGAGGCGGGCCGCTCAACCCGCACCTGACGGAAGGACGCGGACCCATGGCTGAGTACTTCGAGCGTTCGGTGGCCCTGCACGAATCGACCCGCGGGAAGATCGCGGTGCGGTCCAAGGTGCCGCTGAACACCCGGGACGACCTCTCGCTGGCCTACACGCCCGGCGTCGCCCGGCCCTGCGAGCTGATCGCGGCCGACGAGCGGCGCAGTTTCGACCTGACCATGCGTGGCAACAGCGTGTGCGTGCTCAGCGACGGGACGGCGGTGCTGGGCCTGGGTGACATCGGGCCGGCGGCGGCCATGCCGGTGATGGAGGGCAAGGCCTGCCTGTTCAAGGAGTTCGCCGACATCGACGCCGTGCCGCTGTGTGTGAAGGTGCCCGAGGGCGACGAGGGAACGCGCCAACTGATCGCCATCGCCCGATCCATCGCGCCGAGCTTCGGCGGGATCAATCTCGAGGACATCGCCGCGCCGCGGTGCTTCGCGGTGGAGGACGCGCTGCAGGATCTGGGCATCCCGGTGATGCACGACGACCAGCACGGGACGGCCATCGTGCTGCTGGCTGCTTTGGTGAATGCATCGCGGGTCACGGGCAAGCCCTTGAGCGAAATGAAGGTTGTGATCAACGGCGCGGGGGCGGCGGGGACGGCCATCGCCAAGATTCTCCGGTGCGTGGACTTCAACCCAAATGTGTGCATCCCGGTGGCCGATGTGCTGCTGTGCGACACCAAGGGCACCATCGGCCCCGACCGTCCCGACCTGAACAGCGCCAAGCGGGACCTGCTGCGGTATTCCAACCGCGCGGGCCGGTCCGGCACCGTGCACGACGCGGTGGTGGGGGCGGACGTGTTCATCGGGGTGTCCAAGGGCAACCTGTTCACCGCGGCCGATGTCCGCACGATGGCGCCGGACCCGATCATCTTCGCCATGGCCAATCCCATCCCGGAGATCCTGCCCGACGAGGCGCGGGCCGGCGGAGCGGCGGTGGTCGGCACCGGGCGGAGCGATTTCCCGAACCAGGTCAACAACGTGCTGGCGTTCCCGGGCATCTTCCGCGGGGCGCTCGACGCCCGGGCGACGCGGATCGACGGGCACATGAAGCTGGCGTGCGTCTATGCGTTGGCCGACGCGGTCGAACGCCCGACCGCCGAGCGGGTGTTGCCCGATCCGCTGGACCGATCGATCGCCCCGCGCGTGGCGGCGGCCGTCGAGAAGGCCGCTAGAGAGTCCGCGCTCTGCGCGGTGTAGTCCCGGTTCGGAGCGCTTCTTTCAGCGTCTGCCGGGCGTCTTCGCCTTCGACTCTCTGCAAGCCGGCGCCGAGTCGAGCGTGAACAGAAGAACCTCTTCACCGGTCACGGTGCTGATGTCGTGGTGAAGACTGATCACCTGGGTATCCGTGATCGCCTTGATGAAGTCTTCCAAAGTCGGACGCGCAATCTCCACCAGGTGCGTCCGGACCTGCTTGAGCAGATCGCGTCCTTTCTCGGGCGGATGGGTTCTGGCGAGATGCTGCTCGGCCGCGGTGAGCACGCCGGTGAGACGCACGAAGACGATGTCCTTGATGAGGTGCGTGGTGATGTTTGCCGGTCCGCGTCCCATGTACTCGACCTCGAACTGACGGATCACCTCGCTGATGGCCGCCTCGATTTCGCCCTGTGTTTTCATCGTCCCCCCTGTTCAGGTCTGTTGGTGAGTTTGATTGCTTCGTGCAGCGAGCGATTGAGCCGAGAAGCCTGTCTGTCCGGCATTTTGCGTCATCGGTGACGGCGGCCCGGAACTGGCGTCACCCGCCAGTCTTCTTTTGTGCTTGCTTCGACACACGGCTGACGATAGACTTCATTACATACTCGTGCGGGCTGGGCGACCAGCAAGCACGGAACGGATGACTAAGCCAGAGGCAGCCCGATCTTCGGAAGGCCAGCTGGAGAGTAAGCCGGTTTGATTCGCACCGCTTCGGTGCCGAGCCAAACCGGCTTGTTGTTTTTGCCCGACACCGCAAGGCGTTTGCGCCGTGGTGGGGCGAGGGGTATCGCATTGACTGAAAGCAAGCCGAGCATCGCCGAGCAGTTGGCCAAGGCCGCCGGCGACTATCAGAAACGACGATCGGGCCACGCGCCCAGCGCGGTCACGGTCATCCTGAGTCAGGACACGCTCGTGATCACGCTTGCGGGGGCTCTGACACCCGCGGAGAGGCGGATGGCCTCTACCCCGGAGGGTCGCGCCAAGGTGCAGGAGTTCCATCGCCTGCTCTTCGCGGATTCCTCGGCGGAGTTCCGCGATGAGATCAAGCGGATCACGGGCGTGCAGGTGCGTGAATCGATCGCGGAGATCGAGTCGATGACCGGCACGGTCGTCCACGCGTTCACCAGCGGCACGGCCGTCCATGTCTATCAGCTCACAGAGAAGATGGCGCTGACCACCTGGAGCAGCCCGGCGGACGAGCCGGCGTCCTGATGTGCGGGGATGGTCCCCGACACGAGTGAACATGCTGAGAACGGGAGAGTCTTCCATGCACCCTGATCGGCGCACGCAAGCATTTCTGAACTCAATCGACCAACTGCTGACCGGGCATCGGCCCGAGATCGATGAACGCCTGATGTCAGATATTCTCGGAGAATCGCCCACGGCCGCTGTCCCGAGATCGCCAACCGACCTGGACAAGGCCCCGCGGACCGGCGACACACCCAGCCATCAGGCCATCGCGGAGCGGGCGTACGAGATCTACGTCCGGACCGGGAGATTGTCCGGCACCAGCGTTCAGAACTGGCTCTTTGCCAGGTCCGAGCTCGAGCGCTCCCCGCGGGCGGAAGACGCCTGCCGGACCGCTCGCGACGTTGCACGGGCGCGATAGGCCCGCGAGTCGCATTTGGTCGCGTGCGGTGCCGGCTGTGTGGGGAGCACGGCCGGCACCCGCGACTATTTCGGATAAAGGTGCGTCATCGGAAAGGAACTGACATGGGCGTCGTTCTGCTGATCGTGCTTCTGCTTCTGCTCATCGGAGCAGTGCCGCGCTGGGCGCACAGCCGCAAGTGGGGATACAAGCCGGCCGTGCTGCTCAGCGCCGGGCTGTGGGTGACGATCGTGCTGCTCGTGCTTGGTTTCATACCGTCCAGGCTCTGACTTCCGTGCATCGTTGCGCTCTGTCACGTTGCTTCGCCAAAGGAGATCGTCATGCCGTTGGACCTGATCCGATGCGCTTGTCGCAAGCCCGAGCCGCACGTACTGACACTCTGTCCCCCGGGGACCCTGGGTCAAGCCGGCCTGCGCATCAAGTGTTGGGAGCGTGGGCACCCGCGGCTGGCCGTGTGGCCGTCGGACTGGCTGGTCGATGAGGGACGCCCCTGGCTGGTGCCGATCGAGCCCGGCCCGGTGGCGTTCGAAGAGCCCAGGGAATACGAGATTCAGCAGGGTTCGGTGATGCAATCCCGGCCGGGCTGGCTGGCGATGGTCGGCATGGAGATCGGGGACGCGATGATCCGGACCGAGTCGCGTCCCATGGACCACTGCTGGGCGCTGTGCCTTCCGGAGTTGATCGCCGCCCTGCGGGAACGGACGAGCGTCGCGTGGTGGGGCGCGGGCGTGCAGGACGGGAGTGCTGGGGACCGCACTCGCTCTGCGCCCGTGCCAGCCCGCGTGCATGGCATCGCTTTCCTGCCGAACCGTCCCCGCATATAGCCCCGCTGGGATTCGAACCCAGGACCTTACGATTATGAGTCGCTTGCTCTCACCGCTGAGCTACGGGGCCATCGGCCCATCGTACGCCGGGGTGGCGGTGGAAGAAGTGGGGGGGCTCGGTGGGTTGCGGGGTTACAGACGCATCGGGACGAGGCCGGTGGAAAGTTCCGTGAGGAACGCCTCCGCCTCGGCCGCCAGCGGCTGGCCCTGCTTGTGGGAGGCGTCCAGCCGGCGGACCAGGGCGGTGCCGACGATGGCGGCGTCGGCGTGCTGGACGACGGCGCGGACATGATCGGCGGTGGCGATGCCGAAACCGCACGCGATGGGCAGGCGGGTGACGCGGCGGAGCATCTGCACGCGGGCCTCGATCTCCGGGGCATCCTTCTGCTCGCCGGTGATGCCCGCGCGGGCGAGCAGATAGACGAAACCGGAGCAGGCCTCGGCGATGGCCTTGGCGCGGGCCTCGGGCGTGGTGGGGGCGATGAGCAGCGAGCAGGTCAGCCCGGCGTCCCTGCAGGCGGCGCCGAGCTCGGCGGACTCTTCCAGCGGGGAGTCGGGAAAGATGCAGCCGTCAAAGCCGGCGTCGCGGGCTTTGGCGGCGAAGCCGACGGGCCCGCCCTGGGCGTGGACGAGGCTGACCGAGACCATCGCCACGATGCCGCACTCGACGCGGTCGCGCACGGAGCGGACCTGCTCGAAGATCTGGCCGGGCGTGGTGCCGCGCTGGATGGCGTCGTGCATGGCGGCGGCGATCACCGGGCCGTCGGCGATGGGATCCGAGAACGGGATGCCGATCTCGATCACGCTGGCCCCGGCCTGCGAGAGGGCGGGCAGGACCTGCACGAGCGCGTCGGCGGTGGGGGCCCCGGCGCAGACAAATGGCATCAGACCGCCGGTGCCGGACTCCTTGAGTTTCGCGAAGGCCTCGTCGATTCGGTTCATCGGGTGATCACATCCTCGATCTCCTCGAGCCCGGCGGTCAGCACGACCGGCCCGTTCTCGGAGATCAGCACGTCGTGCTCGTAGTGGACCGACATGCTCCCGTCGGCCACGAAAATCGGCCACTGCTTGCGGCCCTGGCGGGTGTCGCCGGTGCCCACGGCGATCATGGGTTCGACCGCCACCAGCATGCCCGGCGTGCAGGCCAGGTTGGCGTCCGGCCATTCGCCGGGAAAGGTGGGGACGACATTGGAGATCCATGGCGGCGCATGCAGGGATCGGCCGTAGCCGTGCCCGCCGAGGCCGCGGATCAGATGGAAGCCGTATTCCTGCTCGACCACCCGCTGGACGGTCTGGGCCCAGGCGAGGAAAGTGTTGCCGGGGCGGAGCTGCTGGACGCCCTTGCGCAGCGACTCCTTGCCCGACTCCATCAGCCTGCGGACTTCGTCGCTGGGTTCGCCGAAGGAGTAGGTCCAGGCGGCGTCGCCGATCCAGCCGCGGAACTTGACGCCGATGTCGATCTTGAGCAGGTCGCCGCCCTGCATGGGGCGGGTCAGGTAGCCGGCGGTGCCGTGGACCACGCACTCGTTGACGCTCAGGCAGGCCTGAGAAGGGAACGGCGGCATGCGTCCTGGGTTGTAGCGGAAGAAGCAGGAGGCGGCCCCCAGATCCTCGAGCGACTTGCCCACGAAGGCGTCGATCTCCGCCAGCGTCTGGCCGTGTCGCAGGAAGGCGGCCACGCGTCGGTGGATCTCGACCACCTGCTCGGCCGCGGCCCGGGCGCCGGACAGATCGTTCTCGGTTTGGACGGCCGGGCGCATGGGTGCCGATGATAGGGGGGGTCTGTTCGTGCGGCCCCGTTTTCACCTTCACCCCCCTGCCGGGGGCCACCCAGCGGGGACTCGCCTGTGCGCATCGCGATTCTGGCCAACCCACGATCCGGACGCGGCAAGGCGATGGTGCTGGCCCAGCAGCTCGGCGCCATCCTCGAGTCCCGCGGCCACACCGTTCACCGGCAGGACACCGGGCCGGACCTGGACCTGAGCGTGCTCGTGGGCGTGACCGGCATGCACGAGCAGGGGGGGCAGGGGGGATCGGTGGATCGGGCGGACCGGCTGGTGATCGTCGGCGGCGACGGCACCGTCCACCACGCGGCGCAGGCGGTGGCCGAGTCGGGCGTGCCGCTCTACCACCTGGCGACGGGCACGGAGAACCTCTTCGCCCGGTCGTTCCGCATGCCCAAGGACCCGGCGGCCGCCGCGGACCGGCTCGAGCGGGACCACCCCCCGACCGAGATCGACCTGGGCTCGGCCAACGGCGTGCCCTTCACCCTGATGTGCTCGGTGGGGGTGGACGCTTCGGTCATCCACCGCGTCGAGACCGTTCGCGAGAAGCCCGGTCGGCGCGGCGGGCACCTGGCCTACATCCTGCCCGGTCTGGCCGAGGGCCTGCGTCCGCGCCCCGCCAAGGTCCACATCACCGCCGACGGCGAACCGGTCACCCCCCCTGCCGGGTTTGTCGGCACGGCGATCGTCTCCAACCTGCCGGCGTACGCGCTGCGGATGGACCCGGCGTGCGACGCGGTGCCCAACGACGGGCGGCTGGATCTGGCGTTGCTGCCGTACACGACCTCCGTAGGCACGGCGTGGGGGCTGCTGCGTTGCAAGCTGCGGTCCCGGGGGATCCGGCGGATCCGCGCAGCGTCCTTCGAGATCCGTTCGGCCGACCCGGTGGCCATGAACCCGGTGCAGATCGACGGCGAACGCCCGCGCCGCCGTCTCGATTCCGAGGCCGGCGGCACCGGCCTGCCCCTGACCCTCGGCGACGAGGGCGAGGGCAGCCTGATCCGCATCGGCCTGTGGGAGCGGCGATTACGGGTGCACGCCCCGGCGTGGGAGTGATTGGCCGCAGCATGTCCAAGGTCCGAGAATGTATGTTCTGTAAAACTTGGTCCGATGGAGTGGGCCGACGACCAGACCGGTTGCCGGGGCGGATGAGTTCGCCGGGGACCACACGGCCAAAGAAACACGGACGGGGATGAGCCGTCCGTGTCAGGTGATTCCGTGTTGTCTCGTTCGGCGGGGCGTTACGCCGCCTTCTTCTTCGCCTCGATCCGTTCCTTGGTCGGCACCTTGACATTGCTGACCAGGCCCACCCACGACATCGCCTTGATGAGCATGTAGGAGGTGTCGACCTCCCACCAGCGCAGGCCGTGGCGGGCGGAGGCGGGGAAGGCGTGGTGGTTGTTGTGCCAGCCTTCGCCGAAGCCCAGGATGCCGAAGATCACGTTGTTGCGGCTGTGGTCGTGGCTGTTGAACGGGCGGCTGCCCCAGATGTGGCAGACCGAGTTGATGCTCCAGGTGATGTGGTGGACCATCAGCACCCGCACCAGCCCACCCCAGATGAAGCCCAGCAGGGCGCCGGCCCAGGACATGGTGATCACGCCGCCCAGAACAGTCGGCAGGGCCAGACCCAGGAACACCCAGAGGGGGAACAGTCGGCTCATGGTCACGATGTCGCGGTCGCGGGCCAGGTCGGGGCAGTAGCGGTGCACATTGGGGTGCTCACCCGGGAGCATCCAGCCGACGTGGGCGTGGAACGCGCCCTTGATCATCGCCCAGACGCCCTCGCCGTGATGGTGCGGGGAGTGCGGGTCGTCCTCGGAGTCGGAGTGCTGGTGGTGGCTGCGGTGGGTGGCGACCCAGTAGAGGATCGAGCCCTCGCAGGCCATCGAGCCGGAGATGCCCAGAACCCACTTCATGAAGCGGCTGGTGTCGAAGGATTTGTGGGTGAAGTAGCGGTGGAAGCCGACGGTGATGCCCAGGCCGGTGATCAGGTAGAACCCGATCAGCAGGCCCAGCGAGGTCCAGCCGAATCCGAGCGGCCAGAGCAGGGCCATGCCGGCGATCAGGCCGAACACGGGCAGCACGATGGTGATGAGCGTGGCGATACGGACAGCGCGGCTGGCTTCGTGGGGCAGGGCGTGTGCGGTGACAGGGGACTCGGGACGGGAGGTGGGAACGACGCCGGCTTGGATGGGCAGATTCGTCAAAGGGAACTTCCAGCTCGCGCGGATCACTCGGGCGTTGGCAGGTGACAAAGCGGACAGGGTCCAACGCCGCACCAAGAGTTCGGGACCGCCGCGAGCGTGCGAGCCCAACCGGATGATAGTGCGAATCGGCGGGTCATGCGGTTCGCCTTGAATCGGGCGGGGTTCAGGAATCGCGAATAGGCTTGGTCCGGGCGCGTGGCTTTCAGCCGTTTTCCCCATGCCGACCCCGCCTGCGACCCCCCTGCTTTGTGCTTTCCGGCATTCTGTGACCGCTTCAATCGACCGAGGGCTCCGATGACCGCTTCACCCCCATCCTTTCCGCCCCCCCCACCGGCGACCGACGCGGCTCGCAAACCTTCATTGGAAAACAACCTGCGCACCTTGACCGAGCAGTTCGCGCAGCAGGAGATCACGATCCGTCTCGGCGGTGGGGCCAAAGCGATCGAGCGTCAGCACGAAAAGAATCGCCTGACCGCCCGCGAACGGATCGAGCGCCTGATCGATCCGGGCACGCCGTTCCAGGAGCTGGGCCTGTGGGCCGCCCACGGGATGTACAAGGAGCACGGCGGAGCGCCGGGCGCCGGCGTGGTCACGGGCATCGGGCGGGTCGAGGGCAGGCTGCACATGGTCATCGCCAACGACGCGACCGTGAAGGCCGGCGCGTTCTTCCCGATGACCTGCAAGAAGATCATCCGCGCCCAGCAGGTGGCGATGGCGGCCCGACTGCCGCTGATCTATCTGGTGGACTCCGCCGGCGTGTTCCTGCCGATGCAGGAGGATGTGTTCCCCGATACCGACGACTTCGGGCGGATCTTCCGCAACAACGCGGTGATCTCGGCCGCGGGCATCCCGCAGATCTCCGCGATCATGGGCTTCTGCGTGGCGGGCGGGGGATACCTGCCGGTGCTGTGCGACACGCTGCTGATGACCGAGGGGTCGGGCTTGTACCTGGCCGGGCAGGCGCTGGTCAAGGCGGCCATCGGGCAGGATGTCTCGGATGAGGAACTGGGCGGGGCCAAGATGCACGCCCAGATCTCGGGGACCATCGACTTCCGCGAGCCGGACGACGAGGCGTGCCTGCGTCGGCTGCGGTCGCTGGTGGCCAAGTACCCCCCCACCCCTGCGTCCGCCGCCCTGGCGTCGGCCGATCAGGCGGAACGGAACCGTCGTCACCCGGTGCGTCCGGGGGAGGACGTGTACGGCATCTTCACCGACAAGCCGGGCGAGCAGTACGACATCAAGGACATCCTCGCCTGCCTGGTCGACGCCCGCGGCGAGCCCAACGCCGAGGGGCACACCTCCCTGGCGCCCGACTTTGACGAGTACAAGGCCGAGTTCGGCCAGAGCCTCGTGTGCGGCTACGCCACCATCGGAGGTCATCCGTGCGGCATTGTCGCCAACCAGGGCAAACTGACCCAGCGTCAGCTCCCGGGCGGTAAGGCGGGGCCGAGCAAGTCCACGAACATGCCGCGGGTGATCTACGACGATTCGGCGGACAAGGCGGCCCGGTTCATCATGGACTGCAACCAGCGGAAGATCCCGCTGGTGTTCCTGCACGATACGACGGGCTTCATGGTCGGGCGCGACAGCGAGCAGGGGGGCATCATCCGGGCCGGGGCCAAGATGGTCAACGCGATGTCCAACTGCGTCGTGCCGAAGATCGTGGTCATTCTGGGCGGCTCGTACGGCGCGGGCAACTACGCGATGTGCGGGCGGGCGTTCGACCAGTTCCTGGCGTTCGCGTGGCCGGGCAGCAGGTGCGCGGTCATGGGCGCGGCCTCGGCCTCGGGCACGCTGGCGATGATCGAGGAGAAGAGCCGCGAACGCAAGGGCGAGACGATCGACAAGGACACCCACGAGCAGATCCTCGCCGCCGTGCGGGCCAGCTACAACGAGCAGCAGGACATCCGCTACGGGGCGGCGCGGGGCTGGGTGGACCGGATCATCGAGCCGCACAGGACACGCGAGGAACTGATCGCCGCGCTGGACGCCGCGGCCCAGGGCTGGAACCACGAGCAGGCGTTCAAGACCGGCGTGCTGCAGGTGTGACGCGGGCCTTGCTCGCCATTGCGTGCCTCTGGCTGCTCACCGGCTGCGTCTCGACGCGGCCTGCCGAGATCGGCCGCTCGGTGGACGACGCGCCGATCGTCGCCGAGGACCACGGACGCGGCCGCCATCGCGTGTATGTCATCGGGCTGATCCACGGCAACGAGCCGGAGGGCTACGCCGCCCTCGATGAGGTCCGTCGCGTGCTGGGCGACCATGCCGGCGTGCGCGGCCGTCTTGTGCCGTCGATGAATCCCGACGGACACGCCGCCGGTACCCGCGGCAACGCCCGGGGGGTGGACCTCAACCGCAACTGGCCCGCCTCCAACTTCACGCCGGCCCCGGATCGGGGATCCGAACCGCTGTCGGAGCCGGAATCGGAGGCCGTCTTCGCCGACCTGATGCGCTTCCGGCCCGACGTGCTCATCGTGCTCCACTCGATCCGGCGCGGCGGGCCGTTCGTGAACTTCGACGGCCCCGCACCGGCGGGCCCGCTCGCTTCGGCCTTCGTCGAGGCCGCCTCCCGCGACGATCCCCGCTGGCGGGTGGTGGCGTCGATGGGGTATCCCACGCCCGGCTCGCTCGGCACGTTCGCGGGCGTGGATCTGCAGATCCCGACGCTCTCGGTCGAGTTCGAGCGCGGGCACGGGCCGGACGAGGCCCGCCGGGCTCTGGGCGCGGGCCTCGGCGCCGTACTGCGATCGTTGGGCCGCGCATCCCATGCGACCGGTCCTTCCCGCCCCGGGCACCCCCCTACTCTTGCGGAGAACCAAGGAGAGCCCCGATGAGCCGACCGCTTGCCTTCGTGTTCCTGCTCGTCTGCCTGGCGATGCCCGGGTGCATCGTGGAGGAGATCCGCGACGAGATCGGCACCTCGAACGACCGACTCGAAGCGATCAACCGGACCGTCGAGCAGATCGAACGCACCAACACCTTGCTGACCAGCATCGAGAAGAGCCTGTCGAGCATCGACACGCGGCTGGAGAGCATCGACCAGAACCTCGGGTCCGTGGACACGCGGCTGACGGCGCTGCAGGTGATCCTGGACGCGGTCAGCGAGCACCTGGCCTCGCTGCGCAAGACCATCAACAACATCGATTCAACCATCCCGTTCCTCAAGCTCTCGGGCGATGATGCGGACGAGCAGGAGGATCTCGAAGCCGGGCAGACGGACCCTTCTACGCCGCCGACCGAGCCCGAACCGCAGGCGCCCCACTCCGAGACGCCGCCGCCCGCCGCGGGATCCGGACCGTGACGCAGACCATTCGCATCACGGACGTCGCTCCCCGCGACGGCCTCCAGGCCGAGCCGGTGCCCGTGCCCACCGTGCACAAAGCGGCGCTGGTCCGAGCCGTCGAGAAGACCGGCGTGGCCGAGGTCGAGGTGTCCAGCTTCGTCAGCCCCAAGTGGATCCCCCAGCTCGGCGACGCGGCGGACCTGTTCGCGCTGCTGGCGCCGTTCAAGCCGGACCGCGTGCTGTACGCGGCCCTGGTTCCCAACGAAAAGGGGCTCGAGGCCGCCCTGGCGGTCAACGCGGCCGCCCGTTCCCAGCACGGCCTAGAGCGGCTCATCGACAAGGTCTCGGTCTTCACCGCCGCCTCGGAAACATTCGCCCAGAAGAACACCAACGCCACCATCGCGGACACGATCGAGCGCTTCCGCCCGATCGTCCCCCGCGCCCATGAGCACGGCCTGCGTGTTCGGGCCTACATCTCCTGCGTGGTGTCCTGCCCGTACGAGGGCGACATCCCCCCAACCGCCGTCGCCGATGTGGCCGGCCAACTCCTGGAGCTCGGCGTCGACGAGATCGATCTGGGCGACACCATCGGCGCGGGCACGCCGGAGACGATCGATGCGGTGGTCACCGAGGTCATCGATGCCCTGGACGGGGTGGGCATCAACCGGTTCGGCGAGCCGAGCCTCACCCTGCACCTCCACGACACCTTCGGGCACGCCGCCGCGTGCGTCCGGACCGCCCTGGAGCTGGGCGTTCGCTCCTTCGACGCCGCCTCGGGAGGCCTGGGCGGGTGCCCCTTCGCGTCCACGCCCGAACGCCGGGCGCCGGGCAACATCGCCATGGCCACGCTCGTCCGAGCCATCGAGGACATGGGGCTTTCGTCGGGCATCCACGCGGACGCCATGGCCGAGGCCGACCGCGTCGCGTCGGGGTTGATCGCATGATCCGCTTTGAGATTCTGGGCAACCTGGCCGCCGTCACCCTCAGCCGACCCGAGAAGCGCAACGCGCTGACGCCGGACATGCTCGAATCGCTGGCCGGCGTCTTCGAGCGCATGCCCGCCGACATCCGCGCCGTGATCGTCTCGGGCGACGGACCCGTCTTCTGCGCCGGTTTCGATCTCAAGCTGTGCGCCGCCGACCCCTCCGGCGAGACCATGCGCCAGCTGCTCACCGCTCTGTCCCGGAGCCTGCGCGCCATGCGGGCCGTCGAGGCCCCGGTGGTGCTCGCCATCCACGGCGCGGCCGTCGCCGGCGGCTGCGCTCTGCTGGGTGGGGCCGACATCGTGGTGGCCGAGCGCCAGACCAGACTCGGATATCCCGTCGCAAGGATCGGCGTCTCGCCCGCGGTGTCCGCCCCGTTCCTGTCCATCGATGACGGCCCGGCCCGCGCCCGCCTCCTCGACCCCGACCTGATCTCCGCGGACGAGGCGGTGGCCA
>CAYNRF010000002.1:43617-49207 GCA_964399525.1 uncultured Phycisphaeraceae bacterium | reverse complement strand
CGGGATACCGGTTATGCAGGGCCATTCGGCCCCTTCGGCGGCCAACTCGGACCATGCCACGGCCCCGAATCGGGGACCACCATGTGGCGGTCGGAGCGCAGATGAACGCAGAAAAAACCCCGCGGGCTCGCGGGGCGGAGGTCGGAACGCAGGATGGGGTCGCCGCCGGGACGCCGGGGCGTGGCCGGAGGGGTCAGTCCCGGTTGGACACCCGGGCCGCGTCGGCGCCCGGGGCCGCATCGGTCGAGAGGATCAGCGGCACGAGGCGGGCGTTCTCGATCTCCAGTGAGCCCATCAGGGCGACGGCCTGGGTGGCCAGCGCCTCGTCGTCCGACTGGGCGAGCTCGATCAGACGACGCACCAGGCGGCTGTCGAGGTAGTTGCCGAACCGCTTGCCCGAGTCGGCGGCGATGGCGAGCATCTCGATCTGCTCGAAGCCCTCGGCCTCGAGGGCCTTCTCGAAGATGGCGGTCTGGGCGGCGGGGCTGTCGACGTGCGAGAGGACCTCCGCGACGTCGATCATGGTCAGGCCGTCCGCGTCGGCGAGCACGTCGATCAGGATCGTCGCCGAATCGGCCACGTCCAGGACGGCGTTGTTGGACACGGCGAGATCGCGCAGCACGAGCAGGGCCCGGGAGGCGTAATCCTGGGCTTCGTCGTCGGAGATCGCGCCGCCCGAGGCCACGCGGAGCAGTTCCTCGGCCGTGGCGGTGAACATGTCGGGCGTCAGCGCCCGGCGGACGGCGACCGTCTGGTCACGCCGGTACTGGCGGAGCAGGGCCGGCTCGTCGTCGGGCGTCACCATCGCCAGCACCGGGGTCGCGCCCAGACGGTCGGAGCCGCGGGCCGATTCGATCTCGAGGATGGTCTGGTCCTGTCCCAGGCGGGTGACGATCAGGTCGACCGCCGGCACCTCGGCGACCGCGGCCTCCAGGCCGTCCAGGCCGGAGGGCGAGGGCGGCAGGACCCGGAAGCCCATGCGCTCGAGCACCGCCCGGTCGGCCTCGTAGGCCTCGCGGTCGGACCCGGTCAGGACGATGGCGGTCAGCGCGCCCGCGTCACGCACCGCGCCGGCGAGCAGGGGCACCACGCGTTCCGAGCCGCGGAAGCTCTCGGCGGGCGAGGACTTGCCCAGCGCGAGCGCGGCCTCGTACTGCACGCGGCGGTTGGGATAGGCCAAGGCCTCGAGCAGCGGGTACCGATCGTTGACCGGCACGCCCCAGAGCGAACGGGGGCCGGCGGTCTGCTGGATGGCGTCGATGGCGTGGCGGGCCAGCGGGGTGTCGCGGGCGTCCAGAGCCCGACGCAGGACGAGCTGGCCGATCTCGGGGCCGGCGGCGACGCCGAAGTAGGCGGCCCCGCGGCGGTCCGCCGGGTAGGCGGGGTTGTCGTAGCCCTCGGGGGTGTCGAGCTGGCGGGAATAGTTCGACGCGATCCAGAGGGCGAGCGTCTCGGGGTTGTCGGCGTTGATCCCCAGCGCCGTCTCGGCCATGCGCATGGCCATGGCCTCGTGGAAGACCTCGGTGCGGACCGGGGTCATCACCAGGCCCAGACCCTGGTCAAAGCGCCACAGGAGCTGGAACTCCTCGTTGGGGAAGCTGGTCAGCTCGCCCGGCTCGCTGTAATAGGAATCGGCGAGCAGGGCGTACAGCCCGGACACATCCCCGGTGGGGTTGCCGCCCAGGCGGCCCAGCGCGCGGTTGCTGGCCTGGCGGACGGCCTCGACGGGGCTGTTCTGGGCGAGGTCGACGAGGAAGGGCACGCTCGTGCGGTACGGGATCAGGCCCAGCACGTCCACCACGGCTTCCTGGCGGGCCGGGTCGAGGTTGGGCAGCGCGGTGACGAGCGGGGCGATCGACTGACGGCCCAGATCCACCAGCACCCGCTGGACCTGAGCGCGCAGGTTCGGATCCCGGTTCTGCAGGTAGGCGTCGAGCAGCTGCGGCAGGGCGTACTCGCCCGCGGCGATCAGCCGCTCGCGCCCAAGCTGGCGGCCGCGCAGGCCGCCGGTGAGCAGCTCGATGTTGCGGGCGATCTCCTCGGCGTTGCGGACGCGGGCGAGCTTGCCCTCGCGGTACAGCCGGTCCAGACCGCCGGCGACCGGCTCAAGCACGGGCACCCGCATGGCCGAGGCCAGCGACTCCTCGAACCGTTCGGCCTCGCGGGAGTTCTCGACCAGGTCGACGAAATCCTCGCCGGAGATCCCCGAATCGAGCAGCTGGCGCCCCAGATCGGCGGCGATGTCGAACCGGGCGACGCGGACGAAGTGGATGAAGTCACGCAGCAGGGCGAGGGACTGCTCGTCCTGCTGGGCGGCGGGCTGGACCGCTTCAAGGGAAGACGCCAGGGCGGGTGTCGCCGTGCCCGCGGCGACACCGGCGAGGCATGACAGCAGGACCGAGAACGAGACGGCGGATCGGGTCGAACGACGCACTGGGAATCTCCTCGGGCTGCGAGCGGGGGTCGAACACGCCCGCGGACCAATCGGTACGGACGCCCCCGGCAGGCTGTTGCCGCGGACCCCGAAGACAAGGGTCGAACTGTATCGGAACCCCCGCGCACCTGTCAACGCGGACCGCCGGCGGGGTCGCGACGGGCCATTCTGCCCCCGCTCGGGACTCGGCTGCCCCTCTGGCGGGTCCGAATACCCACAATTTGTCCGTCTGGACCGGTCCTGAGGCCTTCCAGACGTTAAGGCCGCTCCCGAACGAGCCGATCGCAGAGGGCGACCGGCGCGTCACGGCGACGCCACCGTCCACCAGATTTGTGCGCTGAGGTGAGACCATGCCCCCCGAAAAGGATGTCCTGACGACCGGCGAGGTCGCCAAGATCTGCAACGTCGCCCCCCGGACCGTGTCCAAGTGGTTCGACTCCGGCCAGCTCAAGGGCTACCGGATCCCCGGTTCCAAGGACCGGCGCATCCCGGTTTCGGAACTCTACCGGTTCATGAAGGCCCACCAGATCCCCATGGAGGGCATCGCCACCGGCACCACCCGCGTGCTGATCGTCGACGCCGACATGGAGGTCGGCTCGGTCCTGCACCGCGTGCTGACCGAGCAGACCGGCTACGAGGTGCGGGCGGTGTCCACCCCCTTCGCGGCCGGCCTGGAGTGCGAGCGGTTCCGCCCGCACGTCGTCCTGATCGACATCCACATCGCCGAGGGCGACCCCCGGGGCATCGTGGACATGGTCCGGTCGTCGGACGCCCTGCAGATGACCAAGCTGATCGCGATGTCGGGCAAGCTGACGGACGGACAGGCCCACGGTCTGCGGGCCGCGGGGTACGAATCGTTCCTGCGCAAGCCCTTCCAGGTCCGCCAGGTGGTCGAATCGATCGAGCACGCCACCAATCTCGCGGCCTGACCGGCGCAGATTTCCAGGAACTTCCCACGCCCGGCCGCCCGCCGGGCGTTCTTCATGCGCGGGAATATTCCGCGCCCGCGGGGTGTTTCCCGGAAACACCCTTCGATCCTTTCACTTCAACCCAGAGGAGCACCAGCCATGCCCACCAGAACCACCAAGGCGCCCAAGACGGCTCGCGACCTGCACCCGGACAAGCAGAGCGAACTGCTGCACCCCTGTGTGCACGCCTGCATCCATCTCGCGCTGACCCTCAAACAGCTGCACTGGAACCTGCGGGGCGCCAAGTTCCAGACGGTGCACGAGTTCCTCGATGTGGTCATCGCGCATGCGCGGACAACCTCGGACGAGCTGGCCGAGCGGATCGTGACGCTGGGCGTGGCCGCCCGCGGGCAGCCGCACACGGTCGCGGCCCGCAACCTGCCGAGCGTGCCCGACTCGTTCATCACGGACACCCAGGCGCTCGAACTGGCCAGCAGCCTGCTGGAAGCGACCATCGGCACCCTCCGCGACGCGCAGGAACCGCTGGGCGGGATCGACGCGGTGTCGGAAGACCTGGTGATCGCGGCCATCCAGACCTTCGAGAAGCAGCACTGGATGCTCCGCTCGCACCTGCTCTGACTCGGGCTCCGACGCGTCCGTCGTTGCACAGAAAAACGCCGGCCCTCGGGGCCGGCGTTTGCTGCTCAGGGCGGGGCGTGTGCGGGGTCAGTCCAGGTCGGCCATCAACGCCGCCAGCACGTCGCACGCGGCCTGCAGGTCCTTCTTGTCGACCATCTCGGTGACGGTGTGGATGTACCGGGTGCCCACGGTGATGCCGACGGCCTTGGCGCCGGCCGCGGCCTGCTGCGCCGCGGCGCCGTCCTGGCCGCCCGCGGCCAGGATGGTGCGCTGGTACGGGATGCGCTTCTTCCTGGCCAGGGCCTCGACCCGGTCGGTCAGCTCGTGGTCGGAGATGAAGCTGCCGTCCTTGATGTGCAGGCCGAACCCCTTGCCGTGCGTGGTGACCGACTCGGCCGCGGGCACGCCCGGGGTGTCGCACGCGAGGGTAACGTCGATGCCCAGGCCGATGTCGGGCTTGACGGCGTACGAGGCCGTCTTGGCGCCGCGCAGCCCCACTTCCTCCTGCACGGTGAAGGCCACCACGATGTCGCAGGCGTGCGCGGACCCGGCCTTGTCCAGCGCCCGCACCGACTCGATGCCCAGCCAGCACGCCACGCGGTTGTCCAGCGCCTTGGAGACGATCTTGGTGCCGATCTCGATCAGCGGCTCGTCCATCACGATGTAGTCGCCGATGCGGAACTTCTTGTTGACCTGCTGCACGGTCATGCCGGTGTCGACGAAGAACTCCTTGGGCTCGGGGATCTTCTTGCGGTCCTCGGCGCTGGAGATGTGCACCGGGCGGCCGCCCGGGTTCATCACGCCCTTGTAATCCCCGTCCTGGGCGCACACGAGCACGCGGCGGGAGAACAGGTTGCGCGGGTCGAACCCGCCCGCCGGATTCACCCACAGGAAGCCCTTGTCGTCGATGCTGGAGACATAGAAACCGATCTCGTCCATGTGGCACAGCTGCATGACCGTCCGCGCCTTGGACTTGCCGGAGGCTTTCCGACCGTTGGCCCCGCGTGCGGACCGCCGGCAGATCAGGTTGCCCATCGCGTCGGTTTCCACCGAGTCGAACAGGCCCTTGGCTTCCTTCTGGATCAACGCGCGGACCCGTTCCTCACGCCCCGGAACCCCGGGCGTCTCGCACAGACGCTTGAGCAGCTCAATGTTCACAAGTGACTCCCAAAGTGAATACATCCCTCGCCCACGCACGCACGCAGCACCGGCGGGCCGTCCCAAACAATAGCCTGCCTATCAGCGTTTCCCCCCGGCCCGGACCCGAACCATGCTCCCGGATCCAGACGGCAACCGCGGCTCCCGGCCGGCACGGGAGAGCCCCGACCGGGCGGTGACCCCACCATCTCCCGATCAGGGACCCCCACTACCCTTCGCCATGACCGCCCCCGACCAGGCCGTGCCGACCCAGAGCCCCCTGCACCACCGCTTCGCCGATTCCGACGCCCTGCTGCTGCCCTACGGGCCGCCGGGCGCGGCCGTCGAGGTGGTCGGCGCGTTCGAGGAGGTGGGTCTGGAGTACGCGGCGGTGCGCAAGGCCGCCGGTGTGTTCGACGAGGCGCACGCGGCCGTCATCATCCTGCGCGGTTCCGACCGCCTCGCGTTTCTC
>CAYNRF010000002.1:0-43607 GCA_964399525.1 uncultured Phycisphaeraceae bacterium | reverse complement strand
TCACCCAGAAGGTCATCGATCTGACCGCCGGGCAGAGCCGGCCGTCGTTCTGGCTCAACCGCAAGGGGCGGATCGACGCGGACCTGCGCGTGATCGAGCGGGGAGATCACACCATCCTGCTGGTCGATCGGCATCTGGCCGCCCCTACGGCGACGGCGTTGGCGGGGTATCTGTTCTCGGAGGATTGCACGATCGAGTCCGCCGAGGCGACGCACCACGTGCTCGCCGTGCACGGCGCCGGCGCCATGGCCGCTCTGGCGGCGCAGACCGGCAGGGATGTCACGGCGGAGTTGGGTCCGGGCCGGAACACGCTGCTGGAGATCGCCGGCGCGGACTGCGTCGCAGATCGGGATGACCTCACCGGCGATCCGGGCGTCCGGCTGATCATGGCCCGCGAGCAGGTCGAGCGGGTCTACGACGCGTTGCTCGCGCCGGCGGGAAATGGTCCTCCGCCCCGGCCGGTGGGCTGGTACGCGCTGAACACGGCCCGGATCGAGGCGGGCCGGCCGCTGTTCAACATCGACTTCGGGACCGACACCCTGCCGGCGGAAACCGGGCTGGCCGAGACGCGGATCGACCTGCGCAAGGGCTGCTACCTCGGGCAGGAGGTCGTGGCGCGGATGGACGCGCGCAAGACCCGCAAGCAGGGGCTCGCGGCGCTGCGGGTCGATCCCGCGGACGCCAACGCCGACGCGCCGCTGCCGGGCATGGGAGACCGGGTCTTCTCGCGCGAGGACCCGGAGGGCAATCCGGTCGGCGTGATCACCAGCTCGACGATCTCGCCGATGCTCGGCGCGGCCGCCATCGCCTTCGCCATGCTGCGCGACGCAGAGACGGCGCCCGGCACGCCGGTGCTGACCCAGGCGGAAGGACGCAAAGTCACGGCGACCGTCCAGGCCGGCCTGCGGTTCTGGCAGCGGGAGCGCCGCGACTGATGTGGCAGCCTCCATCCTCCCACTCGGCGGCTCCCGCCCGGGGTTCTCCCCGGATCGCCATGTGCATCGCCAGCGGCCGGGCAGACAACTCGCATCCCGGTCGGCCTTCACCGAAACTTCATCCCGACCGCGGGCCGACGCATTACACTCCTGCATGAGCGAACTCCTGCCCCGGCTGTCACGACGCGTCTTTCTCGGCGCCGGCGCCGCGTCCGCGGCCGCGCTGGCCATGGCCCGACCGGCCGGGGCACGCACCCGCCGAGCGTCGCGGCCGGTCCGCAACCTGATCTTCCTCGTGTCCGACGGCATGAGCGCGGGCACGCTGACGCTGGCGGACCTGATGATCCGCGAGCGTGACGGCCGCGCATCGCGCTGGCACGACATGTTCGCGATGGACGGTGTCCGTCGCTCGATCGTGCAGACCGGCTCGGCCAACTCGATGGTCACGGACTCGGCGGCCGCCTCGACCGCCTGGGGCATCGGCGAGAAGGTGCACAACGGGGCGATCGGCTTCACGCCCGATCAGCGGATGCCCGAGCCGATCCTGCACCAGGCCCGCAGGGCGGGCAAGGCAACAGGCCTGGTGACCACGGCCACGCTCTCGCACGCCACGCCCGCCGGCTGGGCGTGCAACGTGCCGACCGGACGCGGTGACGAGGACTCGATCGCCCGGCAGATGGTCGAGCGCCGGTACGACGTGCTGCTCGGGGGTGGGCGGCGGTTCTACACCGACGAGGTCCTCGGGCTCGATCCGGCTGCGACGCGGGTCTTCACGCGCGACGCACTGCTGGCCGTGCCGGCGGATCAACCGGGACGCCTCTTCGGTGTGTTCAGCGATTCGCACATGAGCTACGAGCTCGACCGCGGCGGCGACGAGCCACACCTGGCCGAGATGGCCCGCGTCGCCATCGACCGGCTGTCACGCCACCCGGACGGGTTCCTCCTGCAGATCGAGGGCGGGCGGATCGACCACGCGGCGCACATCAACGACGCGGGCTCGCTCGTCCACGAGCAGATGGCCTTCGACCGCGCGCTGGGGGTCGCCCTGGACTTCGCCGCGGGGCGCGACGACACGCTTGTCATCGCCACCACCGATCACGGCAACGCCAACCCCGGCCTGACGGAGTACACCCGCACGGGGCGGGCCAACTTCCTGCGGCTTGCGTCGTGGCGGCACTCGTTCGAATGGATGAACCGCCGGCTCTCGGAGACGGCGGGAACGCCCGGGGATCACCGGCGGCTGATCGCCGAGGCCACCACGGTGGAGCTCGACGACGCCGAACTGGAGGTGGTGATGCGGTGGCGGTCGGGCGGTCCGGTCATCCCGTTCCGCGGGCACGACAAGGACCACGGCCCCCTCGGCTCGGTGCTGGCCAACCACACCAGCGTCTCGTTCATCAGCGGGAATCACACGGCCGACCACGTCGAGCAGACCGCCTTCGGACCGGGCGCCGAACTCATCCCCCCCGTCCTCCATCTGTCCGAGATGCACGGCCTGATGGTGCGGCTGCTCGATCTGCCGCCGGCGTTGCCCGGCGTGTGAGACGCGCTATGCTCGCCCATGCCGGCCTGGCTGACCGTCGCGGGCACCGCGTTGGGGACGATCTGTATCGCGGCCGTGCTGCGCTTCTTCACAAGCCGTGAAAAAAAGATTAACCACCGCATCGAGACGCTGTATTCGGCGTCCGACCCGGAGTTCGTCCGGTCGATGGGCTCGCTGCTCGAGCCCAACCTGGTGGACGGCAACAGCGTGGACATCTACAACAACGGCGACGAGATCTTTCCCCCGATGCTCGACGCGATCGCATCCGCCCAGCGGACGATCACCTTCGAAACGTTCGTGTACTGGTCCGGCCGGATCGGCCGGGCGTTCGCCGACGCGCTCGCCGAGCGGGCCCGCGCGGGCGTGCGGGTGCACGTCATCCTGGACTGGTTCGGCGCCAAGAGGATGGACCCGGACATCGTCCGACAGCTCACCGACGCCGGCGCCGAGGTCGAACGCTACCACCCGGTGCGCTGGTACAGCCTCCGCAAGCTCAACAACCGGACGCACCGCAAGATCCTCGTCGTGGACGGCACGACCGGCTTTACGGGCGGTGTGGGCATCGCGGACGAGTGGCTCGGCGATGCGCGCAACGCCGGCGAGTGGCGTGACTGCCATTTCCGCGTGCGCGGGCCCGCGGTGGCCCAGCTGCAGCGTGCCTTCATGGACAACTGGCTCAAGACGCACGCCACGGTGCTGCACGGGGACCGGTACTTTCCCGCACTGACCGAGTTCGGGACCACGCCCGCGCAGGTGTTCATGAGTTCCGCGTCCGAGGGCAGCGAGTCGGCGCGGCTCATGTTCCTGCTGTCCATCGCGTCCGCGTCGACCTCGGTCCGCATCGGGACGGCGTACTTCGTCCCCGACACGCTGACCGTCCGCACACTCATCGAGGCCCGCCGCCGCGGCGCATCCGTGCGGATCATCGCGCCCGGCCGGCGCATCGACAAGCAGATCGTGCGGTGGGCGTCGCGCTCGCGATGGGGCGAGCTGCTCGACGCCGGGATCGAGATCTACGAGTACCACCGCACCATGTACCACTGCAAGCTGATGATCGTCGATGACGTGTGGGTCTCGGTGGGTTCGTGCAACTTCGACAACCGCTCGTTCCGCCTCAACGACGAGGCCAACCTCAACGCGTACGACCCCGCGCTCGCCCGGCGGCTGTCCGAGGATTTCGACGCCGACGCGGACAGGAGCGAACGGCTCACCCAGGACGCGTGGCGGGCCAGGCCGCTCCGCGAGCGGGCGGCCGAACGCGTCGCCGGGCTGCTGCGGGCTCAGCTCTGAGCCGCCGGGCGGCGGCACCACAGCTCGACGTCACCCCCGACCGCCCGCGCCCGGATCAGCGCGAGCCTGCGTGCGTCGGCCAGACGCGGGGCGACGCGTCCGCTCGCGGCCGGCAGCGCGTCGGCATCGCCCAGCAGCAACGGCGCGATGTGCACGTACGCCTCGTCGATCAGGTCGGCCTCGGCCAGCGAGCCGAGCACGCGGGGCCCGGCCTCGACAAGCACGCTGGCGACCCCCAGCTTCGTCCACAGCGCCATGAGCGCTTCGCGGAGATCCACCCCCCCACCGTCGCGCTGGCCCGCTGCCGCCCCGGCTGGGGCGACCCGCAACACCCGCACCGGCGCGGGGAACGACACGTCCGCGGCCGTCACCACCACCGTGGGCGTCTGGCCGGCCGTCCGGACGAGCGCCGAGTCGTGCGACAGCCGGCCGCGGGTGTCCAGGACGACGCGCAGGGCCCGCCGGCGGACCCGCCGAACGTCCCGCGCGGTGAGCATGGGGTCGTCGGCCGCCGCGGTGCCCGCGCCGACGAGGACGGCGTCGACCCTGGACCGCAGCGTGTGCACCCGGCGACGCATCGCCGGCCCGGTGATCCACCGGCTCTGCCCGGCGCGCGTGGCGATCCGGCCGTCGAGCGTCTGGGCCCACTTGGCGATCACCCACGGGCGGTGTTCGATCACGCGGCACACGAACGGGTCCGAGAGCCGGGTGGCCAGCGGGCTCAGGCCGCTGCATTCTGTCGCGATCCCCGCGGCGTTGAGCACGGCGGCCCCGCCGCCCGATTCCCCGCCCGGATCGGGACGGGCGTACACGACCCGCGCGATGCCCGAGCCGATCACCGCCTCGGTGCACGGGGGCTGCTTGCCCACATGCCGGCACGGTTCGAGCGTGCAGTACAGCGTGGCGCCCCGCGGGTCGTGATCGCGGCGCCGGCAGTCGGCCAGGGCCTCGCGCTCGGCGTGGGGACCGCCGAAGCGGCGGTGGTGCCCGAGCCCGATCACCTCGTCGCCGCGCGCGATCACGCAGCCCACCAGCGGGTTGGGGTCCGTGTCGCCCACGGCGCGCCACGCGAGGCGGGCGGCCAGATCCAGCATGCGTCTGGTCCGATCGGCGTCGGTCATGCCTTGCGCACCACCAGTTCACGGTCGGCGGGCGTGAGCACGTCGCGGACGTCCCCCAGCCAGCGCCGCGCATCCTGAACGTACCCGGCCGTGGGCTTGAGCTCCGGCAGCAGCCCGCACCAGTACCGGTTGAATCGGGCCATGGCCAGCTCGCGGACGAGCTTGGCCGCCATCGACGCGAGCGCGACGGGCAGGTGGGCGTCCTCGGCCTCGGAGTGCAGGATCACGCCGTGGCCCGCGCCCACGCGGTAGCGGCTTGCGCGGGACGACTCCTCCTCGGGTTGCACCGGCGCAAAGACCCGCGAGAGAACGTCGGTGTACCGCGTGCGTGCGCCCTGCCGGTCGGCCACGACCCGCAGTTGTTCGTCCGGGCCGGTCAGGCCCAACGCGGTCTTCAGGTGCGCCTCCAGGGCCGACTCGATCACGCCCGACTTCGAGCGCCGCTCGGAGAGCATGCGGTTGAAGGAGGGCTCGTCGAAGGTCAGCACCCGCAGCGCGATCAGTTCCACGCCCGCGCGGTGCATGGCGGTGCGGACCCCGGCGGCGTCGATCCGGAGCATGTCCGGCGTGCACGCGCAGGGGAGCGGGCGGCACGGCCCCGCGTACCAGGGCCCGCCGCCGAGATCCGCACCGACGGCGTCGAACAGGGCGGTGTCCGACTCCGCCGGCCCGCCGTCCCGGGCGCCCAGCAGCGCGAGGACGCCGCGCTCGAGGTGCGTGAGCGGGTGCCGGCCGGACGATGTGTTGGGCAGCTTGAGTTTCTTGCTGTCGCCCACGGGCACGCCCGCCCCGGATCGGGCGGCGTCCCTGGGCGTGCGGACCACGCCGGGGCTCAGACGGGCCCACAGGTCGGGCGCGGGATCCCCGGGCGACCAGTCGCGGACGCGGAAGACGGACAGGCCGACGCAGAGCGGGCCGAGCATCGGCCCGTACCCGGCTTCATCGATCCCGGCATAGATCAGCGGCACACGCGGTCCTCCGGCGGGCACGGGCCCGAGCGTTTCCCCCGGTCCACCCCTGGGTCGGGGGAGCGGACGGTCGGGGCCCCAACATTAGCGGACGGGTCACAACCCGGACGGACGGCACAGACGGCCGGGTGGGATTCCGCCCAGCATGCGGGCCTGTACGGGGGCGGGGCAGGGGTCGATGGTGGATGGGGCGGCCCACCCTGTCCGGGCCGACTCACCGATCAACACACGAGGAAAACGCCGTGCATCAGAGCAACGCAAATCTCCGGAACGTGGAGCATTCCCTGCTCCGTCTGTCCCCCCTGGCCATCGTGCTGGCCTCCGGCCTGCTGACCGGATGCGCCAGCTCGCCCACGAGCCCGAACGCCAAGAACTTCACGGACGAGGGACGCGCCTCGATGGCAACGGCCACGATCGAGCCCACCCAGGCGCAGGGCCAGTTCACGCCGCAGTCCTATATCGTGGACGGCGCGTCGATCTCCCTGGAGCAGCAGTGGGTCAGCGAGGCGCGCATCGGCGCGGCCGAGCTCGAGGCCCGCCGCGCCGCGGCGCAGGCCTACCAGGTCAAGGCGCTGGCCAACTTCGACGAGGCGGCCGCCGAGGCGGACAACAAGCTGCAGGGCTCGTTCATCGAGCGCGACACCGGCTACGCCGACGCCGAGCTGACCCGCGCCACCCACGACGCCCGCCTCTACCAGCTCCAGCGTCAGATCGCGGCCAAGGAGGTCAGCAAGAACACCGAGTTCACGCGGCAGGAGACCTTCCTGACGGCTTCGGTGAAGGAGTGGCAGGCCGAGGTCGAGCGCATCCGCTCCGAGGCCGAGAACGGCTGGCAGGAGTCGCTGGCCGAGCACGACCGGATGATGGCGACCCGCGCGGCCGTCGAGGAGCGCGGCCAGGCGGAGATCGACCGGATGACCCGGGCGGCCGACCTGACCCAGGAGCGCGCCGTCAAGAAGGTCGCGAACCTGCGGACCGAGGCCCAGACGGTCGCCGAGCAGACCGCCGCCGAGGTGGACAAGCTCAACCAGCTCATCCAGACCACCCGCGTGCAGACGGACGCGACCGTGGCCGAGCTGACGGCCAAGGCCCACTCGCTCGACGACGAGCTGGCCAGCCGCGTGGCGGAGATGAACGCCGAGGCGACGCTGCTCGAGACCGCCGACGCCGACCAGAACTACTCGCTGACGGTCAACGCGGCGCAGGTGAGCTACGAGGTCGCGCTGGGCGAGGCCGAGGACACCCGGATCTCGGCCGAGGAGCTGGCCCAGCAGAACGCAGCGAAGGTGGCCAAGATGACCGCCGAGGCCAACGCCTCCTTCGGCGCCTCGCAGACCTCGTACAACGAGTCGCTCAAGGGCATCCAGGCGCACTACGCCAAGCTGATGGCCGACGTGTCCAACATCGCCGCCGAGGCCGACCGGGTCGAGGCGTCCGGACGCAGCGCGTTCCTCAAGGCCGAGGTCGAGGCCCGCACCAACGCGATCAACGAGACCGCGGCCCACACCAAGGCCATCGCCCAGGCCGAGCAGGACAAGATCGAGTCCGAGGCGCTGGCCGAGGCCCGTCGTCTGCAGGCCCGCTTCGCCCGGGAGTTCGCCGAGCAGGCCCGCAAGGGCAGCTTCGCCGTGCCCAGCAACCTCAACGAGCGCAAGCCCGGCATCGCCAGCGACAGCCCGGCCCCGGAGTTCGCCCGCGCGAGCACCAAGCCCGAGAACATCCACCCCGAGCACATCGCCGCCTTCCGCGCCTCGCTGGCCCGCTCGACCGAGCTGCGTGAGCAGGCGGTGGCGGCCCGCCTGGAGGCGATCGCCCTCCGCGACGCCGAGATGGCCCGGTTCAACGACTGGTGGAACAACAAGCAGGCCGAGCACCGCTCGACCCTGGCCTCGATCGACGCGTTCCGCCAGAAGGGCGACGCCGAGGTCTCCCGGATGCTGACCCGCGCCGAGTCGATGATCGCCCAGGCCGAGACCGAGCGCAGCCGCGCCCTGGTGGAAGCCGAGGCGACCCGCAACGAGGTGTACGCCCGGATCACGGCCCTGCGCGGCAACTCGCAGAACCTCGACAAGCGCAAGGAAGCCCAGGTCCGCCAGCTGCTGGCCCAGGCCGACGCGACCTCGCGCACCGGCGAGAGCAAGATCGCCTCGCTGGCCGTGCAGCGCGACTCGACCGCCCGCCGCGGCGAGGCCAAGAGCCGCCAGCTGCTGGCCGAGGCCTCCAGCCTCGAGTCCTCGCAGCAGGCGGTCGTCGCCCAGATGCGTGAGGACATCAGCGCCTCGCGCCAGATTCTCGCGGCCGAGCTGAACCGCCTGCAGCACGGCGCCGCCAGCTACATCGCGGTGGCCGAGGCCAACTACAACGAGTCCCGCGCCCTGGCCGACGCGTTCGAGCGGATCGCGGTGGCCAACACCAGCGAGCTGACGGCCCGCCACCTGGCCAGCCGCAAGCAGGCCGAGGCGGACATCGAGTACATGGCGGCGCTGGCCAGCTCGAACGAGCTGATCCGCGACGCGGACGTGACCCGCATCTACGCCAAGGCCGACGAGGCGCTCGGCCTGGGCCAGGCCCGCGACATCGCCCTCCGCGGCGAGATCGAGGCCAACCAGCAGGTGGCCCTGGCCAGCGTGACCCGCGAGTTCACGGTGGCCGACGCCCAGGAGACCGGGGTGCGGTCGCGGTTCGATCAGCGGGTGGCTTCCACCATCGCCGGGCGCAACCGTTCGTACGCCGACCTCTATCAGGCCAACCAGTTCCAGCGTGTCCGCGCGGAGATGGCCGCGGCCGAGGCGGCCAGCTACTCCGAGCTTTCGGTCGCCGCTCTTGAGCGTCTGAACGCGACGGCCGAGTCGTTCCGTCTGAACGCGCAGCGCAACTGGGACAGCCGCCTGGCCATGCCCAACGCCCTGCCGACCCCGGCCGGGAACGAGACCCTGTTCGAGAACACCAGCACGAACGTGGCCACGCCGCAGTTCGTGGTGGTGCCCACCGGCGGGGAGTAATCTCCTCCCCTCCGGACCCGGCTCGGCCTCCCGAGCCCGGGCATCGGGACAGTGATGTGTTGATCAGGCCGCCCGGGTGAGAGCCCGGGGGGTTGTTTTTTTGTGGGGGGGGGGGGGGGGTGGGGGGGGGGGGGGAGGGGAAAGGGCCGCGATCCGATCCGGGACGAGATCCGATCGATGAAAGGAAAAGGGCCGGCGTTTGCCGGCCCTTTCGGGAAAGTGCGGATGAGAGGAGTCGAACCTCCACGGGATTTTACTCCCACTAGGACCTGAACCTAGCGCGTCTGCCAGTTCCGCCACATCCGCGTGCGGGTCGGAATCATTGGCGGGGTCGGGACGGTTGGCAAGTGGGCGGTAGATTGGGGGGGGCGGGGGGGTGGGAATGGAAAAGGGCCGGGGACCGGCCCTTGGGAGGTCTGGGTGGGAAGAGGGCCGACTGAAAGTCGGCCCCACGGGGGAATCAGTCGGCGGCGATCTCCTCGAACTCCTCGGAGTCTTCCTCGATCTCGCCCTGGGGGATCAGGTCGGCCTTGGGAGCGCCGCCCTTGGCGGGCATGCGCTTGGCGAGGATGGCGGCGCGGATTTCCTTGAACAGTTCGGGGTTCTCGGCGAGGAACTCCTTGGCCCGCTCGCGTCCCTGGCCGAGGCGGACCTCGCCGTAGGAATACCACGCGCCGGACTTCTGGCAGACCTTGTCCTCGACGGCCATGTCGATGAGGTCGCCGGTGGAGGAGATGCCCTCGTTGAACATGATGTCGAACTCGGCCTGGCGGAAGGGCGGGGCGACCTTGTTCTTGACCACGCGGGCGCGGACGCGGTTGCCGGTGGCGATCTCGCCCTCCTTGATCGAGCCGGTGCGTCGGATGTCGATGCGGACGGAGGAGTAGAACTTGAGGGCGCGGCCGCCGGGGGTGGTCTCGGGGCTGCCGAACATGACACCGATCTTCTCGCGGATCTGGTTGATGAAGATGACGGTGCAGTTGGAGCGGGCGATGACGCCGGTGAGCTTGCGCATGGCCTGGCTCATCAGGCGGGCCTGGAGGCCGACCTGCGTATCGCCCATCTCGCCCTCGATCTCGGCGCGGGGGATGAGGGCGGCCACGGAGTCGACCACGATGACGTCGATGGCGTTGGAGCGGACGAGCAGCTCGCAGATTTCCAGGGCCTGCTCGCCGGTGTCGGGCTGGGAGACGAGCATGTCGTCGATGTTGACGCCGATCTTGCGGGCCCAGGAGGGGTCCAGGGCGTGCTCGGCGTCGATGAAGGCGGCCACGCCTCCGTTCTTCTGGGCGTTGGCGACGACGGTCAGCGCGAGGGTGGTCTTGCCGGAGGATTCCGGGCCGAAGATCTCGACGATGCGGCCGCGGGGGATGCCCTTGCCGCCCAGGGCGAGGTCCAGGGAGAGGGCGCCGGTGGAGATGCCGGGGATGTTGAGGTAGGCCTCCTCGTCGAGGCGCATGATCGAGCCCTTGCCGAAGGCCTTGTCGATCTGGGCGAGGGCGCGGTCGAGGGCCTGGGCCTTCTCCTTGTCGATGACCGGGGCGGGGGGGGCGGAGGAGGCGGAGGGCTTGGCTTCCACGACGGAGTCGGACTTGCGGGCCATGATGGGCCACCTTTCTGTTTGCCGTGCGGGGCCTCGGGCGTGTTTCAGCCGTGCGGGCGCAGCGGGGAGCGGCGCGGGTCGGCGCCCGTCGGGATCCATCCCGGGGGTCGTCCGGCCGGGGGCGGCGTCGCACGCGGGCCCGGCGGCGGGACGGTACCAGATCCCGAACGGGGTGTCAATGTGCGTGGTCTGTTTGGGGATAAGTTTTTTGGGCCGCACTGACACCGTGTCGTCAGCGGGCAGATCGGGCCCCGCGTTCGAGCGCGTCAGTCGTCATCGTCCCGATGGACGGACCGCGGGCCCGTACTCCCGGGCGTGACGGCAACCGCGGGATCCCCCAGCGGGGCATGGATCCCGTGGACGCGGACCAGCAGCCCGCCCTGGTGGGCGGCATCGGCCAGACGCAGGGCGGTGAAGGACCAGGAGGCGAGCAGGGCGACCGACGCCCCGGCGATGAGACCGGCCCGGCGTTTCTCGCGGGACGCGAAGACTGCGAGCACGACGCCGAATGCGAGGGTGACGGGCATGAGGTTGCGCACCATTTCCCCGGCTTCCTCGTGGTCGTGCACGGCCGCTTCGGCGGCCGGCGAGAGCATCCCGACGGCGTTGTCGGTCGCCTCGCCGGTGATGACCGCGGCGAACGCGCCCGCCGTGGCGATGGTCAGCAGCAGCACGCTGGTCCATGCCCAGGTGCCCGCTCGTTTGCGGAAGATGAGCGCGAAGACGAGCGGTGTGAGCGCGATGAGAAACACGGCGATCGGGAAGTGAACAACCAGCGGGTGCAGGGCTTCGAACGACGGGATGGGCGGCATGACGATTCCTCCGGGGTGCCGGGCCGGATCTGGTCGCCGATGCGGAGGTGCGGACCCGATCGACGCGGACCGACGCACCCGGATGGTACGCGTCGCGGAGGTATTCGGGATCAATCTATCCACATTTCAGAATGGTCGTCGCCTTCGGCCTAGGGCCACCCCCCCTCCGAGCGATGGGGCACGAATGGCCCGCAACTTCTGCGAGCGTTCATGCGCCCTTCACCGTGGGCCGGGGTTGGATGTGCATACTCGAACCATGGACACACGCGAACAACGGAACGAACGAGTGGACCATCCGGCACGGCCCGGGATGCCCATGGTCTGGATCGTGCTGGTGGTGATCGGGATGATCCTGCTGGTCGGATGGCTGGCCTTGGGGCAGTTCGGCACGCCCGCCAGCGAAGGGGTGGCGGACCCGATGACGCCGACCCCGGTGGCGCCGGCGGAACCAGACCCGACGCTGCCGCCGCCCCCGTAGGTCACCCGGGGCGGGCCGACACGGGGAAGGACGCGCGAGAACCGACACGGATGACGTCCGGATGGCGTCGCCGCTCCGTGCAAGATATCAAGATGGCCTGAGAGGCACGCACATGCGAAGAGATGACCGGATCCCGGGCGAGCGTGTTTCTCAGGTGGCGGTGGGCGTGGCGGTGATGATCGGGCTGCTCTTCGTCGCGTGGCTGGTGAGCAACGCGCTTCGCGGGAATATGCCCCCGGACGTCACGACGCCGGAGGGGATGGTGGACCCGGGCGGACCGACTCCCGAACCCGGGTCGCCCGACGGCGGATCGGAATCGCCCCCCTGACAGGGCCGGGCCCCGCGGCCCCACGCGGGAGCCGGCAGGCGGCTCAACGCAGCGTGCGGTCGTAGAAGCCGTCGAGGTCGCGCTTGAGTTTCTCGAGGCTGGGGCGATGGGTGTACATCATGTGGCCGGCCTCGTACTCGTGGATCTCGATGTTGCCGCGAAGCTCCGGCCGGACCATCAGGTGGTTCATCGTGTACTCGGTGGCGAAGTAGGGCGTGGCCAGGTCGTGGTACCCGCTGGCGACGAAGACCCGCATGAAGGGAAGTTGCTGCATGGTGTTGCGCAGGTCCTCGGCGACGTTGGTGTAGCGGTTGTTGCCGGTGTTGGCGTAGGACCAGGGCCAGACGGACGTGAGGATCTCGTAGCGGAGGTCGCTCTTATACTGGAGTTCGCGCCGCAGGTAGTCGTTGAGCGACTCGGTGTAGATGCTGCGGATGGCGGTCATGGAGGGGTCGAACTCGGAGGACGCGCCGGCGTCGTCGCGGTCGGCGGCGGTGTAGCGTGCGTCGAGGCGCCCGACGGTCAGGCCGCGGTCGCGGAGCAGCTCCTTGGGGAAGCGCGGCATGTCGGGGCGCAGATTGGTCCGCCGCACGTAGTCGGGCGTGAGGCCGGTGTAGGCGGCGACGCGTTCGGCGATGGCGTCGGCGCGGTCCTCGGGCAGCGCGCCGCCCTGCATGAGGGCCAGGGTGTACTCGTTGGAGGCGAAGGCCTCGACCTCGGCCAGGAACTCCGCGATGGGTCGACGCTGGAACTCGGGGCTGAGTTTCTGGTGGTAGTGCGCGACGGCGGCGAAGGTGGGCAGGTAGAGGATGTGGGGCAGGTCGTTGCCGATGTCGAAGCGGATGGTCTGGAAGTTGAGCACCGCGGAGATCAGGATGATGCCGTTGACGGCGATGCCGTGCGTGTTCTGGAGTTCGCGGGACAGCCCGGCGGCGCGGGTGGTCCCGTAGCTCTCGCCGGCGAGGAAACGCGGGGAGGCCCAGCGGTTCTCACGCCCGAGGTAGAGCCGGATGAACTCGGCGACCGACTGGATGTCCTCGGACACGCCGTGGTAGGCCTTCTCGCTCTTCTCCGGCTCGGCGCGCGAGTAGCCCGTGGAGACAGGGTCGATGAAGACGAAGTCGGACTTGTCGAGCAGCGAGAACTGGTTGTTGACCACCTGGTGGGGCGGGGGGCCGGGGTTGCCGAAGTCGTCGATGTGGTCGACGCGCCGGGGCCCGAAGATGCCCAGGTGCAGCCAGACCGAGCTGGACCCGGGGCCGCCGTTGAACGAGAAGGTCAGCGGCCGGGTGGCGGGGTCGGGGAACTCGGGCACGGGCGGGGCGGCGGGCGCTTCGGCACCGGCTTCGGCGGCGGCCGGCTCGGGGAGCGGGCCGGTCATCTTTCGATAGGAGATGTAGAAGATGCGGGCGGCGGTGTCGTACTTGCGCCCGTCTGCCAGGGGCAGGGTGCCGGCGGTGGCCTGGTAATGGATGGTCTGGCCGTTGACCTCGACCGAGTGGTAGGTCACCGAGGGGGTGTCGGGGAACGGGACGAAGGTCGCCTGGTCGGGCGCCCGTGGCTTGTCCTGGGCGAGGGCGGTGTTGGGGGCGACGAGCAGGGCGGACAGGGCGAGCGGGAGAATGGAAGAGGTCTGCATGGGCGCAGGATACCGCAAAGCGGACGCGAGGTGGCGGCTCCCCGGGCGGCAGCTCCCGCCCGGGCGGACTCCGGCCCCGGCGGTCAGCGTGCGGTGATCCCGGCGGAGGCGGCCCGGATGATCGGCAGGCCGTGGAAGGTGGTGAGTTCTCCGGTCACGCGGACGGGCTCGGCGATCAGAGCCAGGACCGGCTCGGGCAGGCTGGTGGAACCGTCGACGATGAGCAGCCGGAACACGGGGCGACCGTCTTCGGTGGTCAGCAGCATCGGGGGCAGACCGCCGCGGACACACAGCGTCGCGCACGATTTATGGGCGATGCCCTCACCGGGCTTCATGGCCCCGAGATAGCACTTGCCGTCAACGATCTCCCCGAGCAGGGTGACCGGGGTCGAGCGGTCGGCCGGGCGGACCGGTGCGGCGCCGGGGCCGAGCTTGGCGATCGCGGCGTCGCCGGGGGTCAGCTCGATCATGCGGCGGGCGTCGCGTTCGAGCAGGTAGCCGCGGAGGGTGACGCGGCCGCCGGCGAACGGCTCGAGCCGCGCGTGCGCCCCGTGCTTGGCCATCTCGACGACCAGCAACGGCGCGGCGCCGTCATCGGGCAGAAGCATGGGATAGGGCTCGGTGAGCAGCGTGCCGGTCCAGCTCCGCTCGGACCCGGTGTCCCACACGCCCGGGCCGGGGTCGCGCTGGGTGGCGGCGATCGTCGTGCCCAGCGCCATGATCCACACCAGTGTGATCCAGGACAGGCGTCGCACGAAGCGGAGGTGACGCGGCGGGGTCGGCAGGTATCCGACATAGAAATCCGGGTTGGGCGGCGTCTGCCGGTCAGTCATGGTCCGGGGCCTCCGGCAGGCGGACGGGCGGCGGGAGGACACCGGGCGGGTTCGGGGCGGGATTGAGCTCGACGCGATCGCCCCGGATCCGCAGTTCATGGGTGGCGACGCGGTCGGTGTACGGCGGGGGCGCCGCACCGGTATCGGGCGCGAACTGGTGGCCGTGCCAGGGGCAGGTGATGCAGCCGTCGACCAGACGCCCCTCGCCCAGCGGTCCGCCCTGGTGCGGGCAGACGTCGGCGACGGCGTGGAGTCGGTCCCCGTCGCGGAACACGGCCACCCGTTCGGCGCCGCGAAGACAGACCGTGCGGGACCGCTGGTCGGGGATCGCGCGCAGATCGGCGGTGTCGCCAAGATCGATCCACCCGGCTGCTTCGACGCCGTGGGCGTCGCGGGCGCGTTCGCGCAGGCCGGTCAGCAGGTGCAGGGCGGTCAGACCGGCGATGCCCGCGAAGAGCAGGACGGCGTAGGCCGCGCCCCGCTCGGTCTGCAGCGCTCCGAACGCGATGTGCGCGATCAGCAGCGCGTAGGCCGGATACACCAGCATGTGCAGGAGCTTCCACAGGCCGGGGCCGAGCGTGGTCAGCCAGAAGTCGTGGCTGGTGGCGGCCATGAGCAGCAGGACGAGCAGCGCGACGAAGCCGAACAACTCGAAGGGCGGCCTCGTTCCGGGGCCGGCCAGCACCGCGACGAGCGGGTTGACGACGCCGAACCCGCCGTAGAAGCCCAGCGCGATCGCCGCGTGCATCGCGGCGAGCGTGAAGCAGGCCACGCCCAGGTGACGACGGTTGTACAGCACCGGGGCCATGCGCGGCGTCAGACGCGCCAGCGGGCCGATCGCGAGGATCAGATGCAGCAGCACGGCGGCGGCGGTGCCCAGCGCCCGCATCGCCAGGATCGGCGGCGAGATCTCGCGGGGCGCGGGGTGCAGCAGGGCCGTGATGGCGACAAAGCCCGCCAGGTACGCGAGGATCACGCCGACCAGGACCGCGTCGTACACACGCTTGTGCCGGTTCCACTGCACCCGTCGGTAGACGTGGCTCACGGGAGGGGCCCTCCACGTCCGGGTGGCGGCTGATCCGGGGTCGGGTCCGTGCGGGTGGCCAGCGCGCCGACCAGGATCCCGACGCTGGCGGCGGCGGTCAGCAACCACATCCACAGGTGCAGTCTTCGATGCCGTCGCTTCACGCCCGGGCTCCCGCGGCGGCGCGGCGCCACCGGACGATCGCCAGCGGCCAGATCAGCACGGCACCGGGGACAAACAGCACACGGACCGTCAGCGGCGTGCCCCGCAGCGCGGGGTCGGCGCGGGGGGCCAGCCGGAGGAGGGCGGGGACCCCCACCGCCAGACCGAGGGCGGCATACGCGGCGAGCACCCAGAGAACGGGGATGACCCAGGCGTTGGCGTTGAGCATGGCGGATCCTGCGGCGACGGCCGGACAACCTCCCCCTGGTGAGGGTTTATTCCCGATGCGAAGGTCGGAATTGTGCCCGCGGGGGGACAAGGAGCAGGGGTGAAGGGGGAGCGGGGTCGAGGGAAGAGTCTGTGGGCCGCAGACATGGGAAGCAGGGCAGTGGAAGTCGGCCCGGGGCCGGGGTATCGTTGGGGCCCTTCCGGCCGGGTCGGCCGGGTGGTGATGTGCCCGGAGCGAGCCATGAAGAGCAACACGCACCCCAAGTACTACCCCTCCTGCCAGGTGATCCACAACGGCGAGGTCGTGATGACGGTCGGCGCCACCGTGCCCGAACTGCGTGTGGAAGTCTGGTCCGGTTCGCACCCCTTCTTCACCGGCAAGAGCGCGTTCGTCGACGCCGCCGGCCGTGTGGAGAAGTTCCAGAAGAAGTTCCAGGGCAACTACTTCAACAAGGACAAGAAGAAGTAAGTCTCCGCCAACCTTGTCAGGATCTCGGACCCGTCGGCCCGCCAGCCGACGGGTTTTTCGTGCGCCCCGGCGTCGGTTCCCGGAAAACCCACTTTCCGGGCAGGCCGCCGCATCACATCCGGGGCATCATGCGTATCGCGGGTGTCTGTCATCCGTACGGGCGGGTTGTGAGTCCGTGCGAATGAGATCCGGGTTTGCCCGGGTCGGTGGAGTCAACCGTTTTCAAAGGGGGATCGCCCGGGTGGCCGGGTCGGTCCTCTGTGTCGTGTGTGCCCGCGTGGTTCCCCGAAGGAGAGCCCGCGGCGTTGCCCGGGCGTTCGACCCCGGGAGCGGAACAGGAAGGGTTGTCATGAAGACTGGATATTCCGTGATCGGTGGCGCGGCGATGATCGCAGGCGTCGTGGGACTGGCGGCGGGCGCGGACTGCGCCGCGACCGGATGCACGGCCGACCACGCCGCGGTGCCCGACGCGCTGGTCCACCCCGGCGAGCTGGCGCAGCGGGAGATCGCCCGGCGTCTGCTTCCCCTGATGCCCGCGGAAGACCGTCGGGCGATCATCGCCGCCGGCGGCATCGGCTCCGAGGGCCTCGGGCATGTGCACGGCCCCGAGTGCATGGGCCTGGCCCCGGACATCACCCCCACCGAGTACATGGAGAAGATCATCTCCAAGGAGCTCGGCGAGCGGATGACCGACATCCAGTGGCAGATGGTGCGCGGGATCGTCGCCACGCTCGAGCGGGGCGAGCAGCCCCCGGCGCTGTGCTTCCACCCGGACACAGACCCGGAGTACGCGTACGCGATCAACCAGCTGATCGAGTTTCCGCTGACGATCCGGTTCCAGCAGACCAGCCGCTGGGCGCGGACGGCCCTGAGCGGGTCGGGGCTGACGCAGGGCACCCCCACCACCATCACGTACTCGTTCGTTCCGGACGGGACCGTGGTGCCCGACCTGATCGGCGTCTCGGGCAACTCGAACCTGTTCGCGTGGCTCAACGGGATCTACGGCAGCCCGGCGAACTGGCAGCCGCTGTTCGCGCAGGTCTTCGACCGCTGGTCCGAACTGATCGGCACGACCTACGTGTTCGAGCCCAACGACGACGGCGCCCGGCTGAACCTGACCAACTCGAGCGGCTGGGGGGCCGCCGGCGTTCGGGGCGACGTGCGCATCGCGGCGATCTTCATCGACGGCAACAGCGGCACGCTGGCGTACAACAACTTCCCCAACGACGGCGACATGGTGTTCGACTCGGGCGACAGCTTCTACAACAACACCGGGTCGAACTCGCTGCGGTTCCGCAACGTCACCGCGCACGAGCACGGGCACGGCCTGGGCATGCTCCACGTCTGCCCGGCGAACCAGACCAAGCTCATGGAGCCGTTCGTTTCAACCGCGTACAACGGCCCGCAGCTCGACGACATCCTCAACGGGCACCGCCATTACGGCGATCCGCTCGAGCCGCTGACCGACAACCCCGCGACCGCCCCGCTGCTGGGCTCGTTCGGCCTCGGCGGCGTGTTCACGCAGCTCAATGTTTCGATCGACGGCGTCAACGACCAGGATTTCTACCGGGTCACCGTCACGCAGCCGTCGCAGCTGCAGGTCACCGTCACGCCCGATGCCGGGGCCTACCTGCAGGGCGGCCAGACCCAGGCGTGCAACACCGGCACCAACACGAACTACAACGCCATCCGCGATCTGCGCCTGGACATCTACCTGCCGTCCAATCCGTTCGCGCCGCTGGCGACGGCGGACGACTCGGGCGTGGGCGGTTCGGAGATGGTCATGTTTGACGTTCTCCAGCCCGGCGACTACCTGATCCGCGTGTCGGGCTCGGGCACCGACAACGTGCAGCGGTACGCCATGACCGGCTTCCTCGCGCAGCTGCCCTTCCAGGGGCCGCTGATCGTCGCCGACCTGCCCGCGTCCGTCGACCCGGGCGTGGCCACGGTGATCCCGGTGTCGGTTGATCCGCGTCAGGATCAGCTGGTCGGCTCGCCGAGCCTGTTCTACCGGTTCGACGGCGGGGCGTTCCTGTCGGCGCCGCTCACCTCGCTCGGCGGGACCGCGTACACCGCGACGCTGCCGGCGGCCGACTGCGGCCAGATCCCGCAGTTCTACGTGGCCGCGCAGGGCCAGACCATCGGCACCGTGACGCTGCCGGCCAACGGCGCCGCCAACCCGGCCACCGCGGTGGTCGGTCAGATCGAGGCCGTCTTCGCGGACAACTTCGAGACCGACACCGGCTGGGTGGTCACCGGCGCGGCCGCCAACGCCTCCCAGGGTCGCTGGGAGCGGGGCGTGCCCGCGGGCGACGGGAGCCGCGGCGATCCGTCCACCGACTTTGACGGCTCCGGCCGCATCTACATGACCGGCAACGGCGGCCCGGGCTCCAACACCGACGTCGACGCGGGCTCGACGATCCTCACGTCCCCCGTGTTCGACGCCACGCTCGTCGACGACGCGACGCTGACCTACGCCCGCTGGTACGACAACACCGGCTCGGGCACCGGCGCCGCCCCGGGGGCGGACACCTTCAAGGTGTTCATCTCCAACAACAACGGCGCCAGCTACATCCCGCTCGAGACCGTCGGGCCCAACACCCCGCAGTCGTCCGGCGGCTGGTTCGAAGTCTCGTTCCGCATCGCCGACGTCATCACCCCCACCGCCCAGATGCGCGTGCAGTTCGTGGCCGACGATCTCGGCTCGGGCTCGGTCATCGAGGCCGGCGTCGACGCCTTCCGGGTCTCGGGCGTGACCTGCGAAGACCCCGGCCCGTCCGGATGCTCCGCGGCCGACCTGGCCGAACCGTTCGGCGTGCTCAACTTCTTCGACCTGTCCACCTATCTGACGCTGTTCAACTCCGGCGACCCGGCGGCCGACCTGGCTGCCCCGCTGGGCACGCTGAACTTCTTCGACCTCTCGGCCTATCTCGCCGTGTTCAACCAGGGTTGCCCGTAAGGGACACCGACCAGGGGTGAAGTTCTCAAGCCGGGCCCATCGGGGCCCGGCTTTTCGTTGGAATCGCGTGCGGTCGCTTGATCCGTATATCCGGACAAGCGAATGATAGGAGCAACGGAGATCCCGATGCCCCAAACTGTTCTCGAACTGCTCCGCCAACGCCTGATGGTCTTCGACGGCGGGATGGGCACGCAGGTCCACAAGCTGGATCTCGATATCGAGCGGGATTATCTCGGCTGCGAGAACTGCACCGATGTGCTGTGCCTCTCGCGTCCGGACGAGATCGGCGCGATCCACCGCGCCTATCTGGAAGCCGGTGCGGACGCGGTGACGACCAACAGCTTCGGCGGCGCGCGGCACGTGCTCGAGGAGTTCGGGCTGGAGGGCCGCACGTTCGAACTCAACCGGCGAGCCGCGGAGATCGCGCGGGCGGAGGCCGATGCGTTGTCGACGCCGGACCACCCGCGGTTCGTGCTCGGGTCGCTGGGGCCGGGCACGAAGCTGATCACGCTGGGACAGATCGGCTGGGACAAACTGTACGACGCGTACCGCGAGGCCGCCGAGGGTCTGGTCGAAGGCGGCGTGGACGCGGTGCTGCTGGAGACCTGCCAGGACCTGCTGCAGGTCAAGTGCGCGGTGCAGGCGGCCCGCGAGGCGATCCGGCGCCGTCGCGGGGATCCGCACGCGGTGCCGCTCCTGGTGTCGGTCACCATCGAACTGACGGGCACGATGCTGGTGGGCAGCTCGATCGAGGCGGCGATCGAAGCGCTGCGCCCGCTGCCCATCGACGGGCTGGGCCTGAACTGCGCCACCGGGCCGGTGGAGATGATCGAGCCCGTGCGGGTGCTGGGCAGCCTGTGGGACCGGCCGATCACCGTGATGCCCAACGCGGGCCTGCCGGTGCTGCAGGACGGCAAGACGGTGTATCCCCTGCAGCCCGCGGGATTCGTCGAAGCGATGGGACGGCTGCTGGACCTGGGCGTGATCGCGGCCGTCGGCGGCTGCTGCGGGACGACGCCCGAGCACATCCGTCGGCTTCGCGCGGCGGTCGAGTCGAGGCCCGCGCCCGGGACACGAGCCGTCGATGCCCCCGCGGCGAGCGGGTCGCTGTTCTCGGTGGTCGAACACCGCCAGGATTCGAGCGCGCTGCTGATCGGCGAACGCTGCAACGCCTCGGGCTCGCGGGCCTTCAAGCGGCTGCTCGAAGCCGAGGACTGGGACGGCGTGGTGTCGCTGGCCCGCTCGCAGGTCAAGAGCGGCTCGCACCTGCTGGACGTGAACGTGGATGTGGCCGGGCGGGACAATGTGGCCGACATGCACGCCGTGGTCTCGCGCCTGTCGCGTGAAGTCGATGCCCCGCTGATGATCGACTCCACCCAGCCGGCGACCATCGAGGCCGGGCTGCGGGCGGCGGCCGGTCGCTGCGTGATCAACTCGGCCAACTTCGAGGACGGCGAGGAGAAGTTCGACCACCTCTGCTCGCTCGCGACGCGGTACGGGGCCGCGCTGGTCATCGGCACCATCGACGAGGACCCCGAGGAGGCGATGGCCCGGACACGCGAACGCAAACTGGCCATCGCGGACCGGGCGATCCGTCGCGCGGTCGAGGTGCACGGGCTGCGGGTCGAAGACATCTTCATCGATCCGCTGGTGCTGCCGGTGTCCACGGGCATGGATTCGGACCGGCGCAGCGCCATGGAACTGATCGAGGGCGTCCGCCTGATCGCGCAGCGTTTCCCCACCGTGCAGATCACCTGCGGCCTGTCCAACGCTTCGTTCGGCCTCAAGCCCGCGGCCCGCACGGTGCTCAACTCCGTGCTGATGCACGAGCTGACCGAGGCCGGGTTGACCAGCGCGATCCTGCACGCCGGGTCGATCCTCCCGCTGGCCAAGATCCCGGCGGAACAGCTGGACGCGTGCCTGGCGGTCATCTACGACAAGCGTGCCGAGGCCGTGGGCGGGACCGGCCTGCCCGCCGGCGTCACCGACGGGGGGTTCGACCCGCTGCAGGCCCTGATCGATCTGTTCGCCGACGTCGAGACGGTCAAGGTCTCCGGGCCGTCGATGGCGGACCTGCCCCTGCCCGAACGCCTGCAGAAGCACATCATCGAGGGCGAGAACGACGGCCTGGCGGCGTCCCTGGACGAAGCGCTGGCCATCTGGAAGCCGCTGGACATCGTCAACGACCACCTGCTCGAGGGCATGAAGGTGGTCGGCGAGCAGTTCGCCAGCGGTCAGATGCAGCTGCCCTTCGTGCTGCGCTCCGCCGAGGTGATGAAGAAGGCGGTGGCCCACCTCGAGCCGCACATGGAGAAGGTCGAGGGCCAGACCCGCGGCTCCATCGTGCTGGCGACCGTCAAGGGCGATGTGCACGACATCGGCAAGAACCTGGTGGACATCATCCTGACCAACAATGGCTACACGGTCTACAACATCGGCATCAAGCAGCCGATCAACGAGATCATCGACGCGCTCGAGCGCACCCGGGCGGACGCCATCGGGCTGTCCGGCCTGCTGGTCAAGAGCGTGCACGTGATGGAGGAGAACCTGCACGAGCTCAACGCCCGGGGCATCGCGGTGCCCGTGCTGCTGGGCGGAGCGGCCCTGACCCGCACCTATGCCGAGGGGCACCTCAAGAGCGTGTACAAGGGGCCTTTGTATTACGGCAAGGACGCGTTCGAGGGGCTGGCCATCATGGACCGGCTGCGCTCGGGCAAGACGGCCGAGATCGACGCGCAGGTGGCCGAGCGGCAGGCCAAGCGCTCGGCCGCGCTCGAACGCGTGGCGGCGGGCTGCGTCGGCGGCGTCTCTGTGGAGGTTGCCGGGGCGGAGCTCGACGACTCGGTGCGGTCCGATGTCGGCCGCGGGGCCGATGCGCCGGGGGTGCAGGCCCCGTTCCTGGGATCCCGCGTGGTGGCCTCGGTCTCGCTCAAGGAGGTCTTCTCACTGATCAACCCGACCGCGCTCTACGCGGTGCAGTGGCAGATCAAGCGGGGCAACAAGTCCAAGGCCGAGTACGAGGCCCAGCTCGACGAGGTCGCCCGGCCGGTGTTCAAGCGGCTGTGCGCCGAGGCCGAGCGGGAGGGCATCCTGACGCCCAGGGTGGCGTATGGCTACTTCCCCTGCCGCTCCGAGGGCAACGCGGTGGTCATCTTCGATCCCGCGGACCCGACCCGGCAGATCGAGCGGCTGGTCTTCCCCCGCCAGCCGCAGGGAAGACGCCTGTGCATCGCGGACTTTTTCCGGGACGCCGACGAGTGCGAGCGGGCGGGGTCGCTGGATGTCATCGGCATGTCGTGCGTGACCATGGGCGAGCGGATCAGCGAGCACTGCAAGCGGCTCTTCGACGCCGGTGCGTACCAGGACTACCTCTACTGGCACGGTCTGGGCGTGGAGGCCGCCGAGGGACTGGCGGAACTCTGGCACAAGCGGATGCGCCAGGAGCTGGGCATCGCCGGCCAGGACGACCCGACCCCGGCGGGCCTGTTCAAGCAGGGCTACCGCGGCTCACGCTACTCGTTCGGCTATCCGGCCTGCCCGGACATGGCCGGCCACGAGGTCATCTGGCGATTGATCGACCCGACCCGCATCGGCTGCACGCTGACGGAGAACCATCAGATCGTGCCGGAGCAGTCGACCAGCGCGATCGTGGTGCACCACCCCGAGGCGCGGTACTTCAACGCGTGACGGGGTAGAGGATCATCGGCTCCACGCCGGCGGCTCGGCAGCGGTCGGCCATCGCATCCTGGTGGATCCACGACGAGACCAGGGCGTGCCGCACGCCGCGGGAGGCCAGATCGCCGCGTCCGACGATCGGCCACCCCCAGAGCACCGAGCCGTGGCGGGCGGGATCGTCGTCCACGACGCAATCGATCCGGGCGGCGTGATCGGCCAGCGCTTCGGCGAGGGCCAGCGTGTGTCGCCCGGATCCGTAGATCGCCAGGCGGGCGTCGGGGTGTGTCCGGACGAACCGTCCGAGCGCGTCCCGGGCCCGGGACGCGGCGTCCGCCGGGACGCTGCCGTGTCCGGCGGGCGCGGCGGACCCGCCGAACCGCGTGGGCCGGTCGGCGGGCCAGGCACGGCCCGGCTCGGCGAGCACGGATCGGAACAGCGCTTCGCACCGGTCGGTGTGCAGGCGGTGGTCGTACCGGTCGCCGGCGGCCGCGTGGGCGGCCTGCCGCAGCCGCCGCAGCCGCGTTCGATCGGCCGCCAGCGGGGCAAGCGCCCGAGCGAAGGCCGCGGCGACGCTCTCATCATCAGCATCGGGCGCCGCGTCGACGAGCAGCCCGGCCTCGTCGTCGCCGAGGGCTTCGGCGGCGCCCGACCGGACGCGGGCGACGACCGGAACAACCCCGTGGGCCATGGCCTCGAGCATCGACAGACTCAGGCCCTCGTACCGCGAGGGCAGGACGAGCAAGTCGGATCCGGCGAGCAGCGTGCGGACCCGCTCCCGGGAGGCCGCGGGCAAGCGGCGGGCGTCCGGCAGCGTGGCGAGCGCACCATCGATCTCTGCGGCGGCCGGGCCGTCGCCGACGAGGGTGAACGTGTGGGGCACCGGCAGTTCCGCGAGGAGGCGGGCGAGCCGCGCCAGGACACCCACCCGCTTCTGCTCGTGCTCCATCCGCCCGACATAGATCAGGCGGAGCGGGCGGTCCGGCCGGTCGGCGCCCGGCGGAGCCGGGAGAGGCGGCACCGGCACGCCGTACGGGATATGCACAATATCACCGGCACGCGCCGCATGGGCGGCCGCGAGCGTCCGCGTGATGTGCTCGCTGACGCCGACGATGCGGGCGAGCATCGGCTCGTAGGTGCGCATCAGGGCTGTGTCGAAGGCGGTGTCGCTGTGCTGCCAGCCGACGACGCGGACCCGATCGGCGAACACGCCGGCGAGGGCGGCGGCCGCCGCGTAGCAGTCCGCGTCGAGCGAGGGCAGCATCATGCAGGGCGACGCGGGCGACCAGCCGAGCGCGTCCATCGCGTCGCGGTAGGCCCGGACGAACGGCGCGATGTCGGCTCCGACCGTTCCGGGTCGGGGCAGGGCCGCCAGGTCGGTGACGCGGACGCCGGGATGGAAGGGTGTCTCGAGGCGTCGGTAGGCCGGCGGCTCGGGGTGCAGCGCCACGCCCACCCGCCAGCCCCGGGCGGCCAGGGCGTTGGCCAGATCCACCGCCCACGTCACCACCCCGCTGACGCCGAGGCCCTGCGGCAGGGGGAGGAACGCGGACGGGCGGGCATCGGTGGACATGGCGGGGGTTGGCTCACGGGCCGGAAATCCGCGGCCGGCGGGGCGGTTTCAAGGATGGCGACGGCGGCGACCGATACCCGGGTGTGCCGACGGTGCAGTATACAGATCGGGCCGTGGCCGACGGGCTGCTCCGGCTGCTCGCCTCGTCGACGCCCGCACGCGCCATGCGCGCGGGCGAGCCGGTCCCGCCGGGCGACGGCCCCCTCGTGATCATCGACGCGGACGATCCGGCCGCGGACGAGTCCAAGCGGGGGCTGCACGCTTGGTGCCACCAGTCCGGTCCGGACGGCTCGGCATGGCTCGGGGCGGCGGCGGCGGCGACGGCGCCGGACGCGTTCCGGCTCGACGGGCCGATGCCGGTGGTGGTGAGTTTCTTCACGGTCGGCACGGCGTACGAGGCGGAGGCCCAAGGCCTCCGGGCCGGGTGCGAGGCCCTCGGCCTCGGATGCGACATCCGGGGCGTGGCGTCCCGGGGCTCGTGGGAAGCCAACTGCGCCATGAAGGCCGCCTTCGTCCGGGACCGCTGGCGGGAGCACCCCGAGGGCGTCGTCTGGATCGATGCCGACGCGCGACTGGCGCGCAGGCCGGACCTGCTGCGGGCCAGCGGGTTCGACTTCGCGGTGCACCGCTGCGACGGCTGGCAGTTCGCCAGCGGCACGGCGTGCTTCTGGCCCACGCCGCGGGCGGGGGCGTTGCTCGACGCGTGGGTGGACGCCTGCGCGGCGGACCCGCGGCGGTGGGACCAGGTCAGCCTCGACCTGGCGTGGGAGCGCACGCTGGCCGGCGGTCTGCGGACGCTCTGGCTGCCGCAGGCCTACACCAAGATCTTCGACCGGGCGGCGGAGGATCCCAGCGGCTCGGATCCGGTGATCACCCATCACCAGGCGTCGCGACGACTCAAGGCGGCGATCTCGACCGAACCACCCACGCCGGTGAAGGCGCCGGATCGGGCGTTGATGCGCGCCCGGCGGGCGAGCCGCCCACGGACGCCGGAGGAGCTTGCGGAATGATCAGCGAACGCACCGTCGACGTGTTCTGCGCCTCGATCGGGCGGCCCGACGCCCTGCACCGGATGATCGCGTCGGTGCGCAAGAGCGACCAGCCCGCACGCGTCATGGTCGCCGCCGGCGACGTCGAGACCATCCGCGTGTGCGAGCAGAACTCGGACATCTGCCGCTGCGTGTACAGCTCGAAGGCGAACGCACGCCCGGGATGCACGGCGTCACTCAACCTCGTTTTCCGCGAGCTGGTCGAGGGCGATGCGCTGTTCTGCACGGACGACATCCGCTTCGAGCCCCGGGCGATCTCCATCGCGATGGCGTCGCTCTACCGGGCCTTCCCGGACGGGGACGGCGTGGTCGGGCTGAGCCAGTCGAACATCCCGCAGGGCTACGACCTCGCGTTCCCGCTGATGGGCAAGGCGTTCCTCGACCGGTTCCGCCCTGGCGACCTGTTCTTCCCCGGTTACTTCCACCAGTACAACGACGCGGAGCTGGGCGTGACCATCAAGGCGTGGGGCCACTGGCTGTTCGAACCGGAGGCGCGGCTCGAGCACGATCACCCCTGCGCCACCGGCCTGCCCCCGGACGAGACCTTCGTCCGCGCCCGCCTGCGCAAGTCCGATGACGACAGAGTCTGGCACGCCCGCCGTGCGGCCGGTGAGATCTGGGCCGCAGAGCGATTCCCGGAGCTGGCCGCGGTCGGGCGATGATCTTCTGCATCGGCCTCAGCAAGACCGGGACCACGAGCGTCCACGAGGCGTGCCGGCTGCTCGGGCTGCGCTCGGTGCACTATCCCTGCGCCCGCCGCATGCTGGACCGCGACTTCAGCGTGCTCGACGGTCTGGACGCGGCGGGCGACATCTCCGTTTCGTTCTGCTTCGACGAACTCGACCGCGCGTTCCCCGGAAGCCGGTTTGTCCTCACCACCAGAGACGAGGCGGCCTGGCTGCGCAGCTGCGCCGCCAACTTCCCGGCCGACCTGATCCGAACCAGGTACGCGGGCACGCCGGAACTCGAGGTGTTCCGACGCGTCTACGGCGTCGACAGCTTCAACGCCATCGCGTTCGCATCGGCCCGACGACGCCACCACGACCGGGTCCGACGCCACTTCGCGGGCGATCCGAGGCTGCTCACCCTCGACGTCGGGCAACCCGACGCGTGGGACCGTCTGTCCGGGTTTCTCGGCCTCAGCGGAGCGACGGGTCGCTTCCCGCACGCCAACCGCACGGTACGTTCAGCCGGCGCGCCGCCAGAGCATGACGTGGCTTGAAAAGTCCTGCACGCGCTCCGCCCGCAGTTCGAACCCGTGCCCCAACAGCAGGGACCGGACACGGTCCGGGTCGTGCGTGGTCGTTCTCCGCCCGTCGCCCGTGCCGTCCGCGACCAGCGTGGACGAGGGGGACGGCCCGGGGATGTTGAAAAAGACCCACGCGTCGGCGTCCGCGTGCGCCGCGACGAAGCCGAAAAAGTCCTCAAGCTCGTCGGTGCGGACGTGATGAACGAGGTACCAGAAGCTGATGACACCGAACGACCGCCCCATCCGATCAACCGCGTAGTTGCGGATCTGGAATCGCTGCGCTCGCTCGTACCGCGGCAGGGCGAGCACCTCCGGCACGATGTCCGCCACGCTGTACGATCGCGCCAGCGGCATCAGCGCGTCGGCCTGCCGGCCCTCGCCGGGACCGATCTCCAACGCGTCACGCCCGAGGAAGCACGCACGCCAGTCCTCCACGGCCTCGAACGGCCGCGCCGGGGATGCGCCCTGCGAGGCGACGACGTGGTGGTGTCGCCACCAGACGATGCGCCCGGTCCATTCCGCCATGGCGCCGGGCACGCCTCCGTTCCGGGCCGTCGCCCCGGCGCTCACGCCGCGGCCTTCATGTTGTCGGCGATCAGGATCGCGTTGCCCTCGGGGTGCACGAGCCGCCAGTTGTCCTTGATGCCCTCGATCTTGTAGGTCCAGGTCACGTTGCGGAACCGGGCCCGCAGGCGGTCGGCCCACCACGCCGCGGGCTCCCGGATGATGTGGGTGACGTCCCGCTCGTACGCCTCGATCGTGTATCGCTGGCCATCGCCCAGGGGCACGACGACCATCAGCCGCCCGGCGCGGTCGGCCAGCCCGGCGATGACCGAGTCGATCATCTCGTACGGCACGTGCTCGAGAACGTCCTTGGCCAGGGCGTGATCGAAGTGCTCCGGGCCCGACCACGCGGCGAGGTCCTCGATCAGATGGATGTGCTGCATGACCGAAGGGTCGGCCCGCTCGATGGCGTAGGGCGAGATGTCCACGCCCCAGGCGTCGCGGCGCAGCATGCGGAGCGCCCGCACCACGAACCCCTTGGCGCAGCCGTAGTCCAGCACGCTCTGACCCCGGCCGATGCCCATGACGTCGATCACCGTCATGGCCATGGGGATCGTCAGCTCGGGCATCCAGCGGTAGTTGGAGTAGCCGGACACGCCGGACTCGACGCCGCGTTCGTAGTAGGTCTCGTCGTAGCGGGTCTTGAGATCAGACAAAGTTGGCATGCTTCATCTCCGAATGCTCGTACTGGTCGAAGTGCTCGACCCCGTGGTTGACGTACTCGTTGAGCATGTTGACGGTGCGGGTGAAGACGCAGCCCTTGCAGTGCTCGGTCGCGTCGAACTTCTGCCGGATCCTGCCGTCGAGATAGTCGAGGATCTCCTCCGGGCGGCACAGGGCGTAGGTTGATGCGAACTTCATCACCTGGTCGTTGAGCACCACCGAGTCGCACGGGAAGACCAGGCCGGGCCGCCCGGTGGTCGGGTCGACCTCTTCGGACAGGTAGGGCCGGAAGTAGGACTGGTGGCACTTGCACTGCGTCGGCGCCCCGTGGATCTTGACCTGGTGGAAGAACCTGCCGCCCGAGGGCAGGCGGTCGAAAAGCTGCTGGAGCCGCTGGTGCTCGCGGACGAGCTCGCGCTGGGGGAGCATGCAGTCCGGCAGGACCCGCACGTACGAGATGTCGTGGGCGTCGGCCATGGCCGCGACCTTCCCGAGAAACTCATCGTCGTTGTTGTCGCCGGAATGACACAGCGACATGCCGATCACGGTCTGCGGTCCGACGCGATCCCGCGGGACGGTGATCATCTTCTCCCAGTGCTTGAACCGGTTCATGGAGATCCGCAGCCAGCTCAGGCCCTGCAGCACGCGGTCGGACACGCGATTGAACTGCGTTCCGTTGGTGATCAGCGCCAGTTCCAGACCCTCGTCGAGCAGCCACTCGCCGAGTTCGTTGAACTGCTTGTAGACGGTCGGCTCGCCGCCTCCGGTCAGGATGACCGCCCTGAGCCCGCGGGTCTTCAGCCGCGTCACGTAGTCCTGGATCACCTCCAGATCGAGCGAGGAGTGGAACGTGCGGTGCGTGACCGAGCAGTAGTCGCACTTGAGATTGCAGCGCCCCTCCGGCGCGATGTGCGTCGAGATGACGCTGTGCCCCCCGCCGTCGCGGTAGGACTCCATCGCGGCGCGGTGCTTCCAGAACTTCACGCCGGTGGACGTGAAGCGGTGCTCCTGCGGGCTGGGCTGCAGGTAACGCTCGGCGATGGCGGCCTCGATGGGATCCTCGGCGACCGCGACCGGCGGCTTGCCGAACAGGGGCGTGCCGTTGACGGACAGGGTGACATCGTTCATGCGGCCCCCTCGACCAGATCGGCCCGGGTTGCGTGCTCGCCCTGCCGCTCCGCGTCGAGCCACTCGGGCAGCGGGGCCCGTTCGATCCGCTCCCGCATGACGCGGGGCAGCAGTTCCCGCGGGTAGATCTCGGCGGGCGCGAAGGCGTCGGGGTATCCCACGGAGGGACACAGATCGGTCCGCCGGTTCGTGTGCCAGTTCCAGGTCCGCCAGACCGACTCGAACCATTCCTCACGCGGCACGGAATCCCAGCGGAGATCCCGGCTGAAACTCAGGCCCGCCAGGTGCTTCCAGAACATCGTCCGCTCGGAGCACGCGTAGCCGAAGTTGTGAACCCGCACGCCCGGCGGTGCGATCCGCACCAGGTCGTCCCGGGTCGACATCAACGCGTTGCCGGTCGGGCCGATCGAGCGGGCGCCCTTGACGGCCCGCAGCACGGCGTAGGGGTTGTTGCGCCGGCTGACGAACCGGGGCGAACGCCAGAACAGATCGTTGGTGGACATGAACTCGTCCGCGTCGCTCGTCTCGGCGGCGTCGAGCAGCGCGTTGAGCGCGTCGGCGTGCCACACCTCATCGCCCTCGACCTGCAGCACGTGGCTGCAGTCGTACTCGGGGAGCACGAAGCGGTCAACCAGTTCGCCCAGCTGATTCCTGAGCACCGCGTCGAGCGGGTTGTCGATCACCCGGACCTTGCCCGCCGGATCGTGGCGCTCCGCCCAGCCGTGGATCGCGTCGGAGACGCCGTCGATGTCGTGCGGGAAATAGACCTCGTGGCCGAAGTAACGAACGCACGGCCGCCCGCCGAAGGGCCGCCGCCCGACGAAGCACAGCACCGCGTCGCACGAATCGACCACCGAGGCGAGCGATTCGGCTATGAAATCGCTGCCGTATAGGAGCCGGTAAACCGCGACAACTTTGGCTCGCATGCCTCGCTCTCCTGGGCCGCGTTTCGTGTCTGGGAGGAGCCCAACGCGCTGTTGGACGCCGGGCCGATTCCGACGGGAACGTACTCCACGCCGTCGGCGAGCTGCTTGCCGCGGAGCATGCGCCACGGGTCGATCACCGTGTCGCCGGCCCGGAATAGATGGTCCGCGTAGCTGTCCCAACGGGTCGAGATGAAATACAGGGCGGGCACGTCGGGCATCGGCGTGTCGGGCCGGATGACCGGGTCGTGCAGCAGAGGCTCGACGCCGCGATCCCGCAGGATGTTGGCCAGGAGCATCGCCGGGCTGCCCTGCGTCTGGTTCGTCCCGGGTTTGAACGCCATGCCGAGCAGCACGACCGGCCGGCCGGCCGCCTTCGAACGGACCAGCTCGGCCAGGTACGCCGTCTGGTGATCGCGGCCCTTGTTGATGACGTCAAAGATGTCAAAGCCGATCCCGGCCTTGCGTGCGGCGAAGGACATCGCCATCTGATCCCGCCCGTGGCACGGCCCGCCGTCGGCCATCCCGCCGTCCATGTATTTGGGGCTGACCAGCCGGTCCGTCGCAAGTTTCAGGGCGCCGTTGACCGTGTCGCAGTCGCAGTCCGGCAGGGCGTGGCACATCTCCATGACCGTGTTGGCGAAGAGCACCTTCAGGCCCAGGTAGGTGTTGTACGAGAGCTTGACGCACTCGGCCTCGGTCCAGGTCATCGAGCGGATCGGTCGGTCGTGCAGCGACCCGTAGAGTTCCTGCGTGGCACGCTCGGTCCGGGTGCGGACGATCGGGCTGGGCGAGTGGCCCGCGAGCACGAACTCGGGCGACAGAAAGTCCCGCACCACCGTCGACTGCCCGATGAAGAACGGGTTGTAGACCACCCCCCACCGCAGGCCCGGCTCCTCGCCCGCCGACTCCACCATGGCGGGGATGAGCTCACCCACCATCGTCGTCGGCGTGACCGTCGAGACGATGAAGATCGTGCGGAAGACGTCGTCATCGATCGCGCGGATCGCCGCGCCGATCTCGCTGAGGCAATCCCGGATCGGTCCGTTGTCGAAGTCGCGCGGCAGCCCGTCGTAGGGCAGCGAGCCGTCGTGCGTCGGGGCGTGCGGCGTGGGAACCGCGACGAAGATCGCCTCGCTCGCACGCACCGCGTCGAGGATCGAACGCTCGAAGCTCATCCGGGACCGCGCCCCGGCGTACTGCTCGTCCAGCCCGGGCTCGAACGGCGTCACCTCGCCACGCTCGTAGGCCGCCATGATCTCGGCGTTGCGGTCGTAGCCCCGCACCCGATGGCCACGCATCGCCAGGGCCACCGCGCAGGGAAATCCGAGTTTGCCGAGCCCGATGAACGCGATTTCCATGCAGAGTTCCTCACCCTGGTCCCGTGCCGGCGGGCCGGTCTGTCCGGCCGGCGTTAGACTCGGCCGATCCGCGTCCCCGGCTCCAAAAATGTCCGCCCGACGGGCCAATCAGGCCTGGCGGCGAAACACCGCAGCCCCCGCCCCCACCCCACCGCCGCCCGATCCGAGCTCGGCGGGAAGAAAACCGGCCGCGGACATCGACCCCACCATCGACGCCCGCTCCGCCGCGGCCCGCGGGACCGTCTCCACAAACACCTCCCGGAGCGAGCGTGTTCGTCCAAGCGCCTCCGCCGCCCCCGGCGTCCACGCCCCCAGCCGCAGGTGCGTCGGCAAGCCCACGCCCGCCATCGCGGCGACCATCTCGATCGCGGCATGCGGCAGCGCTGAACCTTCCGGCATCCATCCCGTGACCCCGACCGCCAGGCAGCAAGCCCGAGCGTGCTGATCCGCCAGCCGCAGCGACGCCCACGCCACCCAGTGGTCCGCGGCCGCCGGACGCAGCAGCAACGTCTGCGAGCATCGGACCGAGGCCGCGATGGCGGCGACCGGATCGCCAGGGGCGGCATCCCACAGCACATCGCCGCGCGACAGCGTGCCCAGCCAGGCCCAGACCGGCCCGCCCCACTCACCCGGCTCGCCGCTCGATATCCCGCTGTGGCCGAGCGGCGTCGCGAGACGCACCGCTCCGAGCGGCGTCCGGACCACGACCGAGTCGCCCCCGACCGCGTCGCACCGGTCAAGGTCCGGCTTGCGGCAGACCGCCAGCAGGAAATCGGGACGCCCGCCGCCCCCCGGCCACACGTCCCGGGCCGCGTCCTTCGCGGCCAGCCGCCACATTCCGGGCGGCAGGTCCGCGGCGTACACATCGTCCGTGGGCAGCTGCCCGAACCAGTCGACCACCTGAAAACGCGAACGCAACGCCGCCGAGAACTCGGGGAATCCGAAGTCGTGGACGTGATACGGCGTCGGGCCCATCCGGTTCGGCGTGCTGACCACAAGCGTCCCGCCCGGCCGCAGCAGCCGGTCGAACTCGGCCAGCAATCCCCCGGTGTCGACGACGTGCTCGATGGTCTCAAAGCTCGCGATCAGATCGATCGAACCCGATTCCAGCCCGGTGTCCGTCGCGTCCGCGCACACAAAGCGGGCCCGCCCGTCCGCGTCGTGGTACCGACCGGCGTAGCGGACCGCGTCCGCGTCGATGTCCGCCCCCACGACCGACCGCAGTCCCGCCACCCGGGCCAGCAGTTCCGACCCGTACCCGGTCCCGCAGGCCAGATCCGCGGCGGTCCGGGCGCCCCGCTCCAGCGCGACGCCCGCGGCCATTTCGTACCGACGCAGGTGCAGTTCCGTCCGCGCGGGCGGGATGACGGGGAGCATCGCGTCGTGCCGCTCGGCCCGGTTGTGGACCAGCCACTCCGCGTCGGTCCGTTCCAGACCCCGCGCCACCAGCCGCTCGATCGTCGGCCCCACGTCCCACACCGAGTCGTCCGGGGTATAGAGCCGGACGATCTCGACCGACGAGCCCGCGAACACCTCGGCGGCCCGGTCCGCGATCTGGTCTTCGTAGACCGTCGAACTGACCACCACCGCGTCGATCACCCCCGCGGCCCCGTCGCGGGCCTCGGCGGGCAGCAGGACCGGAACCCCCACCAGGCGCGAGCCCGTCGGCCGATCGTCGAGCACCGCGGCCACCTCGATGCCGTGCAGGAGCCACGGCTGGCGGATGATCGCCCGTGAATGCCGGCCCATCCCGTACAGCGCGATCCGACGCACGCCCCGAGCGGCCAGCCACGCCGCCGTCCGATCGAGCACGCGCTCGCGCAGCTGCGGCACCAGCGCCAGCCTCGGGGCGCGAGGCTTCCAGACCGCGGCTTCGGACGGGGACACGTGGCTGCTCATGCGACGGTGATCGGTCGATTTATGCAGATCGGATCAGAGAATCGACGATGTCCGGGGGTGCCCCCCACGCTGACCCACCGCCGCCGCCCCGACCAGGCCACGCCGGAAGATTGGCAGGCCGCCCGGGCCCTGATCAGACCCGGCACGCCGCACCCCGACGCCGCCCGGACGCTGGAGCGCCTCGGGCTGTTCACGCTCGCGGAGCGGGCGGGCGCGGCCCACCCGACCGATGCCCCCGGCGATCGGATCGCGTCCGCCGACTGGAACGCGCACGCCGACGAGGTCGCCCTGGCGCTCATCGCACGCGGCCTGCTCGACCGGACCGAAGCCGCGCAGGCCCGCGAACGGATGGCCGGGATCGACCATTTCCGGGCGAGCGACGGATCGCGGGTCTGGCAGGCCCCGGACGGATCGATCGGCGGCCTGGCCGGCAACATCACCGAGACCGACCCGACCGACACCCACCCGCCCGCCCGGCAGGATGGTTTCCCGGCTCCCGCCGTCCTGATCGGGATCGACCCGCCCGCCATGCTGCACCGTCTCTGGCGGGAGTCCGCGCCGCGGGCGAACGGCTACGCGCCCCGGCTGTTCGCCTGCGAACCGGACCCGGCCGCGGCGATCGCCGGTCTGACCGATCTCGCGATGCGGCTCGGCCCGGATGCCATCGCCCCGATGCTCGGCCCGGGCCGCATCGAGTGGTTCCTGGGCGCGTCGTGCGTCGATCGGCTGACCGCGCGGATCGAGCGCGGCCTGGACGAGGCCCTGCCCCAGCGCGTGCACCTGACGCCCGGCACGCCGCACATCGAACAGGCCCGGCGGATCGCGGGCGCGCTTGAGCGGGCCCACGACGCGCAGCAGCTCGCCCTGCGCGGTGTCGCGAGCCGGCCCGCGGCGTGGGAGCCGAAGCCCTTGACCGACCGCCCCGGGCGCGTCCAGATCCTGACCTCGCGGTACACCGCCTACGTCCGGTTCTCCGCGGAGGATCTTGCGCGGCAGTTCAGATCGCTCGGCATCGACGCCCAGGTGCTCCAGGAGCGGGACGCCAGCAGCCACGCCAACCCGCTGTACTTCGCACGCCACATCGACGACTTCCGGCCGGATCTGATCGTCTGTATCAACTACCTCCGGCCGCACACGGCGGGCGCGGTCCCGCCGGGCGTCCCGATGATCTCCTGGATCCAGGACGCGATGCCGCACCTGATGGGGGGCGACCGCTCCTGGCGCGCGGGCCGCCACGACTTCGCGGCCGGCTTCATCTACCCCTCCCTCCGCGAGGACTTCGGCTTCCCGCCGGAGCAGACCCTCCGGTGGACCAACCCGGTGTCCACCGGGACATTCCATCCCGCGCCGGTTGAGTCCGACCCCGACAACCTCCGGTGCGAGGTCGCCATGGCCACCCGCCACAGCGAGCCGCCGAGGTCCTTCTTCGAGCGCGGCGTCAATGCGTTCGGGCCGGGCACGCCCGTCGGGCGCGCGGCCCAGCGCATCGGGACGAGCATCGGCCCGATCCTGGAAAGCGCGGCCACGCCGTGGCGCTATCTCTCCGCCGATCTCGCCGACCTGACCGCGCGGTGCCTGCGGGACGAGACCGGCGTCGAGCCGACCAAGGCGTCCGCCTCGGTCCTCCACGAGTCCTTCACCCTGCCACTGGCGGACCTGCTCTTCCGCCAGCAGACCGCGACCTGGGCGGCCGCCATCGCCGACCGAAGGGGCTGGCGGCTGCGCCTCTACGGACCCGGCTGGACCGAGCACCCCACCCTCGGCCGGTTCGGTCGCCCGGAGCTAACGCACGGGGAGCAACTCCGCGCGGCGTACCAGCTCGCCACCGTCCATCTGCACGCCAGCGTCCGCGCGCCGGTGCACCAGCGCCTGGCGGAGATCGCGTTCTCGGGCGGCATGCCGCTCGTACGGCGCACCTTCGAGAATCTGGACCGCTCGCGCCGCTGCCTGCTCAACCAGCTGCACGGCGTCGCGCCGCGCGACCTTTCGATGGCCAGAGGCCGCCATCCCGCCTATTGGATCGCCAACCATCCGGAAGCGATGCGGATCGCCGCAGAGTGGGGCCGTCTCGGCTACACGCTGACCGAGCACGGCTTCTTCGGCAACTCGCCCGCCGAGATCGCCCGGATCGAGGCCACGCCGCCGGAGGACCTGCCGGTCGTCAAGGACGACCCCAACCGGCTGTTGATCGACCTCGCGGAAACGACCTTCGCGTCCGAGGCCGAACTGGAGACCCGGATCGAGGCGATGATGAACGCGCCGCGACGCGCCCGGCTGTCATCCGCCATCGCCGGGCGATGCCGCGACCGCTTCGGCCTCGACCGCTTCGCCCGCGGGCTGCTCGATCTGGCCCGCCACCGCGCCTCCTGACGGCCCCGCCCGCAGGCACGAGAAGATCTCAACCCCGCGCTCCGCCCAGGGGACGAGCGCCGCCCGGGGCCCGGCCTCGTCCCCTTCGAGCGCGAGCAGCACCGCGTCCGGCGGTCCGGCCGACCGCACCAGCCCTGGCAGATCACCCGGGCTCACCGAAGTGTCGAGCCCCACCGCCGCCGCATACGCCCGTGTGTCCGCCTCGCACACCGCGATCACCCGCCGTCCCCGCCCGACCATCGACCGGGCCGAACGCAACGCCTCCACGCATGCCGTCAGCGTCGCGTCGTCGCGGGTCAGCGCCGCCGCACGTCCCAGCCCGAGGCCCGCCGCACGCTCGGCCAGCAGCGGCTCGAAGCGCTGGCTGTTCAACACCACGCCGTCCGGCTTCAGCACGGCCAAGGCGTGCTCCGCGGGGACCGCCGGCAGGCCCATGTGCGTGCCGAAGGCCGCGGCGGCGTCGTCGATCCATCCGACGATCGGCTCCCCGCGTCGCACCGCCGGGCCGAACGACGAGGACTGCGTGCCCGCGCCGAAAACCGCGATCCGCCGGCACCCCGCCCCGACCAGCCGGCGCAACGCCGACTCGGCCAGCAGCACCCCGCGCTCGACGCAGAGATTCGGAGAAATTCCGACCCCCAGGCCCGCCCGCCGCCACGCCTCGACCCGCCCCGGATCCGGCCGCGGGGATCGAGCCGGGATCAGCACCGCGTCGCATCCGGGGGCGGGCGCTCCGACGGCGATGGACCGGAAGCCGCACGCCCCGAGCGCGTCGCGCACCCACCGGTCCGCCTCGGCGTCGTCGTCGGGCATGGCCGGGCTCCACTCGGACCGGTCGCGCAGGCGGACGCCGCGGTCGCTCGGCGCGGGCCGCGCCCGCGGCGCCGCCAGCACGTCGTCCAGGACCGCCGCGTACCGCTCGGCGGCGTGCGACAGGCCCATGCCCCGCTCGCACATCCGCGCGTGTGCCGCCGCGCCCATCCGGTCGATCCGGTCCCGGTCCGCGGCGACGTCGGCGATGCGTTTGGCCATCAGGTCCGGGCGTCCGACCGGCGTGACGATCCCGTGCACCCCGTCCTCGATCCACTCGTCCACGCCCGAGGCGACGCCCGTCACGCACGGCACGACGCCGCGACCCATCGCCTCGAGCATCGAGACGCTCGTGCCCTCCCAGCCGGAGACATTCACGCTCAGGTCGAGCGTCGGCAGAAACGCCTCGACCCATTCCATCGACCGCCTGCCGTGCATGACCAGCCGGTCGCCCGTGATGCCCGCGTCCCGCGCCCGCGCGGTCCACGCGTTCAGATCCGGCCCGTCGCCCACGATGTGGAACTCATGGTCCACCCCCAGCTCGCCGAGCCGCGCGATCAGCCCGATGAGTTCGCCGATCCGCTTCTGACCCTCGACCATCCGCCCCACGTACCCCAGACGGATCGGGCCGGAACGATCCGATCGTCTCGGCGTCGCCGCCAGCGGCACGCCGTACACGATCCGGTGCGGCACGGACCCCGGGATGGCCCGCGCGATCCCCTCGACGCATGCCCGGCTGACGCCGACCAGCCCGTCCCAACCGCCGAAGTCGGCCAGCCGCCCGAACTCCGCCGTCTCATCCACGTGGGCGATGCCCAGGCAACGCGCCCCGCCCGCGCGCAGCCGGGCCGCGACCGCCAGCACCTCCTCGCCGTGGCTGGGCACGATCACGTCGGCGTCGACCGCCTCGGCCGCACGCAGCAACGCCTCCATGCGCTCGTGCGTTCCCGCGAGCGGATCGAGCACGCAGCGATGCAGGTGCGGCTCATCGCCGATCTCCGGCGTGTTGAACCGTTCGAAGTTCGTCGGTTCCGACCCGACCAGCAGCGTGTGGAACTCCCAGCCGAGGTCTGCCCGCTCCGCGAAGGCGCGGCTCATCCGGACCGACCAGTTCGTCACCCCGTGCACCGGCGACCGCCCGCACTGCAGCAGGCTGAGCGCCCGCCTCCGCCGCTTCACGCCCGCCCGCACCAGCGTGTGCCCGATCCGCTCGATGTCACCGGCGGCCCGTGCCTCCGCGGCCGGCGGATCACGGGTCATCCCAAGCAACGCGTCGGCGACCTCGTGCGCCGCGTCGGGCGTGTGCATCTCGCGGAGCAGACGTCTCTGGCATGCGAGCCGCGCCGGCTCGGGATGTTCCAGCGCATCCAGCAGCGACCCCGCGTCCGGCAGCCGCGGATCGAACCCGCCGAGCACGCCGGCCAACGCCTCGTCCGCGGCGCGCCGCACGGCCCCGGAGGCGTCCACCGACCGCGATACCTGCTCCGCGTCGGACCGGTCGGCCGGGTCGGGACGCCACTCCCACGCCCCCGGAACCCACAGCGGCCACGGGTGCGGGTGCGCGATCGCCGTCGGCACGCCCGCGAGCATCGACTCGACGGCCAGCGTGCTCGCCGTCGTGATCACCGCCGACGCCCCCGCCAGCGACTCGGCCAGATCCGCCCTGTCCGCGGGCACGCCCAGCCGCTCGGCCAGCCCGCCGGTCAGCCGCCAGCGGACGGGCATCCGACGCTCCTCCGTCGCCGCACGCAGATGCTCGAGCATCGCGAGCAGCCGATGGCCCGCAGCCTCGGACAGCGCGGGCGTCCAGGCCGTGGCGACCACCAGCCAGGAACGCGCCGGCGTCCGCCCGCGTGCGGTCTCCACACGCTCGGCCACACCGTCGAGCCGCGGCAGGCCTGCGCGACGCACCGCGGCATTGCCCATCGCGGTCAGTATCTTCGCCTGCAGCGGCCCCAGCGCGAGCACCAGATCGGCCGGGGCCGGCCGCAGGTGCCGCAGCCCCATCCACGGGTTCAGATAGGTCGTCGCGAACTCCGTCACACCGTCCACGACCAGCACGGTCGGGACCCGGTGACGCCGCGCGATCCGCGTGGCACGCAGGTGCATGTTGTACGACAGGTCCGCGAACCCGATCACGCCCGCACGCCGGATCAGTTCGGGCTGGGCGTGCAGGCCCGTCCGCATCCCATGATCCCACAGCCGCTCGTACAGCACCTCGGCGCCACGATCCGCCAGACGCTCGGGCACGCCGGCGAACTGATCGAGCGGCCGGCGGCTGCCGTACAGCAGCACGGTCGGCCCTTTCACGCCGCACCCTCCAGCCCGACCCGCACACCGTTCGCGATCGCAGCCTCCGCGGCGTCCATCGCCTGCGTTGCGTCCCGGCCGTCCGCCATCGCCACGCAGCCGATCAGCCGCGCCGCCTCCCGCCATCCGCGGCAGCTGTCGAACACGCCCGCCAGTGACGCCGCCGGCCCGATCCTCGCCGCCGGTCGATCCACAAAGCCCTCAAACGCCCCGAACTCCTCGCACGCCGCGGCCATCAGCCCCGGCAGCACCGCCCGCACGCCCCGAACGCCTTCCAGCGCTGCCTCGTCCGGCGAGAACCGCACGCCGAAGGTCGCCCGTGCGCACGCAGGATTCACCCGGTGCAGCCACGCCGCCTGATGCCCCAGCAGCGCTTCGCGGCGCAGCAGCGCCCGCGGCGTGTACCGGTGCTCGTGCACGACCGCCGCCGCCGGTCGATACAACACCGGCAACCGCATGCGCCACGCCCATTCCAGATCATCGAGCATCGGGTGCGCCAGCCGCGGCTCGAACGCCGCGCACTCCGCCCGCGGCACCGACAGATTCAGCGTCCACGCGTGCCGGAAGCCCCAGTCACGCCCCGGATCCGCGTCATTCATTTGGTCGTAGAAGAAGATCCACGACGTCGCCCGCAGCACGAGGTCGATCACGCGGTCGTCCGCCGCCACCGCCCAGGGCGCGGCCCCCAGCACCATCGACGGCCCGCCTGCTACATGCGACGCTGCATGCGCATCCAGCAGCCCCGGCTGCGCCACCACGTCGTCATTGAGAAACAGCACCACCGGCGCCCGCGCCACGGCCAGCGCCCGGTTGCGCGCCTCCCCCGGCCCGGCCCGCTCGCCGCGCACCACCCGCACCCCGTCGAGATCCTCCAGCCGCGGGTCCGCGTCCGGGCCGTCGACCGAGACGATGACCTCGTCCTCCGAGGTGACCTGACTCCGCAGCGACTGGACGCACCGCACCGCGGGGCTGCCGGGCCCGCTGCGGGTCGGGATGATGACGCTCAGCCGCACGCGAGACCCCCGCAGAGAATCGCCGGAACGCCCACACGGACGCCCCCGATGCGGAATTATCGGGCCACCCGGGGGCCCCGCTCGAACGAAACCTCCCGGCCGTGGCCGAAATCGTCTCCAGGCCAGCCTTCGTCAGCCCGCAACCCGGCGCGACCGCAGCAGCATCGCCAGGAACACCGGCCCCCCGATCAGCGAGGTCACCACCCCCACCGGGATCCGCCCCGCCGGTCCGGGGAATGCCTTGACCGCCGCGTCGGCCCCCACCACCAGCGCGATGCCCGCCATCGCCGCCCCGACGATCAGCGTCCGGTGCCCGGGGCCCAGCAGCAGCCGGGCCGCGTGCGGGCAGACCAGTCCCACGAACCCCACCGGCCCCGCCAGCACGATGGTCCCGGCCGTGAGCACGCCCGCCCCGATCAACTGCACCGCCCGCACCGTCCCCACCGGCACGCCCGACGACCGCGCCTCGTCTTCGCCCAGGCTCGCCGCGTCGAACAGACGCCCCATCCAAATGGAAACCCCTGCGATCACAAGCGTTGCGGCCCACACCCCCACCACCACCGGGCGCGACGCGTCGTCCGAAATCACCCCCATCATCCACCGCGCCGCCGACTGCCCCTGGTCGGGCAGCAGCGTCCGCACCAGCATGGTCACCGACCCCAGCAGCACGGCCACGATCACCCCCACCAGGATCATCGTCACCGGATCGATCAGCCCCCGCCGCTGGGCCAGCAGCCACACGAACCCCAGCACCCCCATCGCCCCCGCCAGCGCCGGCAGCCCCGACGCGGCCACCCCGATCGCCGCCCCCGTCGCCAGCGACCAGACCGTCACCGCCAGCCCCGCCCCGGCACTCAGACCCAGCAAGTCCGGAGCCGCCAACGGGTTCCGCAGCAGGGACTGCAGCAGCACCCCCGCCACCCCCAGCCCCGCCCCCACCGCCGCCCCGGTCGTCAGCCGCGCCAGCCGCAACTCCAGAATCGCCCCCGACTCAGGCCACGCCAACCCCCCTGCTCCCACCAGCAAGCGCAGCACCCCCGCCCCCGCGGCCAGCGCCAGCAGGATCACCAGCCGCACCCCTATCTGGCGGCTCGTCAGGCTCACCCGAAGCGGACCCGGTTGGTCAGCGTGCCCAGCCCGTCGATCTCCACTTCCACCGTGTCCCCGTCCTGCAGCCACACCGGCGGCGTCCGCGCCATCCCCACCCCCGAGGGCGTCCCCGTCAGGATCACCGTCCCCGCCTCCAGCGTCATGCCGCGCGAGAGGTCCGCGATGAGGTTGGCCACCGGGAAGATCATGTCCGCCGTGGTCCCGTCCTGCATGATCTGCCCGTTCACGCGGCAGCGCAGGCGGAGATTCTGCGGGTCCTTCACCTCGGCCCCCGGCACCACCCACGGCCCCAGCGGACAGAAGGTATCAAAAGACTTCCCCCGCCAGAACTGCCCCCCCGACCCCTGCTTCTGCCACCACCGGGCCGACACATCGTTCGCGCAGCAGTACCCCAGCACGGCCGACAGAGCCTCATCCTCCGAAACATCCCGCACCGCCCGCCCCAGAATCACCCCCAACTCGGCCTCAAAATCCGTCTGATTCCCCCCGCAGGCCGCGTCCCGCGCCACCGGCGGCACCACGATCTCGTCCCCAGACAGACACAGGCTGCCCGGGTTCTTGGTGAACACCATGGGCCGATCCGGCAGCGCCGCCCCCTGCTCCCGGGCATGCTCGGCGTAGTTCCGCCCGATGCCGAGGATGGTGCGGATGGGGAGGGGGCCGGAGGGGGAGAGGGTCTGGACGGCGATGCCGCCCTGGTGGCGGATGAGGGGGAGGGGGTTGATTGCGGGCATGGTGGATCCTTGGACGGGTGCGTCTCGTATAGGCTAGCCGACGCACGCCAAGGCGAGCTGTCGCCCATCGGGGCCGCGTAGGGGGCGCCGCACGTTCGGGTCTGGAAAGACCGCCGATTCCTCCGAGGCGATCGGCAGCCGCCCGCCACACGCCAAGCCCGCAAAAAGGGGAAATGCATGAAGCTGGCATCGATCATCGCCCTCACAGGCTCGGTTACCGTGGCAGGTGCAGGAAGCGGCGGCACGTTCCAACATCCGGTCGGGGTGGACACTGCTCGAGTCAGTAGCGTTGATGCCGACTCGTCGAGCTTCACTGCGGCAGCGGCCCGATCGGGAGGCTGTGACTTGGCGGACCTGTTTGGGCCAGTGCGGGAGTTCGCAACCGGCACAAATCCGTCATCCGTCGCGACAGGGGACCTCAACGGCGACGGCCTCATCGATCTGGTGGTGGCGAATTCCAACTCCAACTCGGTCAGCGTGCTGCTGAACTCCGGCGGGGGCAGTTTCCAACCGCGTACCGATTTCGCTGCCGGCAACGATATCAGCAACGACGCTCCGGTATCCGTCGCGATTGGGGATTTCAACAGCGACACCAAACTCGATCTGGTCGTCACAAATCCCCGCTCGAATACATTCAGCCTGCTGCTTGGCAACGGTGATGGTACCTTTCAGGACAAACAAGACTTCGCCACTGGGCTGAACCCGCTCTCCGTGGGAGTCGGGGATCTGAACGGCGACGGCCTATCGGATCTCGTTGTCACCAACGCCAATGCCAGCACGATAAGTGTGATACTCGGCAACGGCGACGGCACCTTCCAGAACCGTCAGGACTTTGCCACGGGTGTCAACCCATCTTTCGTGGCGATCGGGGACCTCAACGGCGACGGCATCCTCGACCTCGCCACCAGCAACGAAGGGGCCGATTCTGTGAGTGTGCTGCTCGGCAATGGAGATAGCTCCTTCCAGGCACGCCAGGACTTTGCAACCGGCAGTGGTCCCAGGTCTGTGGCCATCGGCGACCTGAACGCCGACGGCGTACCCGATCTTGCTGTCGCGAACGGCGGAAGTTTCTTCGAGCCCGGCAGTTCCGTCAGTGTGCTTCTGGGCAGCGGACACGGTTCCTTCCAGAGCCGTCAGGACTATGTGACCGGCAGCTTGCCTTGGGCCGTCGTTATCGGAGATTTTGGCACCGACGGCACGCCCGATCTCGCTATCTCAAACTTCCGTTCCGATACGGTGAGCGTGCTTGCCGGCAACGGCGACGGCACTTTCCAGGCACGCCGGGACTTCGCGACAGGTCGCAACCCGCTCGCGGTCGCGATCGGCGATCTCGACAACGACGGCGCACCTGATCTCGCCGTCTCGAACTACCTCTCCGACACCGTGAGCGTCCTTGTGGGCAACGGCAATGGGACTTTCCAAGCCAACCAGGACTTCGCGACCGGCGCAGGCCCAGTGTCGGTCGCCATCGGGGACGTCGACGGTGACGGGCAGCCAGATTTCGTTGTCCCCAACTTCGCCGCGAACACAATCAGCGTGATGCTTGGCGATGGCACCGGGGTCTTCGAAGCCCAAGCGGAAGTCCCCAGTGGTGCCGGCCCCGTGTCTGTGGCCATCGGAGACCTCGACGGAGACGGCATACCTGACCTCGCAGTGTCGAACTTCAACTCTGGCACCATCAGCGTGATGCTGGGCAACAACACCGGGGCATTTCAACCCCGCCAGGACTTCACCGCAGGAAGCCGCCCCCACTCGCTCACGATTATCGACCTTAACGAGGACGGC
>CAYNRF010000001.1:2124-50844 GCA_964399525.1 uncultured Phycisphaeraceae bacterium | reverse complement strand
CGTTGTGGACTGATCAGCCGGTCGGGAGGTGCGGGGAGGGGGGGAGGGGGGGCCAACCGGCGGCGATCCGGCAGAGGCCGTACCGGACGTGTCGAACACCGTCCCGAGTTCCTAGGCCGATCCGACGTCCCTTGAAACGCTCTCGCCACGTCGGGCCTCGAGCTGAGACTTGATCTCGTACGCCCGGGCTTCGGTCAGCGGGTAGATCCGCACGAGGATCAACGAAGCTGCGCACAGCGCGATCGGCAGGCCGATCTCGAACGCCCGCAACAGCAGCAGCGTGCGGTCGGCCTGGACGTCGGACGTCTGGTCGAACCCGGTGACCTCGATGAGCACGCCGGCGATCAGGTACGCCACGGCCATGCCCATCTTCATGAACCACCAGAACACGGAGTAGTACGCGCCCTCGCTGCGTGTGCCGGTCCGCAGTTCGTCGTCGTCGCAGACGTCGGCCACCATGGCGCTGGCGAGCGTGAAGAACATGAGCATGCCGGCCGCCAGCATGACGGTGGGGATCAGGGTCAGGTAGGGCAGTTCCGGGTTGTAGCAGACGATCTTGAGGGCCTGCGCACCCGCCATCAGCCCGATCGCCGCGGTCATCGTTCTCCGCTTGCCGACGCGCCGGCTCAGCAGCACGAGCGGGAACACCGCCACGACGGAGGTGATGCCCCAGGCGGTGCCGTTGACGCCGAGCAATGAGGACGCGGCGTCGCGGTTGCCCGCAAAGAGATAGAACACCGCGATGTAGTTGGCGAACCCGTTGACCACGTTGAACCCCATGACGGTGGCGAACACCACCCCCACCAGGATCAGAAAGGTCCGGTTCCGGCCGACGCGGCGCATGCTGGTCGGGAGCGACTCGCGCTTCTGCTGCATCACCCGGGTCTGGTGGCGCTCCTTGCAGAAGAACGCGCACGCGAACGCCGGCAGCAGGACCATCGCGCCGGCGACGTACGCCACCCGGCGCATGCCGTCGACCTCGTCGCCGCCGGGTCCTTTGAAGATGTCCCAGTGCGACATCGCGTAGAACCAGGGGGTGATGATCGCCCCGAGGTTGCCGATGAAACTCTTGGCGCTGAAGAGGCGGGTGCGTTCGTGGTAGTCGTCGGTCATCTCCATGCCGAGGGCGCCGTGGGGGATCTCGAAGATCGTCACCGCGGTGTAGAAGACGAGCGACATTCCGAGGAAGTACCAGAACTGGGCCGAGGCGTCCCACTCACGCGGCACGGACCACATCGCGACGAACGACGCCGAGACCAGCAGACCCCCGAAGAAGATGTACGGGCGTCGCCGCCCCCAGCGTGACCGCGTGTTGTCGGTGATGTGGCCCATGACCGGGTCGGTCACGGCGTCCCAGAAGCGCGGGACCATCTGTGCCACCCCCACCATGACGGCGCCGATCCCCAGGCCGACGTTGAGGATCAGCCCGGACAGCTGTCCGACCGAGTTGAACAGGGCGATGGGCACGAAACCGCCCAGGCCGTACGCGATGAGCTGGATCCACGGGATGCGGTCGCGCGCGGCCGTGGCGTGGTGCTCGGTTCCTTGAGCCATGCGTGCTCCGCGGGGCCGGCGGGTTCATCACGCCGGCGCGATGGTGGCAGAGAACTCCAAAGGCGGGAGGCCCCACGCCGGGCGTGGGGCCTCCGAAATCAGGCAGGAATGTTCCGTGCGGGACCGTTCACGGGCATCCGGCGTTGTACAGACCGATGAAGGCCGACACGTCGAAGAAGTTGAAGGTCCCGAACGGGGCCGCGAGGTCCGCCGCGGGGTCGTTGGCGTTGAACAGACCGATGAAGGTGGACACGTCGAAGAAGTTCAGGGTGCCGAACGGCTCGGCCACGTCGGCGGCGTTGCAGCCGCCGGGGATGTCGCCCTGCACCATGTTCAGGTCGTCGATGTACACCGTGCCGGTGGGCGAGGTGCCCGGCCCGAACTGGCCTCCGAAGAAGCGGAACGGCAGGATCGAGACGCTGGTCGGATCGGGCGGGAAGTCCCCCACCGCGGCGATCATGTCGTCGGTGACCACGAACGAGAAGGGCACCCATTCGCCCGCGGTCGTGTTCGAGGGGAACGCGAACTCGAACGCCGCCCAGATCGAGAAGTTCGGGGGCTCGCGCCGGAACTCGAGCTTGACCCCCACGATGGTGTCCTGGAGGACTTCGCCTTCCGGCACCAGGTAGTACCCCGACACGGTCACGTCACCGCCCAGATAGACGTAGTCCGGGTCGAACAGGTCCGAGCCGTCCGGTCGGAAGAGGTTGGTGGTCCAGCCCTTGAAGCGGTCCGCGTCACCCGCGGACGGACGAAGGCGGATCGACTTGTCCCCGGTCCGAACGAAAGCGCCCGGATCGTTCAGATCGACGTAGTCGCTCGAATCGACATTGATGCCGTTCCAGCCCAGCGGCAGCGTCGGCATGCCCGGGTTGGGCTCCTCGAAGCCCGGGTTGGTGATCAGGTTGGAGCCGCCGCCGGCCATGGCGGTCGCCTGGACCCCCAGCAGCAGGCCGGCGGCCGGAATCATGAATCGCGTAACGTGTGACATCCCTCAGTTCTCCTTTTTGGACCGAAGCTTCCCTCGTGCATCCCCGCAGGTCGAGACCGCGGACCTCCAATGTAACTGTTTTCATTCCGGAGTTCAAGCGAAATCGAGCAGGATCGGGATTCCACCGCGGGGCCTGGTTCTCAGGTTCGCGGGAACGCGGTCGGGCGGGAGCCCACCCCCCGATCACCGCAGCGCGGGCGGTCGAGGTGCTGACGTGATCTCATCGCTCCTCCCGAATGATAAGTCCCTGCCATGCAACGGATTGCGGGGCAGGGACTCTTCAAGCGGAGAGGGGGGGATTCGAACCCCCGTTACGAGTTACCCCGTAAACACGGATTCCAGCCGTGCGCCTTCAACCACTCAGCCACCTCTCCGGGTGAATGGGTCCGCATGGTAGCCCCGATCCGGGCGTTCGGAAAGCGATCCGGTCACCAGCCCAGCAGGTACCCGAAGATGAGCGGGGCGACGATGGTGGCATCGGATTCGACCATGAACCGGGGGGTATCCGGGGCGATCTTTTCCCAGGTGATCTTCTCGGCGGGGATGGCGCCCGAGTAGGACCCGTAGCTTGTGGTCGAGTCGGAAATCTGGCAGAAATAGCCCCACAGCGGGATGTCCCGCTCCAGATCCTGACGCATCATCGGGACCACGCAGATCGGGAAATCGCCCGCGATGCCGCCGCCGACCTGGAAGAAGCCGATGCTCGTGCCCGAGGACACGGTGCGGGTGTAAAAGTCGGCAAGATGCACCATGTAATCGAGACCCGATTTGATGCACCGGGTGTTCGAAAGGGTGCCGTCGATGACCCGCGCCGCGGCGATGTTGCCCAGCGTCGAGTCCTCCCAGCCGGGGACGTACACGGGGATCTTCGCCTGGGCGGCCGCCAGCAGCCACGAGTTCCTGGGGTCGGCCTGGTACGACTTCTCCAGCTCGCCCGAGAGCAGGGCGTCCATGAAGAACTCGTGCGGGAACTTCGGGTTCCCGGACCGGTCGGCCTCCTGCCACCGCTTGAGCAGGACGTGCTCGATGCGGCGGATCGCCTCCCCTTCGGGGATGCAGGTGTCGGTCACCCGGTTGAGGTGGCGGTCGAGGAGCGCCTGTTCGTCGGCGTCGTTGAGGTTGCGCCAGTCGGGAATGCGGACGTAGTGATCATGGGCGACCAGGTTGAAGACATCCTCCTCCAGATTCGCCCCCGTGCAGGTGATGGCGTGGACCTTGCCCCGGCGGATCATCTCGGCGAGCGAGCGGCCCAGTTCGGCGGTGCTCATCGCGCCGGCCAGGGTGACCATCATCTTCCCGCCCTTGGCCAGATGAGCCTCGTACCCCTTGGCGGCGTCCAGCGCGGCGGCCGCGTTGAAATGCCGGTAATGCTCCTCCATGAAGGCTCGGATCGTCATCGGCGGGATCTCCGGAGCGCCGACGGGGTGCGTCGGGGCGTTGCTGGCTACCAGGTGCGAAAAAACCGGGGCCCAGACGGTAGGCCGGACCTCGCCGTCGGGCGTGAGCCTTCTAAACTGTCCGGATGAGCACCGCAACGCCTTCCAGCCGCCAGTCCGCCGTCAACCCGGGAACCGCCTGGACCCATCAGGACTCGGCCGAGCTGTACCGGATCGCCAACTGGGGCGGGGGGTATTTCCGGGTCAACGACCAGGGGCAGGTCGAGGCCACCCCGACCGGGGCGAACGGTCCGAAGATCGACCTGCACGAGGTCATCCGCGGTCTGTCCGCCCGCGGCATCGACACGCCGGTGCTCCTGCGGTTCTCCGGGATCCTGGACCACCGGCTGCGGTCGCTCCGCCAGGCGTTCGAGACCTCCATCAAGGAGAACAACTACAAGGGCGACTACCTGGCCGTGTACCCGATCAAGGTGAACCAGCAGCGGCAGGTCGTCGACGAGGTGCGCGACTACGGGCATCGGCTGGGCTTCGGCCTGGAGGTCGGCTCCAAGCCCGAACTGCTCGCGGTGCTGGGCATGACGGTCGAGACGCCCAACCAGCCGATCATCTGCAACGGCTTCAAGGACGCCCGCTACATCGAGGCGGTCATCCTGGCGACCAAGCTCGGTCGCCGGATCATCCCGGTGGTGGAGAACGTCAAGGAGCTGCGCCTGATCATCCACTTCGCCGAGAAGCACAAGGTCCGCCCCACCATCGGCGTGCGGGTCAAGCTCGCCTCGGGCGGATCGGGACGCTGGGCCGACTCCGTGGGCGTGAAGAGCAAGTTCGGCCTGACCATCGCCGAGCTGCTCGAGGCGGTGTCGACGCTGCGCCGGCACGACCTGCTCGAAGGTCTCAAGCTGCTCCACTGCCACTCGGGCAGCCAGCTCCAGGACATCGCCCAGGTCAAGCGCTGCATCACCGAGCTGGCCCACGTCTTCGTGCAGCTCAAGCGCGAGGGCGCCGGCCTGACCATGATCGACATCGGCGGCGGGCTGGCCGTGGACTACCAGGGCAGCCAGACCAATCGTCCCTCCTCGATGAACTACTCCCTCGACGAGTACGCCTCCGACGTGGTGTACCGCATCGGCTCGGTCTGCGACGCGGCCGAGGTCGAGCACCCCACGATCGTGACCGAGTGCGGGCGGGCGATGGTGGCGCACAGCTCGGTGCTGGTGTTCGACGTGCTCGGCTCGACCGGCCCCAGCGAACTCGTCGACCGCAACCTGATCGACGCGCCCGGGCACGACGACGAGCCCCAGCCGATCCGCGATCTGCGGGCGGCGATCAGCACGGCCGCCAAGGCGAACGGGCGTCTGGTCGAGTGCTTCCACGACGCCGAGCGGGCCCGCGAGGAGGCCCTGACCCTGTTCAGCCTGGGGTACCTGAGCCTGCACGAGCGGGCGCTCTCCGAGAGGCTGTACTGGACCACCTGTTCGCTGGTGCAGGAGGCCGTGCACAAGCGCGAGGAGATCCCCGAGGCGCTGGCGGGCATCGACGACCTGATGTGCGAGAACTACTTCTGCAACTTCTCGCTCTTCCAGTCGCTGCCGGACACCTGGGCGATCGACCAGCTCTTCCCGATCATGCCGATCCACCGCCTCGGCGAGGAGCCCGTCGAACGTGCGGTGCTGGCGGACATCACCTGCGATTCGGACGGCAAGATCGACGATTTCATCGGGCTGCAGGGCGCGCCCGAGAAGACGCTCGCCGTGCACGATCTCCGCAACGAGCCCTATTACCTGGGCGTGTTCCTGGTGGGCGCCTACCAGGAGACGCTCGGCGATCTGCACAACCTGTTCGGCGATGCGCACGCCGTGCACATCGACGTCGAGGACGGGCAGTGGGTCATCGGCGAGGTGGTCAAGGGCGACTCGATCCGCGAGGTGCTCAGCTACGTGCAGTACGAGCCGGACGGGCTGAGCCGCCACCTCGAGAAAGAGTGCGAGAAGGCCGTCCGATCGGGCAGCATGTCCGTGCAGGAAAGCCGCATCCTGATCAACTTCTACGACCGAGGTCTGAACGGGTACACCTACCTCGATCCGGACGTCGATCTGGGCTGACGCGATCGCCCGATCTTCTCGGGACAGCGGCGCGAACAACGCCGATGCAGAGGGAGGCTCAGGATCGATGCCCGACGGATCCGGCCCACAATCCGAGCCCGGCAGGACACGGCTTGCAAGTCTGGACGCCTTCCGCGGCGCCACCATCGCGGCGATGATCCTCGTCAACAACCCCGGCTCGTGGGCGGCCGTGTACCCGCCGCTGCGCCACGCCGCCTGGCACGGGTGCACGCCAACGGACCTGATTTTTCCGTTCTTTCTGTTCATCGTCGGCGCGGCCATGGCCTTCTCGCTGCCGCGTCATCTGGAAGGCGGGCGGCCGGGCGCGGCGTTCTGGGGTCGGGTGCTGCGCCGCACGGCGTTGCTGATCGGCCTCGGGCTGCTGCTCAACGGTTTCCAGCCGCTGTGGCAGGCCGCGGCGGCCTGGTCCTGGTCGGACGCGGCGTCCGAACTCGGATCCGTCCGCCTGCCGGGCGTGCTGCAGCGCATCGGGCTTGTCTACCTGATGGCGTGCGTGCTCGCCGCGTTCGTCGGCGTGCGCGGGCAGGTCGCCGTGTGCGCCTGCCTCCTGGCGGTCTACCCGCTGGCTCTGTGGCTGTTCAACCGGGCCGACCCCTTCTCCGAGTCCGACAATCTGGTCCGCTGGGTGGACCGGGCGGTGCTCGGCGAGCCTCGGCTCTACAGAGGTTCTCCGACCGACCCGGAGGGCCTGCTGAGCACGCTGCCGGCGCTGGTGTCCACCATGATGGGCTATTGGTGCGGCCTGGCAGTCCGGGGCCGTGCGCCGACGCCCGGGCTGTGCGGGCGGCTGGTCCTCGCCGGTGTTGCCTTCGCGAGCGCCGGCTGGTGGGCGTCCGGGTTCGTTCCCCTCAACAAGCCGCTCTGGACGAGCAGCTACGTGCTCTTCTCCGGGGGCTGGGCGATCGCCGCGCTGGGACTGTGCCTGTTCGCCTTCGACCGGCATCGGCTCCCGGGCGGGGCCGCCCTCGTGCTGCTCGGACGCCACGCGATCACGGTGTTCGTCGGGTCCGGCATCCTCGCTCGCATCCTGATCCTGGTCCCGGGGCCCGGCGACGCGCCGACCGTGAAGGCGTGGATCACCGCCGGGTTTGACGCAGTGCTCAGCCCGCCGAACGCCTCGCTCGGCTTTGCCCTCTTCACGGTCGGCCTGTGGTGGCTGATCGCCTGGGGCCTGGACCGCGCGGGGGTGGTCCTGAAGGTCTAGCGGCGCTCCGCCCGCTCGACGAGTTCGCGGGCCCCGCCGATCACCTTGTTCCAATCCAGCGCCGGCCCGGGGTCGATCTTGTTGCGCTGCACGTGCCAGTGCGCCAGCACGCCGCGGAACGAGCGGAACTCGTCGGCGTCCAGCACCCGGTCGAGCACCCTCCCGTCCGGGTCGGCGGGGTAGTTCAGCTCGATCCCCGGCAGCGCGCGGTGCAGGGCGGCGGTGAGCTTGATCAGCGAGTCGTACTGCTCGGGCGTCAGGTCCCACATCACCAGCTCGGAGCCGTTGATCGTTCCAGAAACCGGCTCGGCCCGGGCCGGGAAACCGATGAATCCCGGCGTGCGGACGCCGCCGTCACCGAGCCGCTCGGGGATGGTGATCCGCGTGCGGCCTTCGGCGTCGGCTCCGTACCACTCGGTCAGCGGCCTGGCATCCAGCGTCGGATAGGCCCCGATATGGGCGATCTCGATGCCGACCGATCGGTCGTTGGCGATCGTGGCGTGCCAGGCACGCTCCTTGACGTCCAGCGTCTGGTAGATCGTGCCGTCGATGTCCAGCATGAAGTGGACGGACAGGCCGCGCATGTCGTGCAGGACGCGGAAGCAGGTGCGGCTGGTCCCGCAGACGTCATAGTGCAGCACGAACTGATCCACGACGCCGCGCAGCTCGTCCAGGGTCCAACCACCGCCGCGGACACGCTCGTTGAGCTCCGGGTCGTCGGTCCGTCGCTGGCCGTATCGGTTCGGGGTGTCCAGCGCATCCTTGATGGCGTTCCACGAGGATTCCTCGGCCCGGGCGAAGCGTCGCTCGACGCGGTACGCGTCGTAACCGCCCGGATCCGTCCAGAGGACGACGGGGGCTCCGGTGTGGAACAGCTGCCCGGCGACCACGATCTCGTCCCCACGCCGCTCCAGGCGGTCGCCGGGCAGCGGCGCGGGCGCGCGGCAGCCGGCCACGGCGGCGACCAGGGCGAGCAGCAGGACAGTCATTCGATTCCGTCGCATCGGCGTCTCCGTGCAGGGTTGGACGGGGGAGGGTATCGTGCCCGGCATGCTCACGCGATTCTCTTCGGACCTGGCGACGCTGGACTGGGTGGTTCTGGGCGGCTATTTCGCCGTGCTGGCCGTGACGGGCGTGTGGTACGCGCGCCGCGAGCAGACCGGGACGGACGACTATTTCCTCGGCGGACGCCGGATGCCCGCCTGGGCCGTCGGGGTGTCGATCGTGGCCACGAGCATGTCGGCGGCGAGCTTCATCGGCGTTCCGCAGCAGGGATACACGGGGGACCTGACATACCTGAGCACGAACATCGGCATGGTCATCGCGGCGTTCGTCATCGCCTTCCTGTTTATCCCGGCGTTCTATCGCAGGCGGGTGCGGACGATCTATGAGCTGCTCGACCAGCGGTACGGGCGCACCGCCATGCAGGCGACGAGCGGGGCGTACATGCTCGGGCGGATCATGGCCAGCGGCGTCCGCGTGTTCATCGGGGCCATCCCGGCATCGATCATCCTCTTCGGGGACGCCGGGCTGGAGCCGGGCAACCTGTGCATCGCGATCGCCGGGCTGACGGTCGTGGGGATCGTCTACACCCTCGCCGGCGGGATCTCGAGCGTGATCTGGACCGACGTGGTCCAGATGGCGGTGCTGCTGGGCGCCTGCGTGCTGGCGATCGGGCTGATCGCCTGGCAGCTGCCCGTCTCGGCGGGCGAGGCCGTGGCGATGCTCGCCAGCCCGGGGGACGGCCAGGCCAGCAAGCTGACGGTCATCCAGGCCGGCTCCGGCGCGGACCCCTGGTGGACGATGCCGTTCTCCCTGCCGGCGGTGATCGTCGGGTTCGCCCTGATGGGCATCGCGTCCTACGGGACCGACCAGGACCTCACCCAGCGGATGCTGACCTGCAAGGACGAGAAGTCGGCCGCCCGATCGGTGATCGGGGGCATCCTGTTCGGGGTGCCTTCGGTGGCGCTCTTCCTGATCGTGGGTCTGCTGCTGTGGCTCTTCTACCAGCAGCCGCAGATGTGGGCGGACCACGGTCTCGAAGCCCCGGCCGTGCCCGAGGATTCCCGCCGGGTGTTCCTGAGCTTCATCATCGACCACATGCCGGCCGGCGTGAGCGGCCTGATGATGGCCGGGCTGTTCGCGGCGGGGCTTTCGAGCCTGAACAGCGGCATCAACGCCATGGCGTCAACCTTCATCAACGACTTCTACCGGCGTCTGCGCCCCGACCGCGACGAGCGGCACTACCTGCGCGCCGGGCGGTGCGCGGTGGTGGGATGGGGCCTGATCCTGGGCGGGTTCGCCGTGGTCTGTGTGTTCTGGCAGTCGCAGGAAGGAGAACTGCGCGAGGGCGGGACGCTGCTCACGTTCGCCCTGTCGGTCATGACGTTCGCCTACGCCGGCCTGATCCCCGTCTTCCTGACAGCGCTGCTGACCCGGGGGGGCAGCACCGCGGGCGTCGTGGCGACGCTCGTGACCGGATTTGTCGTGGTGCTGGCCATGCAGGACATCGTCTGGGCCAACATCGTTGATCTGAGCGCCCTGCGCGAGAACTTCCGCGCCGCCCGCCTGGCCGATCCGGTGGCGGCCCGCCCGCCGCTGCTGGCGGTGCTGGATCTGGCGTTCGTGTGGAAACTGGCGATCGCCAGCGCTGCGGCCTGGCTGGTGGGACTCGTGACGGCGAGGATCTTCCCGGAGCGTGCCCGGGCATGAAAAGGCCGCCCCGGGCAGAGCCCGGGGCGGCCGAGGAAACACGCGGATCAGAGCGGGGCTTACGGGCAGCCCTGGTTGAACACGCCGATGAAGGTCGACACGTCGAAGAAGTTGAACAGACCGTCGTTGTTGAAGTCAGCGATCGGGTTCTGCGCGTTGTAGAGCTGGATGAAGGCGGAGACGTCGAAGAAGTTGAGCTGGCCGTCGCAGTTGATGTTGGCCGGGCTGTCGCAGGGGCAGGCCGGGTCGCTGAACGGACGGAGGACATAGACGTCGCGGGCGGCGAAGTCGAGGATGCACAGGGTCTGCGAGGCCTCGTCCCACGCGAAGTCGTAGTACCCCACGCCGGGCGGCAGCGCGACCGGTGCGCCCGACGCGTCGACGATGTTCAGGGTCACGGGAGAGCCGGACTTGGTCGCGAGCCGGATGGCGCCTTCGAAGGGCTGTCCGCCGGAGGTGAGCGGCCGGTTGTTGTAGATCACCAGGTCGCCGCCCTCCAGGCCGTGGAGGATCGCGACGTTCTGGCCGGAGACGAACGGAGCGTCGTCGACCCCGACGGAGATGCGGTTGGGGGTCTGGCCGTCCGGCGAGCGGGTGGCGATGATCAGAATGTTGGCGGCGCGGGCGGCCATGTCGCCGGTGTTCGGATCGATGTCCAGGTCACGCCACAGGGTGCTGGTGTTGGGCTGGATCAGGGCGGGGCCGCTGGGGGGGAAGTACGCGACGCCGAAGATGCTGTCCAGGTCCGGGATCGGATCGCTCAGGCCGGGCTCGTCGGGAAGGATGTGGCCGAACGGACCGTTCTTCTCCTCCGCCGGGCCGGTGAACGGATCGAGGACCGACGCGACCACGGCACCGTCAGCACCGAAACCCTGGCCGTTGTAGCCGCGGTCCCAGCTCGGGCCGGCGATGCCGCGCAGGTCGATCGACTGGGCCTTGAGATTCAGCGAGCGGAGGAAGCCGCCGGCGGTCGAGGGCTTGTAGTTGAACACCTTGATCTGGTTGGGCAGACCGGAGTTGCCGAAGTCGACCGTGCCCAGCAGGCCACGCTCGGCGTCCCAGTCCAGACCGGTCCAGCCCCGGAAGTTGGTCAAGGGGGAGGGGCTGGCGGCGAAGGAACCTTCGACGATCGCGAACTGGCGACCGCCTGTGCCGAGCAGGAAGTCCTGGATCTGAACGATCTGCACGCCGGGGATCGGATTGGCAAAGTTGGCGAAGCCACCCACGTACAGGTCGGTGCCGTCGAAGGCGATCGAGCTGGGGTTGTTGCCGATGAAGAAGGTCGGGCTGGTGGAGTCGCTGAGGAGATCGATCTCCTCGGTCTGGATGAGCTGGAAGGTGTAATCCTGGGCCATGGCGGGTGATACACCCAGGGCCCCCGCGACGAGGAACAGGGCAATGCGGCTGCGATTCATGAGTCCGGTCTCCCTCTGATCTTGCTGATGGAGCGTGCCCGGCTCGCGCCGGACTCCGCTGGAATGATTATATAACTTATTTCCCTTGGTCGGAAGGGGAAAATCGGGGCAGGAGCCGTCGAAATCGTGGACCGGAACACGATCGGAACCACGAAAGCATTTTCTATTTCGGCTCCGTGTCCGAGAAATCCACTGCCATCCGGGCCGCACCAACGGCCGCATGGAAACGCGATCGGCCGAATGCCAAAGCCCAGCCACGCGGCGCGATGCTCGTCAGATCGGTACGGACCATGGCCTCGAGCGGTTCAGCGTGGGCCCGCAGGGCCAGCCCGAGGCCGCCGAGGATCAGCACAAGGTCCGGGGTGTACACCGCCAGCGCAATCCGGATCGCCCGCGCCAGCGCCAGCAGCGCCGGATCGGACGCGGGCAGGTCCGGCAGCGCCGCCGCGAAGTCCGTCCCGAACCGCCCGCGCAGCGCCGCGACGCCCAGATAGGCCTCCAGCGAGTTCCGCCCGCCGTCGGGGCCGATCGGGCCCGGAGGATCCACCCCGTCGGGCCGGCCGACATCGATCTGGCCGAGGAGCCCGATGGTGCACTCGCCCAGCCGCAGCGGGCGGCCGTGCTCGAGAAGGCTGGCCCCCACGCCGGTGCCGATGGCGATCCCCAGCACCCGCCGGGCGTTCGGATGGTCGCGAGCCGCGTCGGTGGTGGCCGCCTGCGCGTCGCTGCACACCCGCACCGGCGCCTTGCGTCCGATGGCGTCGGACACGATCTCCGTGAACGGGTACCGCTCGAGCCCGGGGACGTTCAGCGCGAGTTCCACGTGCGTGCCCGCGGCGCATCGCCGCCCGGGCACGCACAGCCCCACCGCGCGGATCCCGGACGGATCGAGCCGGGCGACCGCGTCGCGCACGGCGGCCCGCAGCACGGCGCGGTCCGGTCGCGTGTAGGGATCGCTGACCGAGGTCGTCGCGGCGCCGTCCGCGGCGAGGACCGCGGCCTTGACGGCGGTGCCGCCGATGTCGATGCCCAGGGTGGTCACGCGCGCCAGGCCTTTCTGATCAGGATCTAGCGGCCGGAGACCGCGTCGAGCTCGCCGTCCCGGATCACCTGCTCGAGCAGCTCCCGATCCCGCTGGTCGATGATGCCGTCGCGGTTGACGTCCCGGGGCTGGGCGAACCAGGCGTGGAGATCATCGACGTCCACCGTGGCGCTGGCGTTGAGGTCCAGGTCGAACGGGACGGGCTCGGTCAGCAGCGCGTGCAGGATCAGCTGGTCGGCGTAGTCCACGTCGCCGTCGCCGTCGAGATCGTGCAGGTGGTGGACGCCCAGCGCCAGGCCGCCCGGCCCCGGTCCGGTGAAAGAATCGAGAAAAGCGCGCATCTCGCGCTCGCCCACGACGCCCTGGGCGTTGAAGCGGTGCTTGCGGAACTGGTCCCGGAAGATGGCCCGGTCCGCGGGCCCCATCGAGCCGTCGCCGTTCAGATCGGCCGCCTCGAAGCCCGGCGGCGGCGGTCCGGGCTCGAAGGTCATGGCATATTCGAGAAACTGCCAGTCGCGGGAGTCGACGTCGAAATCCCGGTTGAAGTCCGCGTTCTGGAAGGTGGCCTGGGTCTGGAGAAAGCTGCGCAGTTCGTTCTGCATCGCCGTGCTGGCCACCAGCACGTTGGCGTCGAACAGGATGAAGTCCTCGATGCCCACGCCCTTGGCGGCGCCCAGCTGCTGGGCGATGCCCGGCCGGGTCTGGTTGGTGAGGATGGCCAGGCCCGCAACGATCCGCGCGCCCCCGGCCTGGTTGAGCGCGGACTGCAGGTCGTTGCGGATGCCCGTCGTGCTGGTCGAATACGCCATCGGAACGACGTGCTCAAGCCAGCCGTTGGCGGCCATGGTCGGCCAGTCCTGCATCTTGACGAGCTGGGACGGGTTGGTCATCGCCTGCGCGAAGATGGCCCCGGAGAAGACCAGCGCGGGCGCCACCTCGTTGATGGCGTTGTGCATCGCCTGGGCGGCGCGGGCGATCCGGTCGCGGCGGAACGCGACCCACTGGTTCCACAGCGGCGCGGTCGGGGAGCGGACGGCGACGAGCGGATCGACGCCATACTGTCCGAAGAACGCCAGACGCGAATCGAAGTCGTACGAGTACGGCGCCGGCTGGTTGTCGGCGGTGTTGTTGTCCAGCGGGAAGCGGTGGTAGTCGGTCTGGATGCCCCACAGACCCGGGTAGGCCGCCAGCTCGCGGCAATACTCGGCCAGCTTGGCCTGCACGCCGGGCAGCCCGATGTTGACGAACACCTGACCGGCCTGGTCGCCGATGTTGGTGTTCTCGTTGTGATCCACGACCTTCCACTCGGGGTGCTGGTTGAGGATGTAATCGCCCGATCCCTGGAACGACCAGTACGCCGCCTCGAGCCACGCGTGCACGCGGATGCCCTTGGCCGCGCCGATGCGGATCGCCTCGGACAGGTAATCGAACGAGAATCGATCCTGGAACACCGCCGAGTCGTTGGTCGCCCGCCCCCAGTAGAAGGTCTCCAGGTAGACGTCGCGGATGCCGCACGAGGCGAGCGTCTGGAACGTCGGCCCGAGCGCCGCGACCGAGGCCGGCGGGCGCAGCCACACGCCGCGGATCTTGCGGCGGGTCTGCGCGTCCGGGGGCAGCGCGGCGTTGACCCGGATGCCCAGGTGGTTCGCGACGGCGCGGAACTGGCCGTCCGAAGGGCGGTTCGTGACGCGCTGCGTCCCGTCGTCGTGGATGAACGAACTCGAGCCCCCGCCGTCGAGATTGATCGCATCCCACGAGCCGAACTCGATCATCAGGTCCGCGAGCTGCGACAGGGTCACGCCGTCGGACCAGCCCGGCTGGCGCCCGTCGATCACCATCAGGACGAGCGTCCGCCCGTCCTGGCTCACGCCCGCGGCCGTGCGGGGGGCCCGGGTCGCCGGCTCGACACGCGCGGTCGCGCCCGTGTTCTGGCCGTCGGTGACGAGCTGCGTGCCCGCGACGGAGTCGGTGTTGGAAGGCCCGACCCCGGCGACCGCGTCGCGGGCCTGCTGGGCGTCGGTGTTGGAAAAGCTCCCGATGGCGGCCGAACCGTCCTGGCGGAAGACCAGGGCGGGATCGTGGGGGTTGGACTCGAAGCGCCGCGCCCCGGAGACGATCACCCCGTCGGAAACGCTCAGGCCGACGATGTCGGCCTTGCCGCCGGGCAGGGTGGCGTAGAAGTTGGCGTTGACGGCCAGACGCACACCGTTGGCCTGCTGCCACAGGTCGGTGCGCGTCAGCACCGCTTCGGCGTCGGTCCCGGCGGGGGCCGGCCCGGTCACGACCGTCTCGACCCGGGGGTCGCTCAGATCAACCACCGCGACCCAGCCGCGGACCTTGCGGCCCTGCAGCGTGCGGTCGATCTCGGTCAGGGTGATCGGAGCGGCCCCGAGCGGAAAGGCCGCGACCGCCAGGAACAGCAGGCACAACGGAAAAACGACGGCGTATCGGCTGAACATCGGGGCCTCTCGGGTCGGTTCGGTGTTGCGTTCGGTCCTCATCGGGCGGATGGCTCACGGACTGGGCGGATAACTCATCATGGCCGGGCGGCGATCGGCCAGCAGCTCGATCCGCTCGACGCTGCGTGGCAGGCGGATGTCGGCGGCTCCGGGCCGGACATCGATCGACCAGGTGTCGTCCGCCGCGGGCCCGTCCGCGGCATGCCGGATGACGCGGTAGCGGCCCGGGGGGACATCCCGCATGGGGAAGACATGCACCGCCCCGTCCGGGCGGCCCTCGATCACGATCGGGGCCGGTCGCCAGTCGGCGGGACGCATCGGATGCGGCGCCCGACCACGGGATTCAACGTCATAAAACGCAGCCATCTCGTTGGGATAGACGTCCAGCACACCACGGCTGAACCACCACACGTGGCCCCCGCCGCCGGTGGCGCGCACGTACTCGACGGACTGACGCAGGTCTTCCCAGGGCACCGGGTCGGGCTGGCTGCCGGTGGTCAGCACCCCGGCGAGCATGTCCTTGACCCTGTTTTCGGCCCCCGCGTCCCGGAGGTTCCCGACCTGCTGATCCCAGGTCGCCTTGAACGCCGGCCAGCTGTAGCGGTAGCACTGGGGGATGAACTCATCCCACCACATGTTCTTGTCGTTTCCCGGCTGCCAGGCCGCCCACTTGGGCCACTCGAGCAGATAGTTCTCCCAGCACCACGGATAGGGCGCGGGGCTGAGCGAGACGATCAGGCCGGGCCGCGCTTCGCGGAGTTCTCGGACGAACTGGCGGGCGTACTCGTTGACCTTGTCCGCACGCCAGCGCATCCACTCCGGATCCCGCGGGTCGGCGGGCGGGGCCGCCCCGGCGTGCTCGTTGCGGTACCAGGCCACCGTGAAGTCGTCGTACCCCATCGTGTAGTAGGGCCAGACGATCCGGTCGTCGAGCTGCACGCCGTCCAGGTCGTACCGGTCCACGGCCTCGAGGATCAGATCGAGGAGCAGGCGGCGCGTTTCCGGGTGAAGCGGGTTCATCCAGACGAAGCCGTTGGGGGCCACCTCGTTGCCGTCCTTGTCCCGGCTGAGCCAGTGCGGGTACATCTCGCGCAGGTGGTTCTGGGTGTCCTTGTGGGCGGCCATGAAGCCGTACTCGAACCAGCCGATGATCAGCAGCCCGTTGCGATGCGCTTCGAGCACCGTCTCGCCCAGCAGATCGCGGGCCTCGACGGCGCGGTCGGGGTCGCCGGGATCCTGTTTGATGAGCGCGGGTCGGCGGTCCACGCCGATCACCCGGCGGAGGACCTCGGAGGGGTACTGCGTGTAGCCGTTCTTCCACGCTTCCACGTAGACGGTGTTCAGGCCGATCTCGCGGAGGCGGCGCATGGTCCGGGCCGTGTCGGCCTCGCTGGCGATGTGGTCGTTGGCGGTGGTGGTCAGCCACACGCCCCGGACCTCGGCGGGCGCGGTCGGGGGAGCGGGCGACTCGGCCCGGGCCGGGGCCCCGCAACCCGCGGGGGCCGCCAGGCAGGCGGCCAGGAACATCAACTTGACGAATCGGTCCAGCATGCGTCTACCCTTCAAGCACGGCGGGGGCATCGGCCTTCCGCGGAGGAGTTCTGACACCGGGCATCGCCCGGATGGTGTAAGACATGAGCAACAACGGATCTTTCGCCCTCGGCGTCATCGGTGCCGGAGGCATTTCCAACGCCCACTCGGCGGCCGCCAAGGACTCGGGCGGCCTCGTGCGGATCGTCGCCGTCGTCGATCCGAACGCGCAGGCCGCCGCCAAACTCGCCGAGCAGCACGGCGCCAAGGCGTTCGCCTCGACGGACGACCTGTTCCGGGCGGTCGACGGGGGCGACCTGAAGCTGGACGGCGTGGTGCTTTGCACCCCCCCCACCGTCCGGGTCGAGCCGATCCGCCACGCCCTGCAGCGCGGCATCGCGGTGCTGGCCGAAAAGCCGCTGGCGTCGAACCCCGAGGATGCCGCCCGCATCGTCGAGATCGCCGACGCGCACCCCGCGACGCTGTTCGGCATCGCCTACTGCCACCGCTTCGCGCCGCCCATCGTGGAGATGAAGAAGCTGGTCGCGTCCGGCAAGATCGGGCGTCTCTCGCGGTTCGAGAACGCCTTCGCGTTCCACCACCCGCCCATGGCCGAGCGGTGGATGTCCGATCCGGCCGTGTCCGGGGGCGGCTCGTTCATCGACACCGGCTGCCACTCGCTGGACCTGTTCCGTTACCTGGTCGGCCCGGCCGAGGTGGTCGGTTCGGTGTACGACTACGACTGGAACGGGCGAGGCGAATCGAGCGCCACCGTGCTGGTCAAGGCCTCGGAAGGCAAGCACGCCGGTGTGGCCGGGGTCATCCTGGCCGGATGGCTCGAGCCCGAGCGGTTCACCGTCGACCTGATCGGCACCAACGGCTCCCTGCACTACGACTACATGAAGCCCACCGAGCTGGTGTACCGGCCCGGCATCGGGCAGCCCGAGGTGATCCAGGTCGAGTCTCACGAGGTCCGCTTCTCCCGACAGCTTGCCCACTTTGCCAGGGCCGCCCGCGGGGAGACGCCCCGCGGAGACCTGGCAGACGCCCGGGACGGGCTTGGTGCGGCCGAGGCGGTTGACAACGCCGCCCGAGCCAGTAAGGTTATATAATCTTTCGAGGATCGGTGCAATCCCTCCCCGATCCGAAGAAGCCCCGTGACCAAGAAGTTGGACGCGGGGATTTTACCCAAGGCATCGCGCCCGCCGGGTTCTGACACCGTCTCCGAGGGAGAGACCCGTGATCGGATCTGACCACGCCGCACACGCGACCGGGCACGCCCCCGAGCGCGTCCCCGTCACCGTTTATGCCTCTTCCAGCTCCGCCTCGCGGGCCGTGGCCCGCGAGATCGCCGAGCTGATCCGCGCCAAGTCCGCCCGCGGCGAGAAGACCGTGCTGGGTCTGGCGACCGGGTCGACCCCCCAGGCCGTCTACGACGAACTGGTCCGGCTGCACCGCGAGGAAGGGCTGTCGTTCCGCGACGTGATCAGCTTCAACCTCGACGAGTACTGGCCGATGGGCCCGGACGAGCTGCAGAGCTACCGCCGCTTCATGCGCGAGCACCTGTTCGACCACGTGGACATTGACCCGAAGAACGCCCACGTGCCCGACGGCACGATCCCGCGTGACGATGTCGACGCGTACTGCGAGCGCTACGAGAAGGCGATCGCTGATGCCGGCGGTCTGGACCTGCAGCTGCTGGGCATCGGCCGGACGGGCCACGTCGGCTTCAACGAGCCCGGCTCGAGCAAGGACAGCCGCACCCGCCTGATCACGCTGGACAAGGTCACGCGGATGGACGCGGCCAGCGACTTCTTCGGCGAGTGGAACGTGCCGCACCAGGCGATCACCATGGGTGTGGGCTCCATCCTCGATGCCAAGCGGGTGGTGCTGATGGCCTTCGGCGAGCACAAGGCGCCGATCGTCCGCCGCGCGGTCGAGGGCGAGATCACCAACACGGTCGCCGCCTCGTTCCTCCAGGAGCATCCCAACGCCCGCTTCGTGCTCGACGAGGCGGCCGCGGCGGAACTGACCCGCTTCAAGACCCCCTGGCTGCTCGGCCCGGTCAAGCGGTTCGGCCATTCGTGGGAGGACGCCCGGCTCGTCAAGCGGGCGGTGATCTGGCTGGCGCGCTCGCTCAAGAAGCCCATCCTCAAGCTGACCAACGAGGACTACAACGAGCACGGACTGCAGGAGCTGGTCGCCGCGCGCGGCGGGGCGTATCAGGTGAACATCGAGGTGTTCAAGAACCTCCAGAAAACCATCACCGGCTGGCCCGGCGGCAAGCCGGGGCGTCCGATGTTCGTCCCCGGCAAGGGCATCGACGACACGCGGACCGACGACGTGTTCCCCAAGCGGGTGATCGTGTTCAGCCCGCACCCCGACGACGACGTCATCTCGATGGGCGGCACCTTCATCCGCCTGTGCGACCAGGGGCACGAGGTGCACGTCGCCTACCAGACCAGCGGCAACATCGCCGTCTTCGACGACGAAGCCGCCAAGTTCGCCGACTTTACCCAGGAGCTCTCCAACGCTTTGGGAATTGCGGTCGAACAGATCACGGCGCTGACCGGTCGCGTGCAGGACTTCATCCGCGACAAGGAGCCCGGCGAGGTCGACTCGGCCGAGATCCAGACCATCAAGGGCCTGATCCGGCGGGCCGAGGCACGCGCGGGCGCGAAGTACTCGGGCGTCAAGGCGGAGAACATCCACTTCCTGGACATGCCCTTCTACGAGACCGGCAAGGTCAAGAAGAAGCCGCTGGGCGAGGACGATATCCGGATCGTGACGGACCTGCTGCGCAGCGTCAAGCCCCATCAGGTCTACGCGGCGGGCGATCTGTCCGACCCGCACGGAACGCACCGGGTGTGCCTGGCGGCGATCACCACGGCGCTGCACCGGCTGCGTGACGAGGCGTGGATGAAGGACTGCACCGTGTGGCTGTACCGCGGCGCGTGGCAGGAATGGGGCGCCGAGGACATCGAGATGGCGGTGCCCCTGTCGCCCGACGAGGTGGACCGCAAGCGCATGGCGATCTTCAAGCACCAGAGCCAGAAGGACCGCGCTCTGTTCCCGGGCCCCAACGACCCGCGAGAGTTCTGGGAACGGGCCGAGGATCGCAACCGGGCCACCGCCGAGCTCTACGACGCCCTGGGCCTGCCCGAGTACCAGGCCATCGAAGGGTTCGTGACCTGGAAGCCCAGCGCCGCCGACGGATCGCTGGACGAGGCCGCGTCCGCCGCGGAGATCAAGCCCCTCGCCCAGACGGGAGCCGGGCGTTGAGCGCGGCGCTGGGCGTGTGCTCGTGGTCGCTGCGCCCGACCTCGCCGGGCGATCTCGTGGCCAAGATCAGGCAGTGCGGCCTCTCCGCCGTGCAGCTGGCCCTCGACCCGGTGCGCACCGGTGAATGGGACGAGATCGAAACCGTGTCGCTGCTCGACGGGGCCGGCATCGAGATCGTCTCCGGCATGATGGCCACCGCGGGAGAGGACTACTCCACGCTCGACACCATCCGGGAGACCGGCGGCGTCCGCCCGGACCGCACCTGGCCCGAGAATCTGGCCGCGGCGCGACGCGACGCCGAGCTGGCGGCACGCATCGGCGTCAACCTCGTCACCTTCCACGCGGGCTTCATCCCCCACGATCGCCAGGATCCGGAGTGGGACAAGCTGATCCACCGCCTGCGGGATCTGGCGGACGTGTTCCACGGCTGCGGCGTCCGCGTGGCGCTGGAGACGGGCCAGGAGGACGCCGGCACGCTGCTCGAAGCGCTCGACGCGCTCGACCGGCCCACCGTGGGCATCAACTTCGATCCGGCCAACATGATCCTGTACAACATGGGCGACCCGGTCGAGGCGCTGACCAAGCTCGCCCCGCGCGTCGAGCAGATCCACATCAAGGACGCCCTGTACACGCCGGTCCCGGGGAGCTGGGGCCGGGAAGTCCCGGCGGGGACCGGCGCGGTGGACTGGGCGCGTTTCTTTGCCATCGTCCGCCAGCGTCTGAGCGACTGCGACCTGGTGATCGAGCGGGAGGCGGGCGAGCAGCGGGTCGAGGATGTCCGGACCGCCGCGGCGCTGGTCCGTTCGTCCGTGGAATGGATCGAGCACACATGAGCGGCACCATCGGCATCGGCGTGATCGGCATGGGTTTCATGGGCCAGACCCACACCCGGGCCTATTTGGCGGCCGCGGCCTCGGGTTCGCCCTGCGTGCTCCGCGCCGTCTGCGACCGGGACCCGGACCGACGGACGGGCCGGGCGACCGGGGCGGGCAACATCGGGCCCGGCGCCGCCGAAGACCGCCTGTTCGACCCGGCCGAGGTCGCCGGGTACGCCGAGCCGGAAGCACTGCTCGCCGACCGATCCATCCATCTGGTGAGCATCTGCACCCACACGGATTCCCACGTGGATCTGGCGCTGCGGGCGCTCGACGCGGGCAAGCACGTGCTGGTCGAGAAGCCCGTCGCCGTCACCCTCCCGCCGATCCGCATGCTCGCCGAGCGGGCGGCGCGGACCGACCTTCTCTGCGTCCCGGCGATGTGCGTGCGCCATTGGCCCGGCTGGTCGGACCTGCGGTCGATGATCGCCGACGAACGTTACGGCCGCGTCGTGCACGCCCGTTTCGAACGCCTGGGAGCCCCCCCGGCCTGGGCCGGCGACTTCTACGCGGACCCGGCCCGCAGCGGCGGCGCGATCTTCGATCTGCACGTGCACGACGCCGATTTCGCCCTGTCGCTGTTCGGCCGGCCCGACTCCGTCCGGTCGATCGGTGACGACCACCACATCGCCACGCAGATGTGCTACGCGGGCGGCCCGGCCGTCCAGACCGAGGGCGGCTGGCTCAACGACCGGTCCTTTCCCTTCCGCATGGCGTTCACGGTCGAGTTCGAACGGGGCGTCGTCGCGTTCGACTCCTCACGCAGCCCCGCGATGACCTTGCACGCGGGGGGCGAGGCGACCCCTGCACCGCTGCCGGCCGAGTCCGGGTACGACATGCAGGCCCGCGCCGTGGTGGCCGCGGCCGCGGGCGGTCCCCGCGACGGCCTGCCCACCCTCGACGATGCCCTGGCGGTGACCCGGCTCATCGAGGCCGAGCGTCAGAGCGCCGCCTCCGGATCCCCGGTCACACCGAAGTGGTAGCCGTCCCGGTCACTCCCCCCCGCCCCCGCCCCCCGCCCCCCGCTCCCGTCCACCCCACCACTGCCAACCTCGCCGGCCGCCCCATCATCTCCAAGATCCCCCAGTACCTTTCGGTTCCCCGGCCCCACACCCCTGCATCGCCCCCCTCAGGAGACCGTCCGTCATGAACATCGGCGCCATCGGCATCGACTCGTCCCACCTGCCCGAGTTCACCCGCCGCATCAAGGAGTTGCACGACGCGGGCAGGACCGCCTGTCGTGTCACGCACTTCTTCGACCCCGGCAAGCACGAGTGGCAGCACCCCGACGGCCCGGAGCAGAGCCGCAAGGATGTCGAGTCCTGGAAGTCCCGCGCGATCGAACTGGGGGCGCAGCAGGTCGGCTCGATCGATGAGCTGCTCTCGAAGGTCAATGGCGTCATGGTTCTGAACATCAACGGTCACCGGCACCTCGAACTGGCCAGCCCATCACTCGATCGCGGCATGCCGACCTACATCGACAAGCCGATGACCTGCTCGCTGGACCAGGCCCGGGTGCTGCTGGAGAAGGCCCGCTCGGCCAATGCCCGGGCGTACAGCGCGTCGTCGCTGCGTTTCGTCGAGGAGATCGAGAAGCTCGACTTCGCCGCGCTGGGACCGATCGTGGCGATCGACGCGTTCGGCAACGGGGAACTGCTGGACATGATGCCGCACCTCTGGCACTACGGGTGTCATTCGATCGAGATGGTGGACGCGATCTTCCGCCGTTCCGGGCAAGGGGCGGGCGTGGCGCGGGTGTCGGCCGTCGCCATGCCGGACCGCCACCTGCTGGACATGGAGTACCGGGACGGCCGGTACGTCCGGATCCGGATGGATCGCAGGGCGTCCTGGGCCTTCGGCGCGACCGTGCACGGGGAGAAGGGGGTCCAGCAGTTCGTGGTCGACTTCGCCCCCGTCTACACCCGCCTCGTGGCCGGCATGGTCCGGTTCTTCGAAGGTGGAGAGCCCCCGGCGCCGCTGCGCGACATTGTGGAAAACGTCGCCGTGATGGAGGCGGGCAACCGCTCGATCGCCCAGGACGGCGCCTGGGTGGCGGTGCCCGAAATCCGATAAGGTGACGCCCGGAGGTCCGTGAAGCCCCCGGGTCGTGCCTGCCGGGACAAAGAAAGTACTTTCACTCGCCTCGGCCGAGATTTTCCCTCACGAAGTCGGGAAGGCTCTTGTGCAACCATCCCGGATTGTTATAGAATATTAGTGGTCCTCTTGGCCCGCGACCCCGCTCGCGCGGTTTTCGTAGATGAGGATCGGAGAGCAGCCGACGAGGCCCGGATGCTCTGCACCCATTGTGAGGGATGGTCTCGCACATCGATTTGGAGAGATGAGATGAAGAACACCATGATCGGCATTCTGTTGCTCGCCGGGATCGCCGGGACGGCCTCGGCCCAGATCAGCATGCGGGAGATCCAGCGGATCGACCTGTTCGCGCTGAACAACGACCAGAGCTCGACGTTCATCGGCACCAACGTGTCGGCCATCGCCTGGAACGGCACCGACCTCTTCGCCGCCGGGTTCAACGGCGCCGCCGCGACCGGCACGGGCGTGGCCCGCTACTCCAACGGCAGCTTCGAGCTGATGCAGTTCATCTCCGGCACCCCCGGCGCCCGCGGCTTCTCCGGCCTGGACATCTCCGGCAACCGCCTCGCCGCCGCCTACGACGATGGCGCGGCCGACGCCCAGGGTCTGCAGGTGTTCGACACCACCACCAACGGCGTGCTGTGGGCCAAGAACATCCGCGGCGGCTCCGGCGTCGGGTTCGACTCGGGCTTCCAGGGCCAGGGCACCGGCGTGGCGTGGACCACCTTCGGCCAGGGACGCCGCTTCCTGCAGGACACCGAGACCGGCGCCGACGTGTTCGGCAACTCGGCCCCCGAGAACGGCATGATCATCACCCCCGACTTCCAGGGCTCGTTCTGGCGTGACATGGACTTCGCCGCCAACGGCAACATGGTGGCCCGTCGGTCCAACGACGTCACCCTGCTGACCCGCACCGGCGCGAACTCCGGCGTCGCGACGCTGCTCGTTGAGAACAACGAGAACGGCGCCTTCATCGCCGGCCAGAACGTCGCCTACGTCGACAACTCCGCCTTCGGTGACTTCGTGATCTGGAACGATCGCACCGGCAACGGCCTCGGTCAGTCCGCCGCCAACGTCCTGAAGGTCACGGATCTGAACGGCAACAGCCTCTCGCTGTCGCTCGACCTGATCGGCGGCGGGACGCTCGCCGACGGCAACGGCTGGTACGACTTCTCCTGGGATGCCGCCTCCGGCACCCTGGCCGTGCTCGACTTCGCCAACCGCAACGTCCACATCTTCCAGGTCCCCGCCCCCGGCGCCGCCGGCCTGCTGGGCCTGGCCGGTCTGATGGCCGCCCGCCGTCGCCGCTGATATCTCCGACTTTTCGCCGGATCGGGCCCGACGGCCCGATCCGGAGTTCATGACGACCAGACCCGAGTTGCAACCCGTTCGGGGAGAGCCAGGACGCCCGCTCTACGAACTCGTCCGGGATGCCGTGCGCGACGCGGTCGACCGCGGGGTCTTCGGGCCCGGCGAGCGCATCCCCAGCACCAAGGCTCTGTCCGACACGCTCGAAGTATCGCTCGTCACCGTGCACCGGGCCCTGCAGGAACTGGTCGCCGCCGGCGTACTGCGTCGCGGGCAGGGGCGCGGCACGTTCGTGCACGAGTCCTACGCCGAGCCCTCGCACCGGACTTCGACCATGCGGGTGGGGATCGTGTTCCACACCGAGGCGTCGCTGGCCGACTCGTACCACGGACAGATCATGGAGGGCGTGCGCCGCGGGGCCGAGGAGATCGGCGCCGATATCGTGCTGCTCCGCTACGGGGAAGACTGGCGCAACGAGTGCCAGGGATACCTCTACGTCAACCCCTACAAGACCCAGCTGGATCACTCGCCCAGGTTCGGCCGGCGCCCGACGCTCAACGACATGGGACGGCAGCCGACCATGGTGGTCGGCGCGCGGACCGATGTGCCGACCATCGGGTGCGTCGATACCGACAACGTGGCGCTGGCCGAGTCGGCGGTGCGCCACCTCTTCGACCTCGGGCACAGGCGCATCGCCTTCGTCGGCGGACAGACCGACCTGACCAACAACATCGACCGCCTGGCGGGCTACCGCCGGGCCTGCCGGCGTCTCGGGCTCGACGCGGACGCGTGCCCGGAGCTGTCCTCCCCGGGCTGGCAGCTCGACGAGACCGGGCTGACCCAGGCGGCCGCGCTGCTGTCCGCGCCCGACGCGCCCACCGCCGTGTTCGCCGCGGGGTACTACTTCGCGCTGAACATGTACACCGCCGCCAGCCGGGCCGGCCTGAGCATCCCCGGCGATGTCTCGCTCGTGGGCGTCGACGACCCACCCAGCGCGGTCCATCTCTCGCCCGCGCTGACCACCATGCGCCAGCCGCTCGTGGAGGTCGGCAAGGCCGCCATCCGTGAACTTCTGTCCCAGGTCAAAACCGGGAATCCGCCGTCGCGTCGCACGCTCGACGCCGAACTTATCATCCGCGAATCGACGTCTCGTGCCACGGAAGAGGGAAGCCGTGTCACCACCCGTCGCGCCGCAGGAGTCAAAGCATGATCCGCAGCCGCACAAGACACGCATTCACCCTCATCGAACTGCTGGTGGTCATCGCGATCATCGCGCTGCTGATCGGCATCCTGCTGCCGGCCATCGGCCGCGCCCGCGACACCGCCCGGGACGTGATCTGCCAGACCAACGTCCGCTCGCTGGGACAGGCGCTTATCCTGTACGCCAACGACTGGAAGGGCAAGTTCCCGCCGAACATCAACGAGGGCCTGGACGAGAACGGCAACCCGGGCGTGTACTGGTTCGAACGCCCCCGCATCGGCAGCTACCTGCCCGACTTCGGCGGCAACGAGGCCGACGACGTCAACAGCCCCATCTCGCAGACAGCGGGCGGCGGCGTGTTCGTCTGCCCGAACCATCCGGACGGCGAACGTTCCTACACCATGAACTACTACGCCTCCGCCGGCATCTCACTCGCCCCCGGGAGCACGGCCAGCGACTACCGCACCCACCGCTACAACCGCATCAACACGGCCAACTTCAGCACCGGCACGGGCGGGGTCGGCTTCACGGACACCACGGCCAACGAGCCGGGCAAGACCTTCCTGCTGACCGAGGCCTGGGGCGTCTCGGGCGTCCAGATCAACGGCGAATGGCGTTGGTTCACCAACTCGGCCGTCGGCGCCCAGGGCCGTCCGGGCGAGCGCTTCGGCGGCGGTCAGGGCGTCAACGACTTCCCCGGCAACGCGTTCGGCACCCGCGATCTCCGCGCCCCCGAGGCGGGCTCGTACGACCGCGGCAGCGGCGCCCGGCCCACCCCGCAGTCCTACCTGCCCTATTACCGCCACCCGCGGAGGAGCGATCAGCCCTTCGGCCTCAAGGGGCGGGCCAACTTCGTGTTCGTCGACAATCACGTCGAGTCCATCGATGCGCAGGAGCTGTTCAACCAGAACACCGGCCTGAGCACCTTCAAGGCCATCTGGTCGAATGCAGACCGGCGCCTGGACGAGGAAGAGCCGAACAACGGGGGCTGATCGGTTGCGTTCCGCCCGCTCTCCGGGGATGCTGTGCTCATGAAGACCCCGCTCTGCCGCGCCCTGACCGGCGTGATGCTGATCCTCTCGCTTTTCTCGGCGGGATCGTGCGCGGACCGTGCCGAGGATGACATCACGCTGGAGCTGTGGACGCTGTCGCTCCGCCCGACCTTCAACACGTATATGGAAGGTCTGATCGACGCCTTCGAGTCGGAGCACCCGGGCGTGCGCGTGCTCTGGGTCGACGTGCCCTTCAGCGCGGTGGAGCGCAAGTTCATCGCCGCCGCCGCGGCGGACCGCGCCCCCGATGTGATCAACCTGTCGGACCTGATGTTCGCCCGGTTCGCCGGCGCCGGCGCGTTCCTTGAACTCGGCGGGGTGCTCGAGGGCTCCCCGGAGGCCCGTTACCACGCCGGCGCTCTCTCGGTCGGGCGGCTCTCGGACGGGCTGTACGCCCTGCCCTGGTACCTGACCACCCAGTCCCGGATCGTCAACGAGGGGCTGCTCGAGGAACTGGGCGTCGACCCGGACACCGTCGCCGCGGACTGGCCGACGCTGCGAGCCCAGGCCGCCGACCTGTTCGAGCGGACGGGCGCCACGCTGTTCACCCAGCCGCTCGGGCAGGACTCGCAGCTGCCCGTGATGATGCTCGCCGACGGCCTGGTGCCGTTCGTCACCAGCGCGGACGGCCGATTGCGGGCCAGTCTGACCTCCCCGGACATCGTGTCGTGGACACGGGCGTGGGTGGACCTGTACCGCTCGGGGGCGATGCCGCGCCAGGCCGCGACGAACGGGTTCGAGCACCTCATCGAGGTGTACCAGGACGAGCGCGTGGGCGTGCTCAACACGGGAGCAAACTTTCTTGGGCGGGTCAAGGACGCCTCGCCCCGGGTCTACGCCCGGACGGAGGTCTCCGAGCCGATCGTCGGGTCGCTCGGGCGGGCCCATATCGCCGTGATGCCTGTCTGTGTCAGCGCCCGGACCCGTCACCCGGACCTGGCCGCGCGGCTGGCGTGGTTTCTGACCAGCCCGGAGAACCAGCTGGCCTTCTGCCGGCTCGCGCCGATCCTCCCCAGCACGCCCGCCTCGCTGGCCGACCCGTTCTTCGCCGGGCCGACCCCGGAAGAGGCCGCCTCGGGCATCGAGAAGGTCGGCATCGCCCGTGCGATCGTCGCCACCGCGCTGGCGGACGGCGTGGCGTTCACCCCCGCCCTCGAGTGCTGGCCGACGCTCCGCCGCTCGTTCAACGAGCACATCAAGCGTGCCCTGCTCTCGGAGATCCCCGTCGAGCGGGTGCTGGAGGACATCGAGCGCGACTGGAACAGGATCCTGGATGAGTCCGACCTCGCCCGCGCGCGGGCCGGGTCCCCGCCCATGTCGATCGACGCCGTGCCACGCCCCGAGCCGGTTGCCGTGGAGCTTGACCGATGAGCGCCCTGCGGGCCCACCGGCCGCTGACCCCGTGGCTGTTCCTCGCGCCGGCCCTGCTGGTGCTCGGCGTGTTCTTCCTCGGCTCGGCCGTGCAGGTCGTCTCCTACTCGTTCACCCGCTACTCGGCCTTCTCCGCGCCCGAGTTCGTCGGGTTCGACAACTACGCCGCGCTGCTCTCGGACCGCGTGTTCTGGAGGGCGATCGCCAACTCATTCATTTACCTGCTGGTCACCCCGGCGCTGATCGTGCTCTCGCTCGCGGCGGCGCTGGTGATCGACTCGGGCATCCGGGCCGGAAAACCGCTGCGGGTGCTCCTGTTCCTTCCCGTCGTCACCCCGACGATCGTCGCGGCCATCGCCTGGCGGCTGATGCTCAGCGAGGACAACGGACTTCTGAACCAGGCCCTCATTGCCCTCTTCGGATGGACGGGCGCCACCGGCGTGCGCTGGCTCACCGAGCACCCCTTCACGCTGATCAGCGCCATGATGGTGACGGCGTGGAAGGGCTTCGGTTTCTACATGATGATTTTCCTGGCGGGTCTGATGCAGGTTCCCTCCTCCACCAAGGAGGCCGCCGCCATCGACGGCGCGGGCCCCTGGGGCACCTTCGTGCACGTCACCCTGCCCAGCCTCCGCCCCACCATCGCCCTGATCGCGGTCATCTCCTCCATTTCGGCCCTGAAGGTCTTCGACGAGCTGTTCGTCACCGTCCGCGGGGTGCCCGTCGATCAGCAGACCGCCGTGCCCTACATCTACGACCTCGCCTTCGAGCAGGGCGCCTTCGGCGCGGCCTGCGCCGCCGGCGTGGTGCTCTTCGTCATCATCCTCGTCTTCAGTCTGATCAACCTGCGCCTCTCCGCGGGCCGGAAGGAGGCCGCGTGAACACTTCCGCACGCGCCCCCGGCTGGACCCTGACCGCCTGGATCGCCGCGATCCTGTTCGTCACGCTCGCGATCGGCCCGGCCATCTGGCTGGTCGTGGGCGCCTTCCAGTCGACCGAGGCCGAACTCAACACCCTCAGCGGCCCGTGGACGACGCAGAACTTCGAAGAGGCCATCCGCGAGGGCGGGCTGGGCCTGGCCGCCTTCAACTCGGTGCTTGTCACACTCGCCCGCGCCGGGTTCAACGTGCTTCTGGCCGCCCTGGCCGCGTACCCCCTCGCCCGGCTCAGCTTCCGCGGCCGCGACATCGTCTTTGTCCTGGTGCTGGCCACCACCATGATCCCCGAGCAGGTGATCGTGGTCCCGATGTTCAAGATCGCCGCCGGGCTTGGTCTCTACGACTCGCTGGCCGGGGCGGTGATCCCGTTCTCGGTGTCGGCCTTCGGCATCTTTCTCTGCCGCCAGGCCTTCCTGGCCATCCCCCGCGATCTCGAGGAAGCCGCCTGGATCGACGGGGCGGGCTCGCTGCGGATCTGGTGGTCGGTCATGCTGCCGCTGGCGATGCCGTCGCTGGCCCTGCTCGCGCTGTTCAGCGTCATCGGCGCGTGGTCGGACCTGCTCTGGCCGCTGATCATCCTGCAGAGCGAGGACAAGTTCACGCTGCCCGTGGCCATCAACCGCATGCTCGGCGTCTTCGCCACGAATCCCCGCGTGGCCTACGCCGCGTCCGTTCTGGCCATCGTGCCCATCATCGTCTTCTTCCTCGCGGTCCAGCGCTGGCTCAAGCCCGAACTCTTCGGCGGCGCGGTGAAAGGCTGATTCCCCCTTGGACACCATCCGCACCCCGGTCCTGATCGTCGGCGCCACCTGCGGCGGTGTCCCCGCCGCCCTTGCCTGCGCCCGCAACGGCGTCCGTTGCGTCGTCGTCGAACCCACCGCCTGGATCGGCGGCCAGCTCACCGCCCAGGCAGTCCCGCCCGACGAAAACCCCTGGGTCGAAGGCGACGGACCGGGCGCCCCCGCCGGCTTCCGCGGCTGCACCGGGTCCTACGCCGCCATGCGCGAGCAGGTCCGCGCCTGGTACCGCGCCAGCCGCCCGCTGATTCCCGAGGTCCGCGACCATCCGCGCATGAACCCCGGCCGCGGCTGGGTCAGTCGCCTCTGCGCCGAGCCCCGCGTCATCGAACGCGTCCTCCGCGACATGCTCTCCGAGCCGCACGTCCGCGGCCTGATCGATCTGCGCACCGGCTGGGATCTGCACCGGGTCCACACCCACGCCGACCGCATCACCGCCGTCACCTTCGTCCGTCCCGGCGGCGAGGAACTGACCGTGGAGGCCGACTTCGTCCTCGATGCGACCGACCTCGGCGACGTCCTCGACCTCGGCGGTATCGAATCGCTCATCGGCGCCGAGGGCCAGCACGTCTTCGGCGAGCACCACGCCCGCACCGACCTCCGCGCGGGGGTCGAATGCGACGAACGCGACCAGCAGGCTTTCTCCTGGTGCTTCGCGCTCGAACACCGCCCGGGCGAGAACCACACCATTGCCCGGCCGTCCGACTACGACTTCTGGCGCTCCTTCGTGCCGGAGATGGCCCCGCCGTGGACCGGCCCCTTGTTCAGCTGGACCGTGCCCACCCACACCGGGCGTGAGGGCCGCCACCTGCCGATGGTCCCCTGGCCCGACGAGCCCGAGCAGGGCCAGTGGGAACTCTGGCGGTATCGACGCATCGTCGATCACGCGGCCTACACCGAAGCCCAGGCGGCCCAGTTCCCCGACGTCTGCCTCGTCAACTGGGTCCAAATGGACCACTGGCTGCACCCGCTGCTGGGCGTGACCAAAGCCGACCGCGCCCAGGCCTGCGAAGCCGCCCGCGAACAGTCCCGCTGCCTCGTCTACTGGATGCAGACCGACGCGCCCCGCCATGACGGCGGAACCGGGTATCCCGGGCTCAAACTCCGCGGCGACGAACTCGGCACGCCCGACGGCTTCGCCATGGCCGCCTACATCCGCGAACCGCGCCGCCTCCGCGCCCGCACCATGCTCACCGAGGTCCATGTCGGCACCGAGCAACGCAAACGCGACGGCCGACCGAACCAGGACGTCACCCGCTACGGCGCCGGCGCGTCCTTCACGGATTCGATCGGCATCGGTCATTACCCGATCGACCTGCACCCGTCCGCCGCGGGCCGCAACAACGTCTATGTGCCCGCGTGCCCGTTCCAGATCCCGCTGGGCGCGCTGGTCCCCGTGCGTGTCCGCAACCTGCTCAGCGCCGGCAAGGCCCTGGGCGTCTCCCACGTGGCCAACGGCTGCACCCGCCTGCACCCGGTCGAGTGGGCCATCGGCGAAGCCGCCGGACTGACCGCGGCCCGCTGCGTCACCAACGCGACGGAGCCGCACGCGATCTGCGACGACGCAGACGCGACCGCTGCCCTCCGCGCCGCGGCCGAGGACCAATCCATGCCCACCCAATGGCCATGGGACAACTGACCTCGGAGCGGGGGGCTTTCAGCCCCCCGTCGGCCCGCAGGGCCGAGCCGCTCACTCCGCCAACAACGTCACAATCTCAAACGGCCGCACTTCCACCCGCACCGACGCCCCATCCCGCCACCCCTCACCCGCGATCGCCCGCTCCAGCCCATCCACCCGCCGAAGCCGCGACGCCGACGCGAATGCCACATCGACGCCCGTGTGCATCCCGCGGGTCTCCACGATCCGCAGCACGCGACCCGGCCCGTCCGCCGCCCGCTTGAATGCCGCGATCTCAACCCGTCCGCCCTGCTCGCACCGCACCGTCACCGGCGCGATCCCTGAACCCGCGCGGATCACCCGCGCCGGCTCTCCGAACGCCTCGGCGTGCCGGTCCACATCGGCCGCCCGCCAGTCGCCCGCGTGCGGCAGGAAGCCATACCGCAGCGTGTTCGCACCCTGATCCGCCTGCGGATCCGGGTGCGTCGGCGAACGCAGCAGCGAGAGTCCGAGCGTCCTTCCGTGGGCCGACCGCCCGTACAGCGCGTCGCTGAGGACCGCCAGTCCCCGCCCGGGCTGCGCGGCATCCATCCAGCGATGGCACGCAAACTCGAACGCGAAGCGGTCCCAGCTCGTGTTCCGGTGCGTCGGCCGGGACACGAACCCGAACTGCGTGCCCACCGTCACCCGCTCGCACGACACTGGCGGCGTGCTCTCCACCCGCAGCATCCGGTGCCGCTCCCGCCAGTCGATCTGGGTGAGCACCTCCACCACCGGCGAATCGGCGTCCAGCCGGAAGACCTGCGTGTACGCCGAGGAGCCCATCCGATGGGTCACCCGCACCTCGGCCCGCAACGCGTCCGCGCGCAGGATCTCGACCTTGGCCGGTGCGTCGTTGGTCCACGCCAGATTCCGCTCGTAGTCCAGATCGATATCCCAGGCGTCCCAGTTCATCGGCCGGTCGCGGTACAGGCGCAGCTCGTTGAGCGGTCGCTCCGCCGCCAGATCGACCCCGCCCGCGTGCGCGAGATGGCCGAGCCGTCCGGCCTCATCGACCTCGAACGACACCAGCCCGTTGGTGATCCGGGCGCCTTCGACACGCACGGGATGGGCCGGACGCACCTCTTGCATGGGATGCAATCCGAACGCCGCGGCTTCAACCAGCCGCAGCGTGCCCCCGTCCTCAACCACGACGCGCCGCCCGTCCGTTGCCGCGTTCAACACGAACGTTTCACCGCCCGGGACCACCGCCCCCGACTGCACTTCCGCCGCGATCGCCGAAATCTCGGCATGGTCCCGGCGCGCATCTTCGTACACCGGCCCGATCGACGATCCCGGCAGGATGTCGTGGAACTGATTGAGCAGCGTCCGCTCCCAGGCCTCGTCGAGTTTCTCCTGCGTGGCCGCCGCCGGGGCCGCGCTCCCGCACGCCAGCAGCTCCGCCACCCGCAGCTCACGCTCCGCCGCCCGGTTCGCCCGCTTGAGCCACGCGTGCGTCGTCAGCACGCCGCGGTGCAGCTCCAGGTCCAGCGGACCCGACCACGCCGGCAGACCCCCCGCCCGCTCGTCCTCCTGCTTCAGGGCGTCCAGGAACCCCGCCACCGACCCCAGCTCCGCCCGCGGCAGGCCCTCACAATCCGCCGCCGCGTGCGCCCGCTCGAGCATGTCGGCCGTCGGCCCCCCGCCGCCATCGCCGAACCCGAACGGCTGCAGCGCGACCGCCGGCCCGGCCAGCCCGGCCGCATCCCGCCCCCGCACGTTGGCCGTCGCCTTGCGCAACTCCTTCGGCGTCAGCGTCGCGTTGTAGTCCCCGCCCGGCGTGTTGTGCGCCAGCACCTCCGACCCGTCCATCCCCCGCCAGCGGAACGAGGTGTGCGGGAAGGTGTTGGCCTGGTTCCACGAGATCTTGTTCGTGATGAACACGTCCGCGCCGCACGCCCGCATGATCGACGGCAGGCACGCCGGGAAGCCGAAGGTGTCCGGCAGATAGACCATCCGCTGTCGCCCATGCTCCCCGAACCGCGACTCAAAATAACGCACGCCGTACAGCATCTGCCGCATCAGCGATTCGCCCGACGGCACCAGCGCGTCCGGCTCGACCCACATCGATCCGACCGGCTCCCACCGACCCTCCGCCGCCCTCTTCCTGATCCGTTCGAACACCGCCGGCGCGTCCGACTCCAGCCACTTGTACTGCTGCGGCTGCGAGCACATGAAGTGCAGCGCCGGATCGCGGTCCATCAGGTCCAGCGTGTTCGTCCACGACCGGACCACCTTCCGCCGCGTCTCCGCCAGCGTCCACAGCCAGGCGGTGTCGATGTGTGCATGGGCCACGCAGACCAGCCGCGGCGTCGACCCGCCCGCCGACCGGCCCAGCCCCTCGTTGAGGGTCCGCAACGCTCCCGCCGCCGACCCGGCCACGTCCGCGTCGTCCACCGCGTCCGCCGCGTGCCGCAGGCAGGCGTACAGGTCCTGGGCCCGGACCGACTCCGGCTCCAGTTCCGCCAGCAGCTGCGTCGCGAACAGCATCCGCCGGTGCAGCCGCCAGACCGTCTCGTCGAACACCGCCAGCTCGGCCCGGGACACGAGCCCGGGCGTGGCCGACCGCCACTTCTCCCCCCGCTCGCGGCTGTCCCATGTGAACACCTGATCGCCGAACGGGTGATTGCACGCCGCCTCGACCAGCACCTCAACCGACGCTCCGGCCGAGTTATCCACATTCACCAGGCCCAGATCCACCGAATCGCGGTTCTCATCCAACCCCCGCACGGGATCGTTCCCGACCCAGACCGTCGCCTCGGTCCCAGGATCGAACCGCAGGTGCACGGCCCTGCCCGCGAACCGCTCCGGCACCTTGCCCGTCAACTTGAACCAGGCCGTGGACCACGCCGGGCCCCACGCGTGCGGCAACGCCACCGGCTCGAACCGTGCCGCCCGGGCCTTGCCGATCGCGAACCGCTCGTCGGTCCCCCAGGCCCCCACCGCCAGCCGCTCGGCGTCCGGATAGATCGCCGGTCCGATCACCTCCCGGCACAGCGTCTCGAAGCGGGGGCGGAAGATTTGGGCGTCGACCTTCATGGCAGGCTCCAGTGGCGGGCGAATATTCTATAATCTTCCGAACCCCCTCGCATGGACCATTTCCATTACATCTCGGGCCGTCTCCACGCGGAGGGTATCGCCGCCGACACCCTGGCCGACGCCCTCGGCACGCCGCTGTATGTCTATTCCCAGCGGACCATGCTCGACCATGTGACACGATTCCGGGCGGCCTTCGCCGAAGTCGATCCGCTGCTCTGCTACGCCGTCAAGGCCTGCTCGAACCTCGGCGTCCTCCGCCGCCTGGTCGGGGCGGGCATGGGCATGGACGTGGTCTCCGGCATCGAACTCGAGCGGGCCTGGCTGGCCGGTTGCCCGATGGACAAGGTGGTCTTCGCTGGCGTGGGCAAGTCGGACGAGGAGATCCGCGCCGCCCTCGACGGCCGGTTCAGCCCGCTCCGCGGCCGGGCCGGTGAACTCGATGCCGGTGACCCCGCCGCCCGCGGCCCGGTCGGCGTGCTCAACACCGAGTCCCGCTCGGAACTCGAACGCATCGCGGCCGTGGCCGCCGAACTCGGCGTCCGGGCCCGGGTCGCCATCCGGCTCAACCCCGACATCGACGCCGGCGCCCACGACCACACCACGACCGGACGCGCGGGCGACAAGTTTGGCGTTCCCGCTGATCAGGCGATCGCTCTCTGCGCCGACTTCCGCGGCCATCCGGATGTCGCCATCGCCGGCTTCCACGTCCACCTCGGCTCGCCCATCTACAAGCCCGACCCCTATCTCCAAGCCATCGACCGCCTGGCCATGTTGATCGACCGTGTCGAGTCCGAGGGCACCACCGTCACCCATCTCGACCTCGGCGGCGGCATCGGCGCGGACTACGAGACCGGCCAGACGCCACCCTTCACCACTTTCGCGGAGGCGATGATCCCGCGTCTCCGCCCCCTCGTCACCCGCGGCGTGCACATCGCCCTCGAACCTGGGCGCACCATCATGGCCAACGCGGGTGTCCTGCTGGTCACCGTTCGCCACGTCAAACGCCAGGGCGGCCGCCGCTTCGTGATCTGCGACGCCGGCATGAACGCACTCATCCGTCCGTCGCTGTACGGGGCGAAGCACTTCATCTGGCCCACCACGGTCGAACCCGGCTTCGAACCTCCGAGCCGCCGCTTCGAGCCCCCAACTCCCGGCGTCGAACCCTGCGATGTCGTCGGCCCGGTCTGCGAGTCCGGCGACTTCCTCGCCCGCGGCATCCACCTGCCCGAGGTCCGGCGCGGCGACCGCCTGGCCGTGTTCACCGCCGGGGCCTACGGCATGACCATGGCCAGCACCTACAACGATCAGGTCTTGCCGGCCGAGGTGCTCGTCGACGCCGACCGCGCCACCCTGCTCCGCCCCCGCCAGCACCCGGCCGAACTGGTCATTCCGGGCCTCGCCGAACAGCCCGTGCCCCTGCCCGCGGAGGCCGCCCGATGAGCCGCATCGCCTCCGAACCCGCCGCCCCTTCCGCCCCCCCCTCGGCCCCCGCTCCTCCCGCACCGGCAGCCCCTGCCAAGCGCGAACGCCTGCTGTGCCTCGACGCCTTCCGCGGCTTCGACATCGCCGCCATGCTCTTCGTCAACATGACCTGGAACCAGAAGGTGTTCCACCCGCAGTTCTTCCACATCGACTGGAACGCCCCCGAGCAGGGCGCCACCTTCACCGACCTGGTCTTCCCGTGGTTCCTGTTCATCGCCGGGGCCGCCATCCCGCTCTCCATGAAGTCCGGGCGTGGTCGTTCGATGAGTGCCTGGGCCAAAGTGGCCGCCGCGGCCCGACGGGGACTCATCATCTACCTGCTCGGCGTGCTGCTCACCGTCGCCAGCCCGGCCTACGACCGCGCCCTGACCTGGACGGACTGGTTCAGCTGGAACATCCTGCAACTCATCGGCGCGGGCTACTTCGTCGCGGTCTGCATCTACCTCATGCCGCGCTGGGCCCAGGTCACCGCCGTGGTCGCCATCCTGCTGGCCAAACTCGCCCTGCCGCTGATCATCACCGCCGACTATGCCCGCGGCGTGATGCAGGCCGCCAATCTCGCCCCCCGCGTGCTCGGCGGCGAGTTCACCGGCCCTGGCACCTTCACCCACCTCGACGACATCAAGCGCCTGCTCCACCTCGAGCACACCAAGGCCACCCTCCGCGCCAACGGCGAGCCCCGGTTCTGGGCCTTCGTGGTTGGCTGGTTCGGCATGGCCCAGCAGTTCCTCCCGCTGGCCGCGGTCGCGGTGATGGGCGGCTGGTGCACCGAACTGATCACCAGCGAGAAATGGCCCAAACTTCGTCGGGCGGGCATGCTGCTGGGCATCGGCGTTCTCGTCACCGCGTTGTCGTACCTCCTGCAGGCCGGTTATCGCCCCGAGGGCGGCGGCTCGCTCGGCCCGCTGACGCAGCCCTTCAGCAAGTGGATCTTCACGCCCAGTTACTGCCTGCTGGCCGCGGGCACCGGGGCCATGCTGCTCGCGGGGTTCTACCTCGTCACCGACGTCTGGAAGATCTCCACCTGCTTCGTCTTCCGCGTCTACGGCCTCAACGCCCTGGCCCTCTACATGGGCGCCGAGTTCACCTTCAAGACCATCTTCGCCAAGTGGCAGATCATCCACCCCAACGGCCACGCCGGCGCCATGGCGGGCGGGTTCATCAACTGGGTTCAGCACTGGGCCGCGCTCCGCGGCGCCGGCGAGTGGTGGGCCATGGCCTGGGGTGGCTGGGTTTTCGTGCTGACCTGGCTGACGATGTGGTGGTTCTTCTGCTGGTGGCTCTGGCGCAGGAACATCGTCATCAAGGTGTGAACAGATCCCGGAAAAAAACGCGTCCGGTGGCCGGACGCGTCGGAGCTTGGAAAATCCGGGATCAATCACTCGGCGGGGAACAGGAAGACCAGGGCTTCCGGGAACCGCGCGGCCCAAGCGAGTTCGTTGTGGTTGGCCTCGGCGTCGATCCGCAGACGCCGAGCGTCCGCCCCGAGCCCGGCGGCCGCCAGGCGGGCGTCCAGCTCCTCGGCCCACGCCCGGTACATCGCGTTGCGCTCGGCGTCGCGCCCGTCGTTGCTGACCTCGCGCCCGCCCATGCCGACAAACACGTTCCCCGGCCAGGCGCTGACCGAGTCCAGATACGCCCGCGCCGCGTTGCCGTTGTCCGGCAGCAGCGGCAGCGACTCGACGATCACCCGGCCGAACACGTCGGGGTGCTGCGTCGCCGCGTACAGCGAGATCGCCCCGCCCAGCGAGGCCCCGCCGATGCCCGTGTTCTCCGGCCCGGAGGCCACGCGAAACGCACGCTCCACCCGCGGCATGACCTCACGGCGCACCCATCCGAGGAACTCCGGCCCGGCCGCCTCGTTGCCCTGGATCGAGCCGAACGGGAGATACTCGGTCAGACGGTGCTCGCCCGCGTGCGGCACGCCCACGATGATCAGCGGTCTGATCTCACCGGCTTCGACCAGCCGCGTCGCCGTCTCGTCCGCCCCCCACTCTCCCGGCAGGCCCGGCAGCGCCTCGAAGACATTCTGCCCGTCCATCAGGTACAGCACGGGATACGAACGGCCCGCGTTCTCGGGAGCGTCGTATCCCGGGGGCAGCCAGACCAGCAGATCCCGCGTCAGCGCCTCCGCCCCGCCCGCCCCGCCCTGCACGGGCAGACGGCGCACGTCGCCGGTCACCTCGAGCCTGCGGTACGGACCCGACTGCCGCACCACGTCGGCCAGCGGCGCCGGGATGCGGAACTGGGGCACCTGGATCTCGATCACCGGACGCTCGCCGGGGGCCAGCTTCGAGCGGTCGACCTTTGGCAGCGACCGGTTGGCGATCGAGCTGCCCGACTCGTCGAGTTCCTCGCGGTCCCAGCCGCCCATCGTGACCTTGTAGGCGATGGTGGTGTTGGCCGGGATCTTGTCGACCACGATCTGCCACCGCGTGTCCGACCGCGGCGAGAGCACATAGTCGGGATCGGCCGGATTCCAGCCGTTGATGCTCGAGGCGAGATAGATCGGCTGGTCAGGGGTGGCGGTGCGGGACAGATCCTCCACCACGAGCACGAAGCCCTGGGGCAGCAGTTCCGGCTGGACCATGTCGGGCTCCGCAGAGGTGACGGCCGACGCCGGCAGGGCGAGCAGGCCGGGCGTCAGGCAGGCGACGATCGCGCGGGACAAGAGGTTTCGCATGGGGTTTCTCCGTGTTCGGCAGATCATACCCGCCCAAGAAACAAGCCGCCCGCGTTGGTCGACGCGGGCGGCCCTGGGAGCATGGTTCCAGCTTCAGAGAATCAGCACGTCCGACTCAGGGGCAGCCGGCGTTGTAGGCGGCGATGAAGGTCGAGATGTCGAAGAAGTTGAAGACGCCGAAGGGGGCGGCGATATCGGCGCTGGGGTTCTGGGCGTTGAAGGCCGCGATGAAGGCGGAGATGTCGAAGAAGTTCACGAACGTGTCGTTGTTGAAGTCCGCCAGGCAGGGCTGCACGGGCGGCTGGCTCAGGTTGACGTACTGGGTGCCGTCGATGGCGTTGAAGTCCAGGTCGTTGGTCCCGTCGCCGTCGGTGTCGCGGCTGCCGATGTTGGCGGACCCGTCGGGCAGACCGCCGATGACCTGATTGGACAGGAAGTCAAAGCCCGCGCTGGCGATCCAGCCGGCCATCAGGATGTCCTGCTGACCGTCCCAGCCCAGCTCGTCGAGGTCGATGGAGATCTCGATGCCGGTGTTGACGGCCTGCACGGCGGCCGGGTCGGCCGATGAATCGGTCACGCCCGCCACGTTCGAGTTGTTGAACGCGACGCGGAGCAGCTCGGGGATCGGGGCCAGCGGGTTGTCCGCCGTCAGACGCGGGGCGTACTGGGCGAACAGGCTGCCCAGCGAGCCGTCCTGGACGTCCACGCGGGGCCCGTCGAACAGCAGCACGGGGTTGTCCGCCGCGTTGCCGCCGTCGAAGGAGCCGTAGTCGGTGATCACGCCGAAGAACGGGTCCAGATTGGCGCCGTTGGTCCGCAGGGTCGCGGCGTCGGTGAAGCGGACGAGCTGGCTGGTGCCGCCGTCCACGCCGTTGTTGATGTTCAGCCAGTAGTCGGCCTCGAAGCCCGTGTCGAACGCCACGCCGGCGTTGCTGTTCAGGCCGTTGAACGAGATGTCCACGTTCGTGTTGAGGATCACGTTCTGGCCGCCCGGCTGGGCGTCGAAGAACAGCTGCAGCTTGTTGTAGTTGGCCTGCATGTTGCCCGCGACGAACACGTGGAGCCGGTTGTTGGGCACGTCGATGTACGCACGGACGTTGTTGAGCTCGGAGCCGTACGCCCAGTCGGCGTCCGGCGCGACGGGGGTGGGAGCGGCCGGGTTGCCCTCGACGCCCTCGGTGTTCGAGTTGTCAACGGCCAGGCCGATGGGCGGGAAGCCGATGTCTCCACCCGAGGCCGTGCCGGCGCCGGCGGCGCCGTAGCCGGCGATGTTGCCCGCCAGGTCAACCGTGCCCGCGAGCAGGTTGCCGTACCAGGCGCGGGGCACGTTGACGGTCTGCCCGTTGCCGTCGTCGTCGAAGGTGTCGATGGAGATCAGCCGGCTCGCGTTGAAGCCCGTGTCGAACACCAGGCCCGACTGCCCGCCGGGGATGAACCCGCCCGAGCCGCCCTGGCCGCCGAGCGTGCCGAGCCCGCCCGCGCCGGTGTCGATGTAGATGTCCAGCCCGTTGCCGTTCGTCTCGAGGTTGCCCGCGACGAAGATGTACAGGTGGCCCGCGTCCTTGGCCAGGTACACGGCGTTGATCTCGGAGCCGCCGCCGTTGGGACCCGAGCCGTCGATCGTGCCGTCGGTCTCGTTGCCGAAGCCGGTGTAGTTCTGCGTGAGGAACACGCGGGTGTAGGACGAGCCCGCCACGCCGCCGTCCAGGGCGCCGTCCAGCACGCGGGTGCCGCTGGCGATCGAGCCCAGGTTCACCTGCACGTGCTGCGTGGTGCCGGCCAGGTTGCCGGCGTTGAAGTCCTGCGCACCGCCCAGGTTGCCCGTGTCGATCGGCAGCGCGCCGATGATCTGGTTGCTCTTGAAGGTGCGGTCACCCGAGTTCACCCACCCGGCGATCCGGATCGTCTCGTTGCCGCTGAGCCCGAGCGCCTCGAGCGGGATGCGGATCTCCACGCCCGTATCCACGTCCTGCGGGTTGCCGAAGTTGCCGCCGGTGAAGTCACCGGCCTGGTTGTCGCCGAACCCCGTGGGGACGTTGTTGAACCAGATGATGTCGCTGTAGAACGAGCCCTCGGTCGCGGCGTCGAAGACGCCGTCGGTCGTGGGCTGAGCAACCACCATCCCGGCCGCAGCGCACAAGGACGCCGCGGAAACCATGCTGCGAATCTTCATTTGGAACTCCCTCATCACAAACGTGCCGGCGGCTTCCCGCCGTCCTGCTCTTGCATGGCACACGCCACGGGCGGAGTATGCCACAGGATTCTCAGGATAGCGAAACTCGTTTCCGAACGCCAGACTTCTCTGCTGATTTTGCCCCCTCCGACCGAGCTTTGGGCCGATTTATCGGACGCCTTCCCACTCCAGCACACGCAGCCGAACCGGCCCTTCCACCCCAAGATCCCGCGAAACACCCCAATTCGAGGGGGACTCCTCGAAAGCGGGTTCCCCCGATCGGGCGATGGCCGCCTCCACCATCACCCCGCCGAGCCACCGACGCACCACCACCTGATCACCCGGACCTGCCGCCACCTGCACCGCCCCGGACCGCAGCACGGCCCCCACCACCGGCTCCGCCCGCCACGCCAGCATCGCGGCCAGCCGATCCCGGAACGCCAGATCCAGCCCCTCCCCGCCGCCTCCCAGATCCGCCCACGGGATCGGGCGTCGGTTGTCCGGATCGTCCGCCCCCGCCATCGCGAACTCGTCCCCGTTGTACACCATCGGCGACCCCGGCAGCACCGCCAGCAGGGCAAACGCCGCCAGCAACCGGCGTTTGGCCTCCTCACCCGCCGGGCCCCGGTCGTAGGCCTGCGACCACGGCGTGGCCCCGTTGTCGAACTGCCGGGGGAAATCGTTCTGCATCAGCGACGCCCCCCGCTCCGTATCGTGCGAGGCGATCAGCGTCATCTGCGCCAGATCGTGCGCCGGATGGTGGTTGAGCGCCGCGTGCACCCGGGCGGCGAACCGGGCCGCGTCCGTGTCGTCCCGCGCCAGCGACAGCCAGTCCGTGATCGGATACGCCATCGGATAGTTCATCTGCGCATCGAACGCCACGCCGTTGAACCACAGCTCGGCGTCCGTCCAGATCTCCCCCACCAGCAGCGCCTCCGGGTTGATCGACCGCACCAGCCCGCGCCACTCGTTCCAGAACACCCGCCCGATGTCCGGGGCCACGTCCAGCCGCCAGCCGTCGATGCCGTCGCTGGGATCCCCGTCCCCGTCGGGGTCCATCCACCGCCTTGTCACCGCCGCGATGTGCGCCTTCGGCCCCGGCGCCAGATCGCCCTCGGGCGTCTGGCGGAACTCCGGCAGCCCGCCGTTGGGCCGGTCCCACGCCTCGTACGACATCACCCGGCCTTCCTCGTCGAAGTTGACGCGGAACCAGTCGGCGTACACCGATTCCTGCCCCTTTTCCAGGACATCCCGGAACGCGAAATGGTCCGTGCCCACGTGGTTCCACACGCCGTCGAGGATCACCCGCATCCCCCGCCTGCGGGCCTCGGGCAGCAGCACGTCGATCAGGTAGCGGTCCGCCGGCTCCCAGCCCCAGGTCGTCTCGTCCAGCGGGTCCTCGCCCGACCGGTCCTCCGGCCCGGGAACCCCCGGATGCCCCAGCGTCGGATCCACATGCCGGTGGTCGCTCGTCTCGTATTTGTGCAGCGACCGCGCCTCGAACACCGGGCACAGATACAGCCCCGTCACCCCCAACGCGGCCAGTTCATCCAGTTTCTCCACCACCCCTTGCAGGTCCCCGCCGTAGCGCTTCTCAAAGATCACCTGCCCCGCCGCCCCCCACCACCGGTCGGGATCGTTCGAGAAGAACCGCGGCGACACCGCCCGCCTGTTCCACTGCAGCTCGATCTCCTCGATCGTCGCCGCATCGATCGGCTGGTCCCACGCCACGGTCGTCGCGTGCCAGCCGAACGGGTCGTTGCCCGGGTTGGCGTTGCGGAACCGTTCAGGAAAAACCTGATACCAGACCAGTCCCTTGGACCAGTCCGGCACCTCCGCCGCGGTCGGTTGGCCGACCACGAACTCCACGGTCCGGCCCGCCCCGCCGCTCTCCGGTCCCGCCGCTCGGATCTCCAGCCGCACCGTCCGCGATCCCCGCAACCCCCCCGGGACCACGACCCGGGCCACCCCCACCCCCCCGACCCCCCCGACCCCCGGCTCCTCGGCCCCGACCGCCCGCACCGCCGCCCATCCGCCCCCGTCGCCCTGCTCCGCGGTCCCGACGACGCGGATCGCCATGCCGGCCGCGTGGGCCAAGTCCAGCAGCGGGACCCGCACCTCGAGCACGCCCGGATCTCGGGACACCACCACCACGGAGACATCGCCCCGTCCACGGGCCTCGGCCCCAACCACCGAAAAAAGGGCGACCAGCGCAACTGTCAAAGTACGAAAGCACATTCGGTTGACCTCGGGAGGGATTTTCCGTTAGACTCTCGTTGAGGGACGAGGCCGCCCAGCGGCCGCACTGCATGAGGCCGGTCTGACCGGCATTGAGGGAACCATGTCGATACGGTACCGCGCGGGCCGCCGCGAAGGCGCTTTCACGCTGATTGAACTGCTCGTGGTCATCGCGATCATCGCGTTGCTCATCGGGATCCTGCTGCCGGCCATCGGCAAGGCACGGATCACGGCCCGGGATCTGGTGTGCCAGTCGAACCAGCGCGGCATGGGGACCGGCTTCCTGCTGTACGCCAACGACTTCAAGGGGTGGTTCCCCGTCCTGCCGGCGGGCATCAGCGCCAGCCAGCCGCGGCCCCCGCGGGAAACCACGATCGACAACCAGCACGCATTCGGCGGCGTCGCGGGCCTGTTCAGCACGATCCAGGTCGGATCCGGGATCTGGACCGGCGCGGCCCCCTCTCCCAACAGCGATGTGGGCTACTTCGGCTCCCCCCTGCCGGGCCTGCCCAACGGCGGCATCGGCTACTACCCCAACGGCAGCGATGTCCCGCTCATGCGCGGATACCTCGACTCGCTGGGCGCGCTCGTCTGTCCGAACGACCGCGAAGACTGGTACTTCGGCCGCACGGCGCTGAACCTGCGGCGCTGGGCCACGAGAGACCCCAACGGCACCGGGCCCAAGATCCCGCAGGCGCCCGCCGCGGAACGCGATGTCGTCGGGTACAACATCAGCTACCTGTATTTCGCCGGCCTGAAGTCCGACGAGAGCGCCATCCTCGTGCCGCCCGTGATCTGGGGCGACGAGACCGTCACGAACGACATCTCGACCAACGCGTTCTTCGGCTACCGCTGGCAGACCAGCCAGCCCGGCTCCGAACCCCAGAGCGTGCTGGACGAGGTCGGTTTCAACCCGGTGACCGGCTACAGCAAGCGGGACAACCACGGCGATCGCGGCGGCTACTTCGTGTTCTCCGACGGCCATGTCGAGTTCGTCGAGCGCAACCCGCAGCGGACGTTCTTCGCCGATCCCAACGATCCCAGCCTGTCCGAGGATCTCCGCGACGAGCTGCGCCGCGAGTCGAAGAGCATCAATCTCTTCATCCGCAACCGCAGCCGCTTCATGCAGGTGATCGACTGATCGAGTCGGCCCGTGCAGGCCGGGCCGGGGCGACGACCCGCGGGCGCCGAACCACGCGCCAGCCCGGCCCCCCCAGGAAGGCACCGGGACCGATCTCTCCGCCTCCCGCCAAGGACAACCGGGCTCCAATCGCCGGCGGCTCGCCGGCCTCTTCGGGCATCAGGAATCGGGGCTGGTGCTCGTCATCCTGCTGATGGGCCTGGGCCTGACCGTCTACGGCGCGCTCAATCCCATCAAGCGCAACATCCCCGTCCAGATCGCGCCCGACGCGGTCATCACCGTGCTCGATCTCGAGGGCCAGCCCCGCGAGCCGGGCACCCTGGCCCGCACCGAGATCAGCGGGTTCCAGGTCACCGGCCCGGACGGCTCCTCGACCACCTACCGGGCCGCCGACGGATGGCGCTATGAATCGGCCCGCAGAACCCTGTTCGGGCAGCAGACCTCCAACGCGTTCCTCAACCGGTCGAACCTCGTGCTCGTGGCCAAGGACGCCAGTTTCATCGCCATCATGGCCGTGGGCATGACCGCCGTCATCATCCTGGCGGGCATCGACCTGTCGGTCGGTTCGATCTACGGGCTCTCGGCGATCGTCGGCGCCATGGCGATGTCGTCCCTGCCGCCCGACGCGGGCTGGCTGATCAGCATCCCCGTGGGCGTCCTGGTCTGCGTGAGCGTCGGCGCGCTGTGCGGGCTGGCCAACGGCTCGATGACCGTGGGGCTGCGCGTCCACCCGTTCGTGATCACGCTGGGCATGATGGCGGCGCTGCGCGGTCTGACGCTCGTCCTGCCCAGCGAGATCCGCAACACGCAGTCGATCGGCGGGTTCCCCAACTCCTTCACCTCGGGGTTCTTCAAGGCCGAGATCGCCGGGGTCCAGCCGGTGCCGGTCATCCTGATGCTGCTCGTGGCCGTCGCCGGCTGGTTCGTCCTGGCCCGCACGGTGTTCGGGCGGCGGGTCTTTGCCATCGGCGGCAACGAGACCGCCGCCCGGTACGCGGGCATCCCCGTCGGCCGCGTCAAGATCATCGTCTACACCATCGTGGGGGCTCTGGCCGGCCTGTCCGCGTGCGCGGCCATCGGGTACTACGGGGCCGCCGAGACCAACGCCGGCCAGGCCTACGAACTGCAGGTCATCGCCGCCACGGTCATCGGGGGCGCCTCGCTGATGGGCGGTCGCGGCACGGCCATCGGGGCCGTTCTCGGCGCCATCGTCATCCAGCTCATCAACAACGCCATGATCATCCTGGGCGTGGATCCCAACTACAACCAGATCGTCATGGGCGCGGCCATCATCGTGGCCGTCGTGGTCGACCAGACCAAGCAGCGTCTCGCCGCCCGCAAGGGCTGATATCCTCCGATCCGAACGAACCACCCCCTCTCCGGGAGACCTTCCATGCACACCACCCGCCTGACCCCCGCCCTCCTGCTCGCCGCCGCCCTGGCCGCCACCGGCTGCAAGAAGGCCAGCGAGTCCCCGGCCGCCGCCCCCGGCGGGAACGCCCCCACCGCCGCCGATACCACCTACACCATCGGCGTGATCGCCAAGAGCAACGCCAACCCCGTCTTCCAGGCCGCCCGCACCGGCGCCGAGGCCGCCGGCCAGCGCCTCAGCGATGAGCTCGGCGTGAATGTCCGCGTCCAGTGGAACACGCCCCCGCAGGAAGACGCCCAGCTCCAGGCCCAGTACGTCGAGCAGCTCGTCGCCTCCGGCGTCGACGGCATCGCCATCTCCGTGACCGACGCCAACATCCTCAACAGCGCCCTCAAGGCGGCCGTGGAGAAGGGCATCGTCGTCGTCACCTTCGACTCCGACGCCCCCGAATCCGGCCGCATGGCCTACTACGGCGTGGACGACACCCAGGCCGGCATGGAAGTGATGCGTCAGCTGGCCGAGGTCATGGGCGGCCAGGGCACCGTCGCCGTCCTGACCGGCAACCCCGCCGCCGTCAACCTGGGCAACCGCGTCCGCGGCGTGCAGCAGGCCGCCGCCGAGTTCCCCGGCATCACCATCAAGAACGTCTACAACTTCACCCCCGAGACCGCCACCGAGGCCGCCGCCAAGATGCAGCAGGTCCAGACCGCCAACCCCGACATCACCGGCTGGGCCCTCGTCGGCGGCTGGCCCCTCTACACCGACAACGCCCTCGACGGCATCTACCAGAACGCCAAGGTCGTCTCCATGGACCCCCTCCCTCTGCCCCTCGAGTACGTCCGCAAGGGCCAGGTCCAGGTCCTCGTCGGCCAGCCCTACTTCGGCTGGGGCGAGAAGTCCGTCGAGATGATCGTGAACAAGCTCCACTTCGACCGCAGCCCCGAGTCCGAGTTCGTCTACGCCACCTTCGACGTCGTCACCCCCGACAACGTCGAGGCCTTCGGCGAGAACTGGAAGCTCTGGCTGGGAAACAACTGAGTGAGGAAGGGACTGGCGACTAGCCACTAGCCACTAGCCACCCGTCATTGATCATCTGCCGCTGGCAACTGGGGTTCAGAATGGGAACAACTCTTTAAGAATGCGAACCTCCCCTTTTCCATCCTGTTCCCAAATGGCAAGTGGCTAGTGGCCAGTCCCTCCCCCCATCCCGTCCTCCTCCGCGCCGAGCACATCTCCAAGCGCTTCGGCATCACCCAGGCGCTCGACGATGTGAGCGTGGAGTTCTTCAAGGGCGAGGTCCACGCCCTGATGGGCGAGAACGGCGCGGGCAAGAGCACCCTGGGCAAGGTCATCGCCGGCCTGCACAAGCAGGACGCCGGCGCGGTCACCATCGACGGCCGCACCCTGACCCCCGGCTCACTGGACGACGCCTTCGCCGCGGGCGTGCGCATCGTCCACCAGGAACTGGCCCAGTGCCCCAACCTCTCGGTGGCCGAGAACCTCTGCCTGCACGCCATCCCCCGCAAGGGCCTGTCCGTCGACTTCCGGGCGATGGAGGAACGCGCCGCCCGCCTGGTCCACCGGATCGAACCTTCCATTGATGTCCGCAAGCCCCTCGGCCTGCTCAGCCCGGGCCACCGGCAGATCTGCCAGATCGCCGCCGCACTCGACGAGGACGGCCCGCACGGCGGCGCCAAGGTCATCGTCTTTGACGAGCCGACCAGCTCGCTGTCCATCCACGAGACCGACCGCCTGCTCGCCATCGCCCGGGATCTGGCCGCCGCCGGCGTGACGATCATCTATGTCTCCCACCGGTTGAGCGAGATCTTCGCCTGCTGCGACCGCGTCAGCGTGCTGCGTGACGGCAGGTTCGTCGCCACCTCCGTGGTCAAGAACATCGACGAGCCCACGCTCGTCGAGCAGATGATCGGCCGGCGCCTGTCCACCCCGGGCGCCAAGGCCGAGGACGCCATGGCCGACATGGCCGGCCCCGGGCACGAGGTCCGCGCCGACGCGCCCGTGTATCTGCGGGTCACGGACCTGCACTCCCCCGGCCGGGTCGAGCACGCCTCGTTCGAGGTCCGCTCCGGGGAAATTCTCGGCATCGGCGGCCTCGTCGGCGCGGGCCGCTCCGAGCTGCTCGACGCCGTCTTCGGCCTTGACCCGCGCGCCGGCGGCACCGTCGAGGTCAACGGGCACACCGTGCCGCGCACCGGCCCCCGGGCCGCCATCACCGCCGGCATGGGCTACGTGCCCGAGGACCGCCGCCAGCAGGGGCTGTTCTTCAACCTGGCCATCGACGAGAACATCCTGGCCCCCATCATGCCCGATCTGGCCCGCGGCGGCATCCGCGATCTGCGGGCCGAGCTGGCCGAGGTCGTCGGCCGCGTCGCCCGGTTCCAGATCAAGACCGCCACTGTCCGCCGCACGGTCCCGGGCGAGCTGTCGGGCGGCAACCAGCAGAAACTGCTGATCGCCCGCTGGATGCGCGACGGCACACGGGTCCTGCTGCTCGACGAGCCCACCCGCGGCATCGACATCGGCACCAAGGCCGAGGTCTACCGCCTCGTTCAGGAAGCCGCCGCGGCCGGCCTGGCCGTGCTGCTGGTCTCCAGCGAGATGCCCGAGCTGCTGGCCTTGTCCGACCGCATCCTCGTGATGGCGCAGGGCCGCATCCAGGGCGAACTGACCGGCCCCGCCATGACCCAGAAGAACATCCTCACCCTCGCGACCCGCGAATCAGCCCGTCACGAAAACGCCCCGGCCTGAGCCGGGGCGTCCGCACGCATGGTTCGGGACGCGCGATGGCCGCCGTGCCGAGGCGGCCGGCGTCAGGGACGCAGCACGACGATCTCTTCGCCGTCCACGCCCCAGATCTCCCGCTCCTGATCCCCGTCGATCAATCGGACATACACCGCCCGGGAAGGCCGCTGCATCCGGCCCTCTTCGGACTTGATGCCGATCGCGACCGAGCCGTCGCGACGCGTCCGGGCCTCGTAGGTGGTCAGCAGGTACTCCCCGTCCCGGAAGCCCCAGCCGTCGCCCTCGTCCTCATAGAGCACGCCCTCGGCCGTCCCGTCGGCCCCGAGGTGGACGATCAGGTGCAGTTCGTCCCGGGAATCCGGGCGGTCGCCGAAGTGCTGGGTCACGGGCGCCGCGGTGATGATCGAGCCCGGCCGGATGTACAGGTCGGGCTGGTGGATGTCCTTGCTGTCCCGCCCACCGTCGAACGAGGGGAAATCGAACCGGGCCCACGCCACGCCGTCCACCGGTCGCGGCAGCACGGCCACGCGGTCGGCCTCGGGCGTCACCCGGGCGGCCACCAGCAGGCTGTCGCCGACCAGGAACGAGTCATCCTCGCTGCGCAGCGCGGGGTCGGTCGGATCGGCGAAGAAGGACGGAGCCGCGATGGGCAGGCCGGTCTGGTGGCTGATCCAGAACTGCGTGTAGATGTGCGGCATCAGCCGGTAGCGGCGCTCGAGGGCGCGGCGGCTGGTGGCCTCGACCTCCGGGCCGAAGGACCAGGGCTCCTTGTCGATGTTGCCCTTGGCCGTGTGCCCGCGGCTGAACGGCAGCAGCAGACAAACCCC
>CAYNRF010000001.1:0-2114 GCA_964399525.1 uncultured Phycisphaeraceae bacterium | reverse complement strand
CAGCAGCGCGCCGTACCCCATCCACCGCGCGAACAGCTCGCCGTCGCCGTTGTACGCGAACCCGCCGATGTCCGGGCCGGCGAACGGCTGGCCCGAGAGCCCCAGGTTGAGCGTCATCGGGATCGCCATCTCCAGGTGGGCCCAGTTGGCGCTGTTGTCGCCCGTCCAGGTCGCGCCGTACCGGTGCCCGCCGATGTAGTTGGCCCGGCTCAGCACGAACGGACGCTTGTCGGGGTTGGCCGCCATCACGCCCTCGCGGGTCGCCTTGAGCATCATCATCCCGTAGACGTTGTGGTAGCGGGCGTGGTCGCCGGGCCCGCCCAGCTCGGGGTCGGCCTCGTGGCGGTTGTCCTCGGGCATCGTCTTGGAGGCGACGTTGAAGATCGCCGGCTCGTTCATGTCGTTCCACACGCCGTCGATGCCCAGGTCGATGAAGTCCTTGTACAGCCCGGACCACCACGTCCGCACGTCGGCCCGGAAATAGTCGGGGAACACGCACACGCCCGGCCACACCTCGCCCGTGTACACCTCGCCCGCGGCGTTGCGCACCCACACGTCGTTCTCGGTGCCCGACTCGTAGATGAAGAACCCGTCTTCCCGCTTCACGCCGGGGTTGATCATCCACACGTTGGCCCAGCCGCGGTCGCGGAGCCAGTCGTTGAGCCCCTGCGGATCGGGGAACTGCTCCGGGTCGAAGGTGAAGACCCGGTATTCATCCATGTAATCGATGTCCATCCAGATCACGTCGGCCGGCAGCTTGCGGTCGCGGAACTCCTGCGCCACCTCGCGCACGCGTGAATCGGGGTTGTACGAGTAGCGGCACTGGTGATACCCGACCGCCCATTTCGGAGGCATCTCGATCGTGCCGGTCAGGCGTCCCAGCCCCTTCATGACCTCCTGCGGCGAGTCGCCCTCGATCACGATGAGCGGGAACTGGTAGTTGGGCGCGCGGAAGGCGATGCCGCCGCGCAGGTCCATCTCGCACCGTTCCGTGGTGTCCGCCAGCACGCCGAACGCGGTGCCGTCCGGCCGCACCGCCAGCACCCACGGGTGGGCGGTGTACAGGTTGGGGTCACCGAGCCCGTAGCCGAAGGCGTCGAAGTTCCACGCCTCGGTCACCTGCCCGTTGCGCAGAAGGGCCCCGGCCGCCTGCCCCGTGCCGTACAGGCTCGTGCCGGGCTCCGTGGCGATCGACGCCACGAAGCGCCCGGTCGCGGGGTCGACCGAGAACTCCGGACGGACCCGCTGCGTGTCGGGTCGCACGCTGCCGCGACCCTCGAACTGCTCGCGGAGAGCGAACGAGGGACGACGCGCCTCCGCCGCCCCGCGCGACGCATCGAAGCGCACGATCCCGTCGCCGATGCGTTCGGCCACGATCTGGGCGGAAACAGGCATGGTCCAGCACATCACACACGAGGCCACCACCGCGGCCGGGACGATCTTCGCATGATCCAGCATGTCGGGCTCCCTCAGAACACCCCGTCTCCGGGGATGTACTTTCGCGGACTGTATCCGGTTTTCGGCCCCTCCGCCGCCCCGATTCGCGGACTTGACCCGGCCGGGGGCCCAAAAATCGGCATCCCGCCGAACAGAATCCCGCGAAAGAAGGTTCACAGATCCCGGGGCCTGTGGCATAATGAGAATACGTTCGCCCCAGCGGGCGGTCGAATGAGGGAGCCAAGATGCGTTTGAAGACACGATCCGCCCGTGCCGTGATGTCTCTGGGTCTGGCCATGGCCGCGGGCCTGTCGTCCCCGGCCCTGGCCCAGAACAATCAGAACTACCTGCAGTGGTTCGAGACCGAGTGGGACCGCATCGAGCGACGGGTGCCCGACTTCTTCCTGGCGGGCTACAACGCCGTGTGGCTGCCCCCCCCTTCCAAAACCGCCGCGTTCCACAGCCCCGGGTACGACCCGTTCGACCGGTTCGATCTGGGCAAACCCCCGTTGTTCACGAACGCCCCCAACCGGGCTCGCACGACCTACGGCACCGAAGCGACCTTCCGGGCCATGGTGCGTGAACTCCAGCGGGCCAACGCCGAGGTCGCCATCGACGCCATCCTGAATCACAACTCGGGTCGCACCGAGTCGGACTTCTTCCTGTCCCAGGGCGGC